>JAJBVE010000054.1 GCA_020859995.1 Clostridiales bacterium
AGGATGACAGAAGTATATATTTTTCTCGCGGATGGTTTTGAAGAAATTGAAGGCCTGACTGTGGTGGATTTGCTGCGCAGAGCAGGGATATCGATACAAATGGTATCCATAACAGAGAGCAGGATGGTAAAAGGAAGCCATGGTATTGAAGTCAGGACGGATTTGCTGTTTGACGAAATTGATCCGGACGCGGCGCGGATGTTTGTGCTTCCTGGCGGGATGCCTGGGACCACACACCTGGCAGAGCATGCTGGTCTGGCAGAACTGCTGAAGAAGCAGGCTGCGGCTGGTAAAAAGATTGCCGCCATCTGCGCGGCTCCGACAGTACTCGGAGGCCTGGGGCTGCTGAAGGATCATCAGGCTGTATGCTATCCGGGGCTGGAGGATCAGCTGACCGGGGCACATACAACGAAAAACCCGGTGGAGATGAGCGGAGACATGACGACCAGTCGTGGGATGGGGACTGCGATTCCCTTTGGCCTGGCACTTGTCGCGCAACTGCGGGGGCAGACTGCGGCTGATCAGCTGGCTGAATCGATTGTTTATCAGGCAGGAAATAAGTGAAATGAGGATACTACGGCTTAAAATAGCGAAAAGAAGCTGCGAAAAGGCCGTGAAAAAGCCGTGAAAAAGCCGGGATGAAGCAAAAAAAGGTCTGGTCTTTTTAACAGTGCTGTGCTATACTTGAAAAATGACTGCGATTCAAATGACTGTAAATCAGATCTTTGAAAAATAATAATTTAAAGAAAGGAAAAGCTGCTATAACCAGCCAGACGCGGTTTAGCGGCGGGAACACGGTACAATGGGTGTTGAAGTAGAAAAACTGGAAAATAATATGGCTAAGCTTACGATTGAAGTTTCGGCGGAAACATTTATCGCCGAGCTTGATAAAGCATACAAAGCCCGGAGAAATCAGATCAATGTTCCGGGCTTCCGTAAAGGAAAGGCTCCGCGCAAGATGATTCAGAAGCTTTACGGCGCAGGCGTTTTCTTTGAGGATGCCGCGAACAGCGTGATCAACAGTGAATATCCGAAGGCATTGAAGGAATGTGAGGAGACGGTTGTATCCCGTCCGGAGATTGATGTTGTTCAGATTGAAGAGGGCAAACCATTTATTTTTACTGCAACAGTAGCACTGAGACCGGAAGTGACCCTCGGCGACTATAAGGGAGTTGAGATCACCCGTACACCGGTCGAGATTTCAGAAGCGGATGTGGACGCGGAAATCGAAAAAGAGCGCGAGCAGAATTCCCGCGTGATTGACGTCGATGACCGTCCTGTTATGGATGGTGATACAGTGAAGCTTGATTTTGAGGGCTTTGTGGATGGAGAAGCGTTTGAAGGCGGGAAAGGCACAGACTATCCGCTGACCATCGGATCGGGAAGCTTTATCCCCGGATTTGAAGAGCAGCTGGTTGGCGCGGTGATTGGAGAGGAAAAAGAAGTCTCCGTCACATTCCCGGAGAATTATCAGGCAGAGGAGCTTCGCGGAAAGGCTGCAGTGTTTAAATGCACGGTAAATGAGATTACCAGGAAAGAGCTTCCGGATCTGGACGACGATTTCGCGCAGGATGTTTCAGAGTTTGATACATTAGAAGAATACAAAGATGATGTTCGTTCAAAGCTTCTGGAAAAGAAAACAGAAGACGCGAAACGCGCGAAAGAAAATAAAGCAGTAGAAAAAGCCGTTGCGAACGCGCAGATCGATGTGCCTTCACCGATGATTGATGAGCAGGTGCAGAGCCAGATGGATGATTTCGCGAGCCGGATTCAGTCTCAGGGGCTCACGCTTGAGCAGTACATGCAGTTTACAGGCATGACAGTGGATATGCTGCGTTCCCAGATGAGACCGGACGCGGAACGCCGTATCAGAACGACTCTTGTGCTGGAAGCAGTTGTGAAAGCAGAGACAATTGAAATCAGCGAAGAGCAGATCGATGAAGAAATTCATAACCTTGCAGAATCTTACAAGATGGAATTTGACAAGCTGAAAGAGAACCTGGGAGAGTACGGGATCGAGCAGGTGACGCGCGATTTGCAGATCCGGGCCGCGGTTGCGTTGATTACTGATTCCGCTGTTGAAGTGGATGCTCCCGAGGAGAACGAAGAAATAGAGGAAATTGCTGTCGATGGCGCCGAGGATGCCGCGTCTGACGGCAATCAGACCATGGCGGACCCGGACGATGCAGAGTCTGAGGACGCACAGGAAGAGTAACATAATCTGCTGCTGACGATCCTGAAAAAAACGCAAAGGGCTCCGTTGTTGGCGGCCCAGAAAAGAAACGTGAAGGGATTTGTCACTGACGGTTCTTAAATAAGGGGGATGAAAAGCATGAGCTTTGTACCATATGTCATTGAACAGACGGGCAGAGGGGAACGCTCCTATGACATCTATTCGAGATTGCTGAAAGACCGGATTATTTTCCTGGGAGAGGAAGTAACAGACGTAAGCGCGAACCTGATCGTCGCTCAGCTCCTTTTCCTGGAGTCGGAGGATCCGAATAAGGATATTCATCTGTACATCAATAGCCCGGGAGGTTCGGTACCGGCGGGCTTGGCTATCTATGATACGATGCATTATGTGAAGTGTGATGTATCCACGATTTGCATGGGTATGGCTGCCAGTATGGGGGCGTTTCTGCTCGCGGGCGGAGCTAAGGGTAAGCGCTATGCACTGCCGAACGCGGAAATCATGATCCATCAGCCTTCCGGCGGAGCTCAGGGACAGGCGACGGATATTAAGATTGCCGCTGAGAGGATTCTGAAGACAAAGCAGCAGCTGAACGAAATGTTGGCGGCCAATACCGGGCAGCCTTTGGAAGTGATCGCGGCTGATACAGAGAGAGACAATTTTATGAGTGCCGAGCAGGCGAAGGCCTATGGTCTGATTGACGAAGTGGTTACTTCACGGTAGGAAACTGTTCGATAGTAATATGTGCAGATTGTGCCAGATAACGTGTGAAACACAAATCATAAAAGACGGCGCGTTGAGCCGTGCCGAAATAGTTATGGTTTGCGGTTCGCGCGTTAGGCGGCGCAATGAAAAATGACTCACGTCGCTTATCATAATAATTAAGAGGTGGAGATATGCCGGGAAAAATCATGGAGAAAGTCAGATGCTCTTTCTGCAACAAGACGGAGGATCAGGTGCGCAAGCTGATTTCCGGTCCGAACGGAGTTTATATCTGTGACGAGTGCATTGATATCTGCGCTGAAATTGTGGAGGAAGAGCTCGCGGACGAATATATGGGCGATGACCCGGACGCGATTAATCTGCAGCGGCCTGCTCAGATCAAAGAATTTCTGGATGAATATGTGATCGGACAGGATGACGCGAAAAAGGCCCTGGCTGTAGCTGTATATAATCATTACAAAAGGATCACGAGCGGGAGATATCTCAATGTCGAGATCCAGAAGAGCAACATTCTGATGCTCGGACCGACCGGCAGCGGTAAAACTCTTCTTGCCCAGACGCTGGCGAGACTGTTGAATGTTCCATTTGCGATTGCGGATGCGACGTCGCTGACGGAGGCCGGATATGTCGGAGAGGATGTAGAGAATATTCTGCTGAAGATTATTCAGGCAGCTGATTACGATATAAAAAAAGCGGAGCATGGAATTATTTATATTGACGAGATCGATAAGATTACGAGAAAATCGGAGAATGCTTCCATCACCAGGGACGTTTCCGGTGAGGGTGTGCAGCAGGCGCTGCTAAAGATCCTCGAAGGCACGGTCGCTTCGGTACCGCCGCAGGGAGGAAGAAAGCATCCGCATCAGGAGCTGATACAGATTGACACGACAGATATTCTCTTTATCTGCGGAGGCGCGTTTGAGGGACTTGACAAGATCATTGAGGCGCGTATGGATCGAAAAGGGATCGGTTTTGGCTCTGAACTGACGCAGAACAGCACCCGAAATGTAGGCGAGGTTTTAAAAGAAGCCTTGCCGGAGGATTTCATTAAGTTTGGCATGATCCCTGAATTTATGGGCCGCGTGCCGGTCGTGGTTTCGCTTGACGAGCTCGACCGCGACAGCCTGATCCGCATCCTGACGGAGCCGAAGAACGCGATTGTGAAGCAGTACCAGGCTCTTCTGGGGCTGGATGACGTGGAGCTTTCTTTTACGCCGGAAGCGATCGAAGAGATTGCTGACCGTACGATCAAGAGAAGAACAGGAGCGCGAGGGCTGCGCGCGATTATGGAGACGGCGATGATGGATCTGATGTTCCGGATTCCTTCTGATCGCTCGATCGCGACCTGTCTGGTGACAAAAGAAACGATTGAAGGCACACAGGAGCCGGAATTGACGTTCCGCTCGCCGGAGAGCCTTCCTCGCAGAAAACGCAGACGCGGTTTTTTTGAAGAGACAGCCTGAGATCAGACGCTTTTCGAAAAGATTGTTCCAGACTGAGATGTTTTGCGAGAAGTTCATATGTTGTCACAGAGAGGGCAGCGAATACCAGAAATTAAAATCACATGGCACAAGAGGAAAAAACGCAGATTACGCCGTGATGATTGATAAAGAGAGAATGTTATGGGAGACATTATCAGAAATCTGCCGGTGATCCCGCTGCGCGCGCTGACGGTATTTCCGTCTATGATATTGAGTTTTGATATCAGCCGGGAAAAGTCTATTCGCGCGATAGAAGAAGCGATGACCGCAGATCAGACAATTTTTTTAGTGACGCAGAGAAACCCGGATGAAAATGATCCGGGTTTACCATCTTTATACGAAGTCGGCATGGCCGCGAAGATTCTGAATGTCGCGAAGCTGCCGAAAAATGTCATACGCGTGCGCGTGGAAGGACTTACCCGTGCCCGCCTGGTTTCCACATCAGACGAAAATGGAATTCTGTTCGCCCAGATTCAAACGATGGATGAAGTATCGGCGGATCTGAGCGCGATTGAGGAAGAGGCCATGCTGCGGGGACTGAAAGATCTGCTGGCACGTTATGGACAGGTGAATCAGAAATTCGGCAAGGAGCTGCTGCGGGGACTTCAGGAAATTCACAGTCTTGAAAAACTGACACTGACGACTTGTGTACATCTTCCGGTGCGTTTTGAAGAACGGCAAAGGCTTCTGGAAACGGATGAAATGATAGAGCGCTACAATCTGCTGACCACGCTGCTCGCGCGGGAGATAGAGATAATCCAGGTACAGAATGAGATCCAGCAGAAGGTAAAGGAGCGCGTGGACAAAAACCAGCGGGAGTATGTCCTCCGCGAACAGATCCGCGTCATTCAGGAGGAATTAGGCGAGGATACCCTTCTCTCGGATGTGCGGCATTATCAGGAAGCCGCCGGAAAGCTGCAGGCGCCGGATGCTGTTAAAGAAAAAATAAATAAAGAAGCGGAACGGCTGAAAAGTATCGGTATGAATTCGGCGGAAAATTCGGTCGTGCGCGGGTATGTGGAGACTTTGCTGGAAATTCCGTGGGAAAAGGCTTCCACAGACAATCATGATTTGAAAAATGCCAGGAAAATTCTGGATCAGGACCATTACGGGCTGGAGAAGGTGAAAGAGCGTGTGCTGGAGTTTCTGGCGGTGCGCTGCCTGACGGAAAAAGGAGACAGCCCGATTATCTGTCTTGTGGGGCCGCCTGGGACAGGTAAATCATCCATTGCGCAGTCGATTGCGCGGGCACTTGATAAGAAATTTGTGCGGATCAGCCTGGGAGGCGTCCGGGACGAAGCAGAGATTCGCGGACACCGGCGCACCTATGTAGGGGCGATGCCGGGGCGGATTGTAGACGGACTGCGGCAGGCCGGGGTCAAAAACCCTCTGATGCTTCTGGATGAGATTGACAAGGTGAGCAGCGACTATAAAGGAGATCCGTCTTCCGCGCTGCTGGAAGTGCTTGATTCCGAGCAGAACAGCCACTTCCGGGACAATTATGTGGAACTTCCGGTCGACCTTTCAGAGATCCTTTTCATTGCGACGGCAAATGATGTGCATACGATCCCGCGTCCTTTGCTGGACCGTATGGAACTCATAGAAGTGACGAGCTATACTGCGAATGAGAAATTTCATATAGCAAAAGAGCATCTTATGAAAAAGCAGCTCTCACACAATGGGCTCAAAAAGGGGCAGCTTACGATCACCAAAACGGCGATGACGGCTGTCATCGAAGGCTACACCCGGGAAGCCGGCGTCCGGCAGCTGGAGCGCAGACTCGGAGAGATCTGCAGAAAGGCCGCCAGGGAGATCCTTGAGGATGGCGCTTCTTCTGTAAAAGTGACCGGGCGAAATCTGGAAAAATACCTCGGAAAACGACACAACACGATCCTCAGGCGCAATGCGAAAAATGACATTGGCATCGTTCGTGGCCTGGCTTGGACCAGTGTGGGCGGCGACACCCTGCAGATCGAGGTGAATACGATGCCTGGCAAAGGGGAATTTCTGCTGACCGGACAGATGGGCGATGTGATGAAAGAATCCGCCCGCACGGCGATCAGCTATGTACGTTCCCTGGGCAATGAGTATGAAATAGATCCGGAATTCTTCACAAAGAATGATATTCACATCCACATTCCGGAGGGCGCAGTGCCTAAGGACGGTCCGTCCGCCGGCATTACGATGGCGGTAGCGATTCTCTCCGCGATCACCAGAATTCCGGTACGCGCCGATGTGGCAATGACCGGTGAAATCACGCTCCGCGGCAGAGTACTTCCGATCGGAGGACTTAAGGAAAAGCTGCTGGCGGCAAAACAGGCCGGCATCACGACCGTGATCGTTCCATCGGAGAATAAGCCTGCCATCGAAGAGATACCCGCTGAAATTACGGACGGATTGAGCCTTGTATACGCAGCCACTATGCCGGATGTCCTCAAGACGGCGCTTGCGGCGGCAAGCCAGGCCACTGATTCTTAAGACAGCATATGCGATGGCAAGCCATGTCACTGAATCTTAAGACAGCATCTGCGGCGGCAAACTATGTAATGGGTTCTTAAAACAATATATGTGGAAGCGGGCTGAGTTAAATTTGCGTGAGACTACGAATGTAGTGACTATTATGCTGCACAGGGGGAAACAGGAAATAACATGATTATTAAAGAAGTAAGCCTTGAAACGGTATGCGGAATTACAAGCAGACTTCCGGAAAATGATAAATGTGAGGTGGCGTTTGCCGGAAAGTCCAATGTAGGAAAATCCTCTCTGATCAATGCGCTGATGAATCGAAAGTCACTGGCTCGTACCAGCGCGCAGCCGGGGAAGACCCAGACGATTAATTTTTATAACGTCAACGATCTTTTGTATCTGGTGGATCTCCCAGGGTATGGCTATGCCAAAGTTCCCCAGTCGGAAAAAGAAAAATGGGGCAAAATGATCGAGCGGTATCTGCATACGTCTAAACAGCTGAAAGCGGTTTTCCTGCTGATTGATATTCGTCACGAGCCGGGCACCAATGACTGCACTATGTATGACTGGATTTGCGGCAACGGATATGAACCAATCATACTGGCAACCAAGCTTGACAAGATCAAACGCAGCCAGGTACCGCATCAGATAAAGCTTTTGCGCGAAGGCCTGCGTCTTCGTCCGGGTACGGTAATCATTCCGTTCTCCTCCCAGACACGTCAGGGGCGAGACGAAACCTGGGCAGAGATTGAGAAAATCTGCTTTTCTGGCGAGTGGCAAAGCCACTAATATCATTACGCGGCCGTGTTTCAATCGGATAGGGAACGTCCTTTTCCCTATCCGCTGCGCCGGCCGCGAGTGGCAAAGCCACTAATTTCATTACGCGGCCGTGTGCATAAAAAGAAAAACCCCCGCTGCCGATAAGAGGGTATCAGCAGTGGGGGTCATTTTGTTTGCTTTTACGGGGTATAATCTGCAACCGCCTGGGAACATCACGGATATGGGGAATTGTCCCGCACAGCTGCCGATTATTCTATAGGAATCATTAAGCCATCCCGTTGACTGCCTTGGCCAGACGAGAGACTTTTCTTGCTGCGTTATTTTTATGATAAACGCCCTTTGTGGCAGCTTTATCAATCGTAGAAGTAGCAGCAAGCAGAGCTTCCTCGGCAGCCGCCTTGTCATTTGCGGCAACAGCCGCTTCGACCTTTCTGATTGCGGTCTTTACAGAAGACTTGATGGATTTATTTCTGTCATGTTTCTTCTGAGAAACGAGAATCCTTTTCTTTGCGGATTTAATATTAGCCAATGTGAACACCTCCCAACTTTTCAAGAATACAGGTTGCTTAAAACGGACACGGTCGTTTTTTACACACATGTTTTATCTTAGCCCAAACAGGAGTCTCTGTCAAGAAAAATTTTCATATCATTGACAGGAAAAGGACAAGCGTGTAAAATCAAATTATTGTTCACATCAGTAGAGAAGGAAGTACCGTAAAATTGGTCATGATGTGACCTGTAACAAAATCAGGGAAAACACAGCTGCGTGAGGATACCAAACAGCTGCGTAAAACAGGAAGAGAGGACTTAAAATGAGCGATTACAGAATTGGCACGCGCTGCGTGCAGGGCGGCTATACACCGGGCAATGGGGAACCGCGTCAGATCCCGATTGTGCAGTCTACGACATTTCGTTACGCGACCAGCGAAGACATGGGGAAGCTGTTTGACCTGGAAGCGAGCGGTTATTTTTATACACGGCTGCAGAATCCGACAAATGATCATGTGGCAGCGAAGATCACGGAGATGGAAGGCGGCACTGCCGGAATGCTGACCTCCTCCGGGCAGGCGGCAAACTTTTTTGCGCTTTTCAATATCTGCGAGTGCGGCGACCATATTGTTTCTTCTTCTTCCATCTATGGGGGGACGTTTAATCTGATTTCCGTGACAATGGCAAAAATGGGAATCACGGCGACCTTTGTCAGTCCGGACGCGAGTGAAGAGGAGCTGAATGCGGCTTTCCAGCCGAATACAAAGGCGGTTTTTGGCGAGACCATCGCAAATCCGGCACTGACGGTGCTGGATATTGAAAAATTTGCAAAAGTGGCTCATGAACATGGAGTGCCGCTGATTGTGGATAACACCTTCCCGACGCCGGTCAACTGCCGTCCGTTCGAGTGGGGAGCGGATATTGTCACACATTCGACGACCAAATACATGGATGGCCATGGCGCGGCTGTAGGCGGCGCGATCATCGATCATGGCGTCTTTGACTGGATGGCTCACGCAGAAAAATTCCCCGGGCTGTGCACGCCGGATGAGAGCTACCATGGCATTACCTATGCGGAAAAGTTTGGCAAAGAAGGCGCATTTATCACGAAATGCACCTCTCAGCTGATGCGCGATTTCGGTTCCATACAGTCTCCGCAGAACGCGTTTCTGCTGAATCTTGGACTGGAATCTCTGCATGTGCGTATGCCGAAGCACGTGGAAAACGGACAGGCTGTCGCGGAATTTCTCTATAATCATCCGAAGGTGGCATATGTGAATTACTCCGGGCTTCCGACCGACAAGTATTATGAGATTGCGCAGAAATATCTGCCGAACGGCGGCTGCGGCGTCGTCTCCTTCGGCCTGAAGGGCGGCCGGGAGGCAGCGTCGATCTTTATGCGCGAGCTGAAGCTGGGAGCGATCGAGACCCATGTGGCGGACGCGAGGACCTGCTGTTTGAATCCGGCGACCTCCACCCACCGCCAGATGAATGACGAACAGCTTGCCGAGGCGGGCGTACCGGCTGAGCTGATCCGCATCAGCCTGGGACTTGAGGATAAGGAAGATCTGATCGCGGATATTGCAAACGCGCTGGACGCGATCTGAGCATTTGATTGGATGGAACACGATCTGGTCGGATTCGACAGATCCGGCCTGGACGCAAAAGGGAGATTTGCCTGCCGGGTAAAATGAGGGCGGGATAAGGAATCCCCCCCCTTTTCAGGAACCATTTGAACGCATATAGAATAGATGTCGGTCTTAGACCGGCATCTATTTTTTATGCACAGAGCCGGGCAAGGCATATCCCATGCGAAGCGTGGGATGCCCACATCCACAATCAAAGATTGTGGACATAACCCGGCGAGGGAGTTTTGCGGCTAAAGCCGCACCCGGCTCGCGCAGGCGGATAGGGGAGAAAAGCGTTCCCCTATCCGATTACACACAGGCGCGCTTGGAAATTAGCAGCTAAAGCTGCTCGCGCCTGGCGCAGGCGGATAGGGGAAAAAGACGTTCCCCTATCCGATTGATGCGCAGGGCCGGGTAAGATGTTGCACTATGAAAACTGAATATCGAAAAGGATCTGCCCCAAAAGGAAACACGTAAGAAGATTGTCTATGAAAAAAGAACAAATCAAAGCAGAATCTGTCTGAAAACATCGCAAGCATAATCGCCTGCTTGCGGTGCAGGCATCA
Organism: Clostridiales bacterium; assembly: GCA_020859995.1. GTDB lineage: Bacteria > Bacillota > Clostridia > Lachnospirales > Lachnospiraceae > Choladousia. The sequence goes on from JAJBVE010000054.1 coordinate 10,325, forward strand.
GCGGCGGCGCACGCCCTGCGTCTCACATTGTAAGCGATGTAAAACCTGTAAAGGAGGATCATGGTATGAATATGGTTAATACACATCATCAAATGTTTCTCAAGAAATGGGGACGTCTTTATTGTTCCAAATGTGGAAAAGCGGTCATGCAGGATGAATATAACCGAAGACGCCATGCTTCTGAATGCGGATTTCACTGGGATAAAGATCTTACGGCGATCGTTCAGGACGGCTTATATTATGCGTATTCGTTTCTGGTAGAGAACGATAAACTGATTTTTCTGGTTTCGAAGCTGGTGCTGTGGAATCGGCCGGGGTTTGAGGACAAGTTTCGCGGGAGCGTCTGGCAGGAGGTTTTTCGCGCGTCTTTTGTCAGGAACAGCCATGAAATAGAAGAGGAAGGTCTTTACAACGTGGATGTCTGGATGAAGAAATTCATCGACCAGCAGCACCTGGCCTGTCTGCAGCCGGATCGGGGAGTGCGTGCCATCCACGAATACTTTCCGGAAATTATGGATATTCACAGATTTGGGACATTTCTGGATACTTACCGTCAGAGGGGATATTCACGGAAAACATACGATGTCCGCCGGGAACTGGAAGAGCCGCTGAATGGGACTGTGCGTGAAATCATCCGTGAGAATAAGGAGATTGCTGTTCTAGCGGTTAGCGAATTTGAAAAAGAAGGAGAAATGTTCCTGGTGCTGGACCTGGGGTGGTCGTCATCAAGAATCATCATCTCGAAGGATTTTCTGGTGTCGCGGGAGCCGCATGTGGATCTGTCCTTTCTGGAAGGAATAGAGAAGCACGAATACGCAAAAAACTGGAAAGCCCCCAAAATAGAGATTCTGGAATACCCTTACGGCGGAATCCTGCAGCGTTTCGCCAGGAAATATCCGTCTTTTATGCTCGCAGAGTATCAAAAAGGGGGCGGCAATAATCCTCTGGTTCCGCTGCTTTCTCCAGTGTATGACCATTCTCTGGAGCTTTTGGCAAAGGCAGGTCTCGGGAAAATCTGCGGCTTTTATCGTTTCGTTTGCGATCAGCCATGGTTTCATGCCGAAGAAACGGATATCCGCAGGATGATGGGGCTGCCGGTAAAAGTCTTAAAGCGCCTCCAGGATCTGCCAAGAGATACTTTTGTTGCCATGATGCCCATATACGCGCAGGTTTACGGGAAAAAGCCGCAATTTCTTCAGGTGGAGCAGTTTTCCGATGCCTATAACGATATGCTGCGCTACAACGATGTCTGCCGCGACGGAGGCGGGGAAGCCGGGAATGGATTCGATGGCTTCGGGGACTGGTCTGACCGGCTGATTTTACAGACACTTCGCTATCTTTCCGGCTGTTCTGGCTCGCGGGAATATGTCACATACAAAGACTATATACGGATGTGCCGGCTGATTCAGAGCTATCCGGACGGACGATTTCCCAAAAATCTGGACGCGGCGCATGATCACGCGCTTCGGTTATATCATCTCCGAAAGAATGAATATCAGAACAGAGAATTTATGGCGGCTGTAGAAAAAGAAGAGTACGCGCGCCTTGCCACAGATTACAAAGAAGAAGAGGAGGGAGCAGAAAAAGAGCAGGATCGCGCGGAAACAGGGAGGAAACACACTCAAAAAGGAAAGGAGCAAGATCATACAAATAAAAAGCGGGCACGAAAAGAAAAGGAACAGAGTAGTAACGAAAATAAGGAAGAGTGCAAAGAAAGAAAGGAGGATTGCAAGGACAATTCAGAAGAAAAAACGGAGGAAGTTTACGAGGTACTCACTCCTTCCAGTATGTGGGATCTTGTGAAGGAGTCCGAGAAACTGCATCATTGTGTCCGCATTTACACAGACGCGGTGAAAGAAGGGAGAACCTACATTTTGTTTTTACGCCGCCGGGAAGACCGTGACAAACCATTTGCCACGATGGAAGTCGTTCCGCCCAAAACGGCGTCCCGCAGAAACGACGGGCTCGTGAAACCGACTCTCATTCAGCTCAAAGCGGTCAACAATACGAAGGCTCCGGCGGACGCGCAGCAATTTGTCTGCCGCTGGGCCAGGGAAAAGGGGGTGAGGATTGATACCAGAGACATGGATGAGAGGATTATCCGCGAGAGCGGAGCTGATCATCCGGCTGCATAGGAGGAAAGCAGATTTTTTCTGATCGCGCGCAGATGCTGAGCTCCTGTTGCCTGCCGCAGGGGCTTGGCAGGCCGGATTTGACGCGCATCAGCCTGGGACTGGAAGACAAGGAAGACCTGATCGCAGATATCGCAGACACGCTGGATGCAATCTGATTTGTCTGAACATGAACGGATTGGATCAGAATTAAAAAATGATTGCTTAAATCTTCCAAACGTTATATAGTATGGGGCGGGATATAGAAACAACCCATATTTTACGCGCAAAGCTGGCAAGGTCATCTGGCGGCCTATGCCGCGTCTGCGTGAAAGAAAAGGGGAATTCCCCCATCTGACTTGGGAGGTAAATATTTTGGAAGAAAAGAAAGAAATCTGCCAGAAGCGTCTGACTGGCGAACGCGCCCTCTTTCAGGGGCATGATCTGAAAATAAGAGACACCATTTTTGACGACGGCGAGTCGCCGCTGAAAGAGAGCCGGAATATCGAGCTGGAGGGGTGCATGTTTAAATGGAAATATCCGCTCTGGTACGCAAAAAACATTTCTGTGAAAAACTGTACCTGGTTTGAAATGGGACGCGCCGGCGTCTGGTATACAGACCACATCACAGTAGAGGATTCCGCGATCGAGGCTCCGAAAAATTTCCGCCGATGCAGCGACCTCACACTCCGGAATGTCTCCTTTCCAAATGCCGCCGAGACCCTGTGGAGCTGCCGGGGGATACGGCTGGAGCAGGTGATGGCAAAGGGAGATTATTTTGCCATGAACTGCGAGGATATGGATGTCCGCGACTTCACACTCTACGGCAATTATTCCTTTGACGGAGCCAGAAATGTCGAGATCCGCCATTCACGCCTGCTCTCGAAGGACTCCTTCTGGAACAGCGAGAATGTGACGGTGTACGACTCCTTTATTTCCGGCGAATACCTGGGCTGGAACGCGAAAAACCTGACCCTGATCAACTGCACGGTAGAGAGTCTGCAAGGCATGTGCTACATCGACAATCTGGTGATGAAAAACTGCCGCCTGCTCAACACAACGCTGGCATTTGAGTACTCGACCGTAGACGCCGAGATCGACAGCCACATCGACAGCGTCCTGAACCCCTCAGGCGGCGTGATCCGCGCAGAATCCATCGGTGAACTGATCCTGGAGCGCGACAAGATCGACCCGGAAAAGACACGGATTATCTGTATGGGAGAAAAATGATTTTGAGATCACGAATTGTGATTTCAAAAACTTTAAGGTCGCAAATTGCGGCCTTAAAAAAATTCTGGATTTTGCAGAATAAAATATGTGCATACAGATTGAAAAACAAGATTGACCGCATTTGATTTTGCCGGAGAAAATGTAGATGCTGCTGTGACGGTTCTTCCCACGGGTGCGTCTGGCAAGTTCCCGCTGTACCAGCTCGAAGGTCTCCGGATCAATGATGGCCTCGTGGTTGTTTTCCACGTAATACTGCGGCATCTCGCCTTCGTTGACTTTTGTCTTCTTCGTAAGGAAGTCCGTAGTGAAGGTTTTCTGGAGCAGGGCATCACCCTTGTACTTTTCGTTCGAAAGGATGCTCTTCACAGCGGATGGATTCCATTTGTCCCTGCCTGCAGGAGATTTTATTCCTTCCCGTGTCAGCTGTGTGGCGATGCCGCAGGGAGTTTTCCCTTCCAGAAAAAGCTGGTAGATTTTCCGGATGGTGACGGCCTGCTCCTGATTGACAATGAGGTTTCCGTCTGGTCCGCGCTCGTAACCGAGGAACCGTTTGAACGGAACCGTGACTTTCCCATCGAAGAAGCGTTTCCGCTGTCCCCAGGTGCCGTGCTCGGAAATGGAGCGGGATTCCTCCTGCGCCAGCGAGGACATGATTGTGATGAGCAGCTCGCCCTTGCCGTCAAAAGTCCAGATGTTCTCCTTTTCGAAGTAGCATTCCGTGCCATTCTCCTTTAGCTGTCGGATTGTCGAAAGACTATCTACGGTGTTTCTCGCGAAGCGGCTGACCGATTTTGTGACAATCAGGTCGATTTTCCCCTCCAGAGCATCGGCAATCATGCGTTTGAAGCCTTCCCTGTGCCGGGTAGAGGTACCCGTAATTCATTCATCTGTATCGTATCCGAGTCAAACGGCACGTAATTCACCGCCTGCAGGTCATTCAGGATGTTGGTACACAGTTCCGCACGCGTTTCGTCCCATCCAAACTGGAGGAGTGGGTTTACTCCCAGATTCATGGTCAGACCGTCATCCGGGTCTACACAGTAATACTCGGCAGTTTCAGTCCGCATATTTGTGGAACTCACCGCCGTATACCGTGTGATAAAATCAGAAAAGGAACTACTAAACCTTCCTCATAGCTTCCGTTCGGCAGAAGCAGGAAGCAGGAAATCTCGATAATGGCATCCTCCAATGTGTACCGGTCAACCTCGGAGTAGAGCGTAATTCCAAGCTCTGACGAATACACCGTTCCGAGCTCAATTTCCGTACTGCCACAGCACTGCGAGGAGATGCAGCCGGAGTCTTTCACAATGTCGCTGTAATCGAAGGAATAGACCTTTCCGGCAGTAGTGGTGATCGTCCCAGCCCAGTAGTAGGTACGGGTGTTTTCCTGCACCGCCTCTAAAAATTCATCGCTCACCGCATACATCCGCCACCGCCTCCTTCCGTGCGTCAAAAAAGCACCAGCCACTATGACTGATGCTTTGTAAAAATCATTCTGTTCTAATTTGTCACCGAAAAACTGGAATTTCAGCTACTGTGCCATTTTTACTCTTGCTTTTGCTGTATATTCTTTGATTTCCACCTTAATTACGGCAACAGCTGCCACCATTTTTTCTGTAAATTCAAAAGTCCTTTTCGTTTGATTTTCCATCAGTAGATTTAATGCCCTTTTTTTCTCTTCTACATCATCGACTATTGACGCACAGCCTTGTCCAATTACTGATGAATAAAAAGAGCCATATTCACACGGGACGTCATCGGCAGAATCAAGTTCTATATCTGTTTCAAGTTCAACACAGACATTGGAATTATTTCTGAGCAATTCAATCTTGCGTCCTGTTTTTGCACCATGCATATAAAAAATAAACATATCCCTATTGCTATCATATTCATATCCATAATGGAGTGGAACAATATAAGGGAATCCACTATCAACTAACCCCAGATGTAAGATTTTGGCCTGATCAATAATTTTGATGATTTGATTGATGTCAGTTACAGCCCTATCTTTTCTTCTGAATTCTTTATTCATCGCTTACCTCCATATTTCAATTTGTCTTTAAGGTCACAGGTTGTGACCTTAAATATTATTCTTCTGTTTCCAATTCTAACCGCTGCAAAATATCTTTGACTACACCTTCGTCTTGAAGAAGACTTACTGCAAAGCATTTTTTCCCAGCGTCTTTCAATGACGCGCCTATATGATATGCGATTTTCTCATCAAGAATGAGAAAGCGGTCATGAAAAGCTTTCGTGTGCTTCACAACTAAAGTTGGATATTGAGCATTAAATTTTTCTGCATCTGCATTACTCAACTTTGTTTTTTCATGCGTATAGATGGTAACTGATACTTTATCATTTTTCTTGCAGAGTAGATTCAATGTGTCCACATCTACATATCCATCTATTAACGTAATTTCCTTTTCTGCTTTTTGAATCAAATTGACAAGTAATCCGAATGCATCATAAATCTGCCCATCAAAGAAGACTTTTTGGGTGGACTCTTCATGCTCAGATATGTAATCAAATATTTGTTCCAGTTTCGCGTCTGTTTGCTCTTGATACTGGAGCTGACGTAACTCAACTGCGCTGATACGCTCAAACATAATTGCATTATTAGCAATAAAGTGACGCATTTCCACAAAAGCTCGCATAATGCCAATGCTTACATTTACTGCAACATCACTATGAAGAACACTTGCAAGCATGGATATGCCTTGTTCAGTGAAAACATAAGGCAGATATCGCCTGCCGCCTCGCCCCTCCGTGGTGTTTTCTGTGTCTGTTTTTGAGGTACCAATTTGGCACCTCAAAGTTTGATACTCGTCCTCAGACAATTGAAACATAAAATCTTCTGGAAATCGGTTAATGTTTCTTTTCACTGAACGATTCAAGGCTTTTGTTTCTACTTGATAAAGCATAGCCAAGTCACTGTCTATCATAACTTGCTGACCTCGGACAACGTAAATCAGGCTGCGTATATCGACCTGCACCGCTTCGGCAACAGCAATGTCTGTTTTTTCTTCTGTGACAACCTCATTTATTTCTGCTGCCATCGAACTTCCTCCCCCATACTGTCATTTCGGTGTGATTTCCATAGTATAACACAATGCGCCAAAATACGACAGTATCTTTTGAACTTTTTGAGAAGAAATAGCAGTAGCAGTACAAAACGAGCCGTCAGAAGACGTCCATATCATGCTGGTCGGCCAGCCGGACTTTCTTCTAATCCGAATATGAGTCGTTTCCGCTCTCTACGTACATATCATTCACGATTCCGATGGTCAGCAAATCCAAATCCCTTATGCTAATGCCCAGCTGTACGCACCGCAGAAGAAAGAGCAGGGTCGTCATTTCCCGCTCACTTTTGCGAAGTTTTTTTTAGACTCGACATCGCTCTGGATGTTCAAGCCCCACAGCTTGTTCAAGATTTCTCAAATCCTTGTAGATGTCGCGCTGAAATTTCAGACGGTAAATACGGGGGATGGCCGCGCTTGCCTTAACCATGCCATCGGAAAGCGGGGTAGCCTTGATGGACAGCGTTTCCGTCTGCACCTCCTTGGTATCCTCATTCGTCTGGCCCTCAATCTTCGGACGGGAAGCGGAGCAGTTATACAGGACATGCCTGATGTGCTTCTGGTCGCCGTCAAACTCGAAGAGCAATGAAAACGACTCCAGCTCCACCTCGGAATTCTCTACCAGCACGCCGTCATCATCCAGCGTCAACTTCGCGTAGTGCGCGTTTTTCAGGTTAAACTTAACCTTGTTATTGTCAGCCATTCTTATACCTCCATTTCGTAGAGCACCTCGTACAGAAGCTCGCTTTCTATCCATACTTCGCTCTTGTTATAATAAATTCCATACTCCGTGAGTACTGTCTCCACCTGCTCCTCAAAATCCGGGTCCTTCTTATCCGTGTAAAGCTCGATGTGCAGTGATGCACAAATATATGCGTATAGACTGAAAAACAAGATTGTGGAGCCTGTTTTTTTGTGGTAAGATATTTCCAATTTACAGCAAAAAACGGTTTCAGCCGCTGCATGACTTACAAAAAACGAACGGACGGATTAGAAAAATGATCACAGGAATCATCAAAAACAAAATTGACAAGATATGGACAGACATCTGGGCCGGAGGGATTACGAATCCGCTGACAGTGATCGAGCAGCTGACATATCTGATGTTTATACGCTCCCTTGACGAAAAGGAACTGGAAACAGAAGAATTTGAAAACATGACCGGGGAGAAAATGGCCAAAATTTTCCCGCAGTCGGCTGCCGGTCAGTCCATGCGCTGGAGCAAGTTCAAAAACAACGATCCGAGGCAGATTTACGATGTGATTTCCCAGCGCGTGTTTCCTGCAATTAAAAATCTGAAGTATGGACGCCTGCCGGATTTTACGGAGCAGGGAGAGCTGCTTGAAATCGAAGACGAGCCGAATAACGCAGGCAGCAGCAACACGGCATTCGCACGGTACATGAGTGACGCCATGTTCTTGATCCCGACGCCACAGGTTCTGCAGAAAATTATTACCGGACTGGACGATCTGTACGAGCGTGACATTGCTGATCTGGATATGCAGGGCGACCTATATGAGTATATGCTGGGAAAACTGGCGACTGCCGGTCAGAACGGTCAGTTCCGCACTCCGAAGCATATTCGGGATATGATGGTAGAACTGGTTCAGCCAACCCCTGACGACCTCATATGTGATCCTGCCTGCGGCACCGCCGGGTTCCTCGTCTCCGCAGCGGAATACATTCGCAAAAATTATGAGGATACCATGACTCCGGAGCAGTGGGAACATTTTTCGGGAGAATTATTCACTGGATATGATATTGATCGAACCATGCTCCGCATTTCAGCAATGAACCTGATGCTGCACTCCATCAGCAATCCGGATGTAGACTACAAAGACAGCGTGTCGAAACAGAATCAGATTTCTGATAAGTTTACGGTCTGCCTTGCCAATCCCCCATTCAAAGGAACCATTGACGCCGAAAGCATCAATGACAATCTGAAAGCAGTCACAAATACAAAGAAAACGGAACTGCTGTTTCTGGCATTGTTCCTCCGTATTATGAAAAAAGGCGGCCGCTGCGCCTGCATCGTCCCGGACGGCGTTTTGTTTGGCTCATCGACAGCGCATAAAGCGATCCGAAAAGAGCTGATAGAAAATCATCAGCTTCGCGCGGTAATCTCCATGCCGTCCGGCGTATTTAAACCCTATGCGGGAGTTTCCACAGCGGTTCTCGTCTTTACCAAGACCGGAGCAGGCGGTACAGATCAGGTCTGGTTTTACGATATGAAAGCCGATGGATTCAGCCTGGATGATAAACGCTCAGAGATTGCGGATAATGACATTCCTGACATCATCCAACGGTTCCATCATCTGGAATCGGAAAAGGACAGGGAACGAACAGAACAGAGCTTCTTTGTACCGAAACAGGAGATCGTGGATAACGGATATGACCTGTCTATTAACAAATATAAAAAGACGGAATACGTGCCGGTAAAATATCCGCCTACTTCGGAAATTCTGGACAGGCTGGATGAGCTGGAAAAAGAGATTGCGAAAGGATTGAAAGAACTGAGGGAGATGCTGTGAATACGCAATATTTTGATTATGACAAGGCAGGGCCGGATGCGGCACTATATTTGCTTTTATCTTCTCTGATAGACCGATGGGAAACGGAGGTCGTGGAATTTAAGGAAGCAAAAGGGCAATATGACGCTGATAAAATTGGCAGATATTTTTCCGCGATAAGCAACGAAGCCAATTTGCGAAATAAACAGTATGGGTGGCTTATATTCGGGGTCAGCGAGGCAACCAAAGACAAGAGGGTAGTAGGAACCAATTTTAAGGATACAAAAAGCCTGAGCAAGTTTAAATACGAAATAGCTAAAAGTACCACTGGTGAAATGAGTTTTATAGATATTTATGAGCTTTACCCTCATGTAGGGGGAAAGCAGAGCAGAGTTGTTATGTTTAAGATTCCAGCAGCTGTGACCGGGATTCCTACGGCATGGAAAAATCGCTATTATTCCAGAAACGGCGACAGCCTTGATATTTTACCACAGTATAAAATAGATATGATACGCGGTCAGGTGCGCTGGGACTGGTCGGCGCAGGTGATTCCGGGAAGTGATATCACGAATCTGGACAAAGACGCGATAGCCGTCGCCCGGTCAAAATACAAAGATAAGAAAAAAGAACATATTCAGCGGGAAGTAGATGGAATGACAGATGAACAATTTCTTCGAAAACTCCGGCTGATCAACGAAGGTCAACTTACTTATGCTGCGATGGTTTTGCTGGGAAAGGAGGACTGTAAGCATCTCATAGACAGACCGCCGACAATTATGTGGAGGCTTTATGGTGCTACCGGAAAGGATCGTGCGTATGAACTGTTTGAAATTCCTTTTATCAATGTCGGCGACCGATTGTTTGAGAAAATAAGGAATCTGCAGTATAAATATATGCCAAATCGAAATACGCTGCTGCCTGAATTTACATCCTCTTATAATCAGGATATGCTCTACGAATTGCTTCATAATTGTGTGGCACATATGGAATATCGGCGGGGTGCGAGAATTTATCTGGACGAGTATGATGATAAACTGATATTTACAAACCCCGGAGATTTTATACCTGGCGATGTGCGAAATGTACTGAATCCGGGATATGCGCCGCCTTTTTACAAAAATCAGCTTTTGGCAGAAACAATGGCAAGCTTTGGCATGATTGATACCGCTTCGATGGGAATCCGAAGAGTGTACGAGATACTGCGCGATAAATATTTTCCCATGCCGGATTATGATATCATGCATGATCAGGTCAGGGTGACCGTGTACGGTTCAATCATAGATGAAAAATATACGCATTTGCTTTACGATATACCGGACCTGGATCTTGAAACGGTATTTCTGATGGATCGTGTGCAGAAAAAGCTGAAAATTACTGGTGAAGAGAGCCGTCTGCTACGGAAAATGAAATTAATCGAAGGGAAAATGCCTAATCTGTATTTATCTGCGGGGGTGGCAGAATCTCTGGACGAGAAAGAGCAGTACATCAAGAATAGGGCATTTAATGATGAGTATTATAAAAAACTGATTGTAGATTATCTGAAACAATGGGGGAAAGGGCAGAAACAGGATTTCAAACGTCTGCTGTGGGAAAAACTTCCTGATGGACTGACGGATAAGCAGAAGGATGACAAGATAGCGAATCTGCTCTCATCATTACGACGAGCCGGAGTTATCAGGCTTGACGGTCCAAATCAGCGGCGCGCATACTGGATAATTGCTTAAATATGTAATTTGCAAATTTTAATTTAAGCAATTGAGGACGTAAAAAACCCTTATTTGCAAGGGTTTTAGAAAATCAAATCGCTTTACTATTGCTTAAATTGAAAATTGAAAATTTTCATTTAAGCAATCCGTAATATTCTATATTTGCTTCGAAACAGTGATTTAACATTGGAATTGAAGATTTTAACAGACAGGATGTTAATGAGGTGATAAGACAATGGCACAGGATGGAATTACTAAGCGAGACTGGGCACTTTTCAGAGAAAAGGTTCCCGAATGGCAGGAAGCTTACATGGAAACGCTTGTAAAAGAATACGTGGAGCTATTATCAGGAGACGGAGCTGCATCTGATAAATTCTGGGAGCTGGATAAGAGGATCAAAGCGGACAAACGCCGCAAAAGCGTGGTTATGGAGATGAGCCGTTCGGAGATGCTGTATAATATCCTCGATTTGATACGGGAAGGGTCTATTACGGTGGATGATTTAGGGGATTTCAGCGAACAGCTGAGGGGGACAGTGAAGCTGCTGATGGAACGGTGGTAAAGGGAGACGGCAACATGAAGTTTGCAGATGTTTTAGAAATTCGAAATGGAAAAAACCAACGACAAGTAGAAAATCCGCAAGGAAAATATCCTATTTATGGTAGTGGCGGCGTGATGGGATATGCGGATGATTACCTTTGTGAAGCTGAGACAGTAGTAATCGGGAGAAAAGGCAGCATTAACAATCCTATATTTGTAAATGAGCCTTTCTGGAATGTTGATACGGCGTTTGGATTAGTTGCAAATAGGCAGTTGTTATTACCAAAGTATCTATACTATTTTTGCGAGAATTATAATTTTGAGAAATTAAATACTACAGTTACGATTCCGAGCCTTACGAAAGCAAATTTGCTCCAAATTAACATTGATATACCTGGATTGGATAAACAGAAGGGCATTGTAGAAAATTTGGACAAAATAGCTGGTCTAATATCAATGAGACAGAAAGAGATTGACTTTTTAGAGCAGCTTGTCAAATCCCGGTTTCTAGGGGAGGTGGCGGCATGAAACAGATTGTACTTACGGATTTGTGTTCATTGAACATGGGACAGTCACCAGAGTCCACCACATATAATGAAGTTGGAATTGGTTTGCCTTTTTTTCAAGGCAATGCTGATTTCGGAGAAATACATCCTGAAACGCGTGTTTGGTGTTCATCACCTGCGAAAATTGCTAACGCAGGGGATATACTTATTTCTGTACGTGCACCAATTGGAGCTATGAATTTAGCGACAGAACAGTGTTGTATTGGTAGAGGTCTTGCTGCATTGACCCCATATGAAGATAAGTGTAATAGGCAGTATCTTTATTATGCAATTCAAAGCCGAGTGAAAGAATTGATTGCAAAAGGGACGGGGAGTACATTTAAGGCGATTGGCAAAAAGGTGTTGGAAACAACGCTGATTCCGTTTTATTCTTTAGAAGAACAGGACGAAATTGTGATGAGATTGCAAAAGATAGATTCTGTTATTAGTGAACGGCGCGAACAGCAGGAACTATTGGATAGGCTTGTCCGGTCCCGGTTTATAGAGATGTTCGGTGACCCTGTGAGTAATCCTATGAAATGGAAAACTTTATCTTTTCGCCAAGCCGGAGCGCGGTTAAGTGATGGCCCTTTCGGTTCAAATTTGAAATCAGAGCATTATACTGAAACTGGCGTTCGTGTTATTAGATTGGGTAATATCGGCGTAGGGAAATTTGTCGACACCGACAAGAGTTATATTTCTATAGAACACTATGAAAAGCTTAAGAAGTATACCTGTAGGGGAGGCGAAATTGTCATTGGAACACTTGGAGAGCCTAATTTGCGGGCATGTATAATACCAGATAATATAGAAGTTGCTATTAATAAGGCAGATTGCGTACATTATATACCAAAGAGCGACGTCTTAAATGAAAGATTTGTTTGCCAGTACATAAATTGTCCAGAAACACTTTTGTTGGCAGCAGGTATGGTACATGGTCAAACGAGATCACGAATATCATCAGGTCAAATAGCGCAAATGCCAATTTTTATACCACCTATGGAGCGTCAGGAGCAATTTGCCGCCTTCGTCCAAGCCACCGACAAATCGAAATCGGCAATCCAACGAAGCTTGGATGAACTGAAAATACTGAAAAAATCGCTGATGCAGAAATATTTTGGATAATGAATGAGGTGCAGGATGATACGGTTCTGAAAGGACTGTGCTATCATGAACGAAGAAATAATCATTGAAATTACCAGAAAAATGCTCCCTTATCGTGCGATTTTGCTTTGCTGCGGTTCCTGATTATTATACACGATAAGCTTTTTCCGCTGAATATCTGTTTTAACTTAAATTATTAACTTTTAACTTTTGAAAAGTTATAATTCAATAAAATGAGCAAGGAAGGGATTGCGATGGATTTTCTTACAAATATTTTGGAATACATGAGCAGTCCGAAGATTGGAATAAACAAAATGGACTACCATTGGCAGGAATAACTTCGGAAATGCAGGATTAATAAGGACAAGAGCAAACAAAATAAATAAAAGGTTTTGATGAAAGATTTTTTGACAGGCAGAATTATTTTAGATAATGAATGGGGAGCAGGATGATACGGTACAGAAAGGACTGTACTATCATGAACGAAGAAATTATCACTGAAATTACCAGAAAAATGCTCCCTTACCTTGACAATGCGCAGTTGGAACAGTTACAGAACGTTCTTCATCATTATTTATGGAATGTTACAATTGTTGAAACTGAAGAAAAAACTGAAATCGCGGAAAAATCAAATAATGAGTTGCTTGAATTGTTTTTATCGGCAAAGCGTGTGGAAGGATGCAGCGAAAAGACAATGCATTATTACGAGACGACGATTGATAAGTTGTTTCTGACGATAGACATTCATGTGACTCATATGCAGACAGATGATCTTCGCAACTATCTTTCTGAATATCAGAAGAATAGGCAGTGTAGTAAAAGTAATATTGATAATATACGCCGAGTACTGTCCAGCTTTTTCTCTTGGCTGGAGGAAGAAAATTATATCTTAAAGAGTCCTATGAGACGTATTCATAAGATTCGCACGACAAAAACAGTCAAGGAAACGTACAGTGATGAAGCATTGGAGACCATGCGCGATCAATGCGGTAACATTCGCGATCTGGCAATTATTGATATGCTGGCATCAACAGGAATGCGTGTGGGAGAATTGGTAAAGCTGAATATTGCCGACATTGATTTCGAGAACCGAGAATGCGTTGTTTTCGGAAAAGGAAGCAAGGAACGGCCGGTTTACTTTGATGCACGAACGAAGATTCATCTCAAGAATTATCTTGCAAGTCGTTCAGACGATAATCCGGCACTTTTCGTATCATTGCAGAAGCCACATGCAAGGTTAGAGATTAGTGGAGTTGAAATTCGGCTGAGGCAGCTTGGGCGAAGACTGGGAATACCGAAAGTTCATTCGCATAAGTTTAGGAGAACATTGGCGACAAAGGCGATAGATAAAGGAATGCCTGTTGAACAAGTACAGAGGCTGCTCGGACATGCTAAAATTGATACAACGATGCAGTATGCAATGGTAGATCAAAACAACGTGAAGATTAGCCACAAAAAGTATATAGCATAAATTCCTCTCCCGGTTTATAGAGATGTTTGGTGATATTAATATTAATGATAAGGGTTGGGATGCGTATCCGCTTGGCGAACTTTGCACAATAGTACGAGGTGGATCACCAAGACCGATTGAAAAATATTTAGGCGGAGATGTGCCATGGATAAAAATAGGAGATGCAACTGATGGGGAAAGCATTTATCTCCATTCGACCAAGGAACATATTATTCAAGAGGGCGTATCAAAAAGTAGAATGGTGAGAACTGGTAGCTTGATATTTGCAAATTGCGGAGTCTCATTGGGGTTTGCTCGAATTATTACCTTTGATGGATGTATTCATGATGGGTGGCTTGCAATGGAGGATATAGACTCCCGGTTGAACAAAGTATTTTTATTACAGGCATTGAATCAGATGACAGAGCATTTTAGAAAAATTGCCCCTGCTGGAACACAGCCGAATCTGAACACTGCAATAATGAAATCATATGTACAGATTGTCCCACCCATGCAACTTCAAAAGGAGTTTATAGCTTTCGTGCAGGCAACCGACAAATCGAAACACTACAGTTTCGCAGCCATTGAAAACTACCGGTGGATAGCTGATAATTACAGGCAGATATATATGGATGCATTACCTGGATAAGAAGAAAAAGATATAATTTTTTGAAAATCGTAAATGGCGGGTAGAAAGAAGGATACAGATGGCGGAATCCCACCCAAACTCGGCGGAATCCTACCCAAACTGTCGGATTTCCAACCCAAACTCCCACCCAAGCCATGAAGTGTAGGGAACAGTATTTTAAAAATCGCGCAATATGATTTTAAACAGATACATTACGTGAAAAAATTGAAACGGCTCAACTAACTACAAACGATAAAATACAGACAGGAGTGTATGCGATGTCAAATTTTGAATTCTTAAAAGAGAAAAAAGAATACGAGCTTTTTGCGTCTGCCGCGGTGGAAGCAGAAAGGGTATACGTGACATCGCCTGCCATGTGCGCGGTCGGCTGCAGAAAGGCGCTGGAGCTGGCTGTGAAGTGGGTATATTCTGCGGATAATACGATGCAGATGCCCTATAGAGATAATCTTCAGTCGCTGATTCATGAGCAGACTTTTCGTTTTGCGGTGGACTATAACACCTGGGGAAAGCTGCCTTATATTATCAAGCTGGGAAATCTGGCGGTGCATACGGAGAAAAATGTGCAGGCCTCTGATGCGCTGGCTTCTTTGCGTGCATTGTTTGAGTTTATTCAGTGGGTGGATTACTGCTATGGCAGCGATTATATAGAGCGCAAATTTGATGAATCCCTGGTTCCGAAGGAAAAAGTGGTCGTTGATACGAAAAAAATTAAGGAACAGGAAAGCCTGCTTGGTGAAAAGGACGCGGAGATTGAGAAACTGCGTAAGCAGATTGAAGCAATGTCAGAGCAGTATACGAGTGCCAAAGAGCAGCATAAGCAGGACCGCAGCTTTACCGCGGAGGATTTATCAGAGTTTCAGACCAGGAAAATTTATATTGACGTGGACATGAAGCAGATGGGCTGGAAGTTTTCCGGTACGGATGCGGATGTTCGGGAAGAATATCCGGTTGATGATATGGCTGGTGTGATTGGACAGAAGGGATATGCGGATTATGTGCTGTTTGGAAAAGATGGCCTGCCTTTGGCTGTGGTAGAGGCGAAACGGACCAGTAAGGATCCGAATATCGGCCGGAAGCAGGCTATGTTATATGCGGACTGCCTGGAAAAGAAATTTGGCAGGCGTCCGGTCATGTTTACGACGAATGGATTTGAAACGTTTTATTGGGACGACCGGACCAGTCCGCAGCGGAAGGTAAGCAGTATTTTCAGCAAGGACGGCCTGCAGAAGCTGATTAATCGGCGGATGGAGCATGGGGATCTGATATCGATACCGATCGATGACCGGATTACGGATCGTTATTATCAGAAGGAAGCGATTCGCGCGGTCTGTGAGCAGATTGAACGCGGCTTTCGGAAGCATTTGCTGGTAATGAGTACGGGCACAGGTAAGACCAGGACGGCGGCGAGCCTGACGGATGTCTTGAGCCGTGCCGGTTATGTTACGAATATTCTGTTCCTGGCGGACCGCACCGCCCTGGTGAAGCAGGCGAAGGATGATTTCAAAAATTATCTGCCGGAGATGTCCCTGTGCAATCTGTGTTCCAATAAAGACGACAGCAATGCCCGCATTGTGTTTTCTACGTACCCGACCATGCTGAACGCGATTGATCAAACGAAAACGGCCGAAGGTATACCACTGTTTACGCCGGAACATTTTGACCTGATTATCATTGATGAGAGCCACAGGAGCATTTTCAAAAAGTACCGCGCAATTTTTGAATATTTTGACGCGATTATGGTGGGCCTGACGGCGACCCCGAAAACAGACGTGGACCGCAACACCTATGACTTTTTCGAGATGGAGCATGGCGTGCCGACTTATGCATATGATTATGAAACGGTGGTGGAAAAGGATCATGTGCTGGTGCCGTATTATAATTATGAAGTCAAAACTAAATTTCTTGAGGAAGGGATTACTTACGACGATTTGTCAGAAGAAGATAAGGAGCGCTATGAGGACGACTTTATAGAGGATGGAACGATGCCGGAATTCATTCCGTCGGCGCAGTTAAATAAATTCGTTTTCAACGAAACGACGGTCGATCTTGTTCTGCAGGATCTGATGGAGCGCGGGATAAAGGTCGCCGGCGGTGAGCGGATTGGCAAGACCATCATATTTGCACAGAATAAGCGCCACGCAGAGTTTATTCTGGAGCGTTTTAATAAGCTTTATCCCAAATATAAGGGTAAATTTGCGCAGAGAGTGATTTGTGACGATACCTATGCGCAGACAATTATTGATGATTTCAAGGTGGCCGATAAAGAGCCACACATTGTAGTCTCGGTCGATATGATGGATACCGGTATTGACGTGCCGGAGTGTGTGAATCTTGTATTCTTTAAAAAGGTACGCTCGAAGGCGAAATTCTGGCAGATGATTGGCCGCGGAACCCGTCTGTGCAAAGGGCTTACGTGTTTTGACCAGATCGATGGAGAGTACATAGATAAACGGCGATTCCTTATTTTTGATTACTGTGGGAACTTCGAATATTTCCGGGAGCACAAGGAAGGGTACGAGACAAGAGAGACAAAATCTCTGTCGGAAGCGATTTTCGGGAAACAGATCAAGCTGGCGGCTGCTTTGCAGGAACCTGCTTTTTCCGATGCGGAGTTTCAGACCTGGAGAGGAGAACTTGTATCCGAATGTCAGAGTCTGGTACAGCAGTTATCCGAAGATCTGGTAGAGGTGCGTCTGCGCCGGGAATTTGTAGAGAAGTATAAAAAGCAGGGGGCATTTGATTATATCAGTGAAAATGACAAGGGCGAATTATTGAAGCATATTGCGCCGGTGATTCATTTGGATGATTGGAAAGCACCCCCTGGCGATGGCAGTGGAAAAGATACATCGCGCCTGGGCGGTATTGACGAGCTGGCACTGCGTTTTGATAATTTTATGTACGGACTGATGCTGGCTTCTGTTGAACAGATGCCTTCCCTGAAGCGTGCGAGAGGGCAGCTTTGTGACATTGCGGTTCTGCTGGAGCATAAAGCCGCGATTCCGCAGGTAAAGGCGAAGCTTTCGGTTTTAAAAGAGGTGCAGACGGACGCCTTTTGGGACGCAAATGATCTGCTGCAGTTTGAGAGAGTCCGTAAAGAACTGCGTGAACTGATCAAATTTCTGGATAACAGCGATCCGCGCAAGCCGATTATTACTAGACTTACCGACTCGGTGATAGACCAGCAGGAAGGGAATCCCCTCGATGCGGCATATGATTTTGAGGATTACAGGAAAAAGGTCAATCGCTATGTCATGGAGCATGGCAATACGATGGCCATCTATAAGCTGACGCATAATATCAGGCTCTCTGATGGAGACTATCAGGAGCTGGAGCGCATATTGACCAGTGAGCTGGGAAGCCAGGAGGATTATCAGCGGGAATATGGCGATACGCCCTTTGGCCTGTTGATCCGCAGAATTGCCAAAATGGATCACGATGCGGCCATGCAGGCATTTTCTGCTTTTATCAACGATGAGTCTTTGAACCAGCGGCAGATTGCCTTCGTCTATAAAATTATTAATCATATTGAGCAGAACGGATATATGGAAAGCGTTGCGGAACTGACGAAACCGCCGTTTGACAAGCCGCTGAGCTTTACAAAGTTGTTTGATGCCAGAACCAGAACAGCGCTGGTGGCGGCGATCAATCAGATAAAAGAAAATGCGGTTGTTACGGTTGCGTGATTGCGAAGCATTTGACTTCTATATGCGGCTGTGCCCACGAAGTAGACCCGAGAACATGAGCAAATTCATGCAGGAAATTAAGAGGAATATTTTAGGTGAAATAGTAAAACTATGGTTCCGGCTTTATGGTTCCGGTTTGCCCGAGTTGAGGCTATAAGATAATAATCAGATAGGAATGTATGAGGAGGAGACACTGTAATGAAATATGATTTTGACACGGTCATTGACCGCAGGAATACCAGTTCTCTCAAATGGAACGTAAAAGAAGAGGAGCTTCCCATGTGGGTGGCGGATATGGATTTTCAGACTGCGCCGGAGATTCGCTCGGCGATTGAGAAACGGGCTGCGCATGGTGTTTTCGGGTATACGGATATTCCGGACGCCTGGTATCAAGCGTACATCGGCTGGTGGCAGAACCGTCACAATTATACAATGGAAAAAGAGTGGCTGATTTTCTGCACGGGCATTGTTCCTGCTATTTCCAGTATGGTGCGCAAGCTGACTACGCCTGCGGAGAAGGTGCTTTTGCAGACGCCGGTTTACAACATCTTTTTTAACTCGGTTCTGAACAATGGCCGGCAGGTGCTGGAAAGTCCGCTGTGCTACGATGGGGAGCGCTATTCGATGGATTTTGCGGACCTGGAAGAGAAACTTGCTGACCCGCAGACGACTCTGATGATTTTGTGCAATCCGCAGAATCCGTCTGGGAATATCTGGGACCGCCAGACCCTTGCCGCGGTTGGCGAGCTGTGCAAAAAACATCATGTGACTGTGATTTCAGACGAGATTCACTGTGACCTTGTCGCCCCTGGATGCAGCTATGTGCCGTTTGCCTCTGTCTCAGAAACCTGCCGTGAGATCAGTGTGACCTGTGTGGCGCCGACGAAAACATTCAACATCGCAGGACTGCAGACGGCTGCTGTCATCGTCCCCGACCCGGTTTTGCGCCATAAGGTCTGGAGAGGGCTGAATACTGATGAAGTGGCGGAGCCGAACGCTTTTGCGGTTGACGCTGCCATAGCGGCGTTTACAGAGGGCGGATCATGGCTGGACGCTCTGCGTGAATATATCTGGAAAAATAAGGAGACTGTGAAAGCCTATATCGCGGCGCATATTCCGGGAGTCCGGGTCGTGGATTCAGACGCGACCTATCTGATGTGGTTGGACTGCGGAGCCTATTATGGCGCGAAATGTGGCGCGGGAGCAGGCAATGACGATCGCTCAGATGAAAAACATGACGCTGATTGCGCCGCTGACATCAGCCATTTCGACCTGGCCGGATTTATCCGGGAGAAAACAGGCCTCTATCTTTCTTCCGGGAGCCAGTATGGAGGGAATGGAGCGCAGTTTCTGCGCCTGAATGTGGCCTGTCCCAACAGTGTGGTGCTCGATGGAATGAAAAGACTGGAGGCAGCCCTACGGCAATAAAAAGACAGATATGTGAATTTTTCTGAGGCCAGGAAGAGAAAACTCTTCCTGACCGGTCACTTTGCATTCAGACAAACCGTTCAATGATACACTCGTGCTCTTTGGTGGTCTTGTCATAATTGATTCCGACAAGCAGCAGGTCATTTTTATATTTTTTTAACGCGCCGTCATATCGGTTTTCTTTTATTTGCCGGATGGCTGTGTCTGCGGTTTTATCATATTTTAATTCAATAATCATTGCTGGTTTGTCGGTATTACCGGCAGGGATAAATGCCAGGTCCGCGAATCCTTTTCCGGATGGAAGCTCACGGATAATCGTATAATCCCTTTGTGCGGTGAAGTAGGCAATTGTAATAGCACAGCTCAGAGAATTCTCATCATTGTAAGCCAGGATAGAGGAATGAGCAGCATGGATTCTGGCTAAAGCTTTCGCGACAGCGGAAGCATTTCCCTGAATAGTCGATTTCAGCAAGGCTTCAGAATCGTTAAGCGCTTCTTCGATCTCACGCCAATTCTCCCCTTCCACAGCGTTCTGAAACTCCGTTGCGACTTCCTGATTCGGTATGGATACTTCTGCGTGATTTTCGTCATAGGCCAGGTAACCCAGGTGAATCAGAAGTGTCAGGACATCGTCCCTGCTTCGGAATGTGGACATATCATTCTGAAATCTGCCGGTATTGATGCGGATTTTTTCTCCGCCCAGCATGGCTATCACAGCATCCTTCAGGCCATCCAGATTCATACTGATATAGCCTTTTAATGATTCATATGTCTCAGTATTGGTCCAATACGTCCGAAAACGTTTTCTTTTTATGGCAGATATCACAGAATTTGGGCTATAGACAGACAGACCGTCAGAAAGATGATATCCGTCATACCACCTTTTCATTTCGTCGAAACTAATATGATGGGTCTCACAGAGAGTCTCTACCTCCTGCTCTGTAAATCCTACATAATCTGCTAAAATATCAGGCTCCGTCATAGTATATTCTCTGAAATCAGTCAGTGCGGATTCAGTCCCGTACTTTTTGATGGGAAGTATTCCGGTCATGTAAGCACCGGCAATTGAGATATCCGTAGCCGGACCACTTTTAAACAGTCCGCGTAAAAACTGAATGTAGGCATTTTGTAAAACTTCATCATGCTTTACTTCTCTGAACAGAGCGTCCCATTCATCAATAATAATAAAAAAACGATTGCCCGTTTTTTGGGTTACAGCCACGAGCGCATCCGGCAAAATATCCTCGCCTTCTCTTAGGCATCCTGGAAAAGCTTCTCTCAATTCGCGGATTACGCTGGTCTGTATATCAGACAGGATATGGTGAATGTTTTTTGTCAGTGAGATAAAGCGTGTGATATCCAGATAAATGACGTCGAAACGATTCCTGTATTGCCCGCAGGGATCTGATTTTGAGATTTCCAGGCCATCAAACAGCTCTTTAGAATCACAGCTTCTGTCGTAATATGCATTCAGCATCTTTGCTGCGTAAGATTTTCCAAAACGCCTTGGGCGGCTGAAGCTGGTCAGCTTGTCCGTTGTATCAATTGTTTTGTTTATGAAATCAATCAGTCCGGTCTTATCTACATAAATTCCATTCCGAATCTGCCGGAAGCTGATATTCCCGCAATTTAAATATAATCCCATAAGAACCCCCTGCTTGCTTTCAAAAGATTTTCACGGATGGAGAAATCCATTTGTAACCATATTTCTTTGCTGCGATAGTTTGTTCCCGCCCGTTAGTATATCAGAAATAATACTCCTAGTATAGACCATCCGTGTGGATAGCTTTCGCGACGATACGCAGGCGGCAGAGAAATTTTCTGACGGCGGTCGCTGTGTTGGAAAACAGGGGGACGGAATAATTACCAACTTAAGAGTTGGTGTATTATGAGTTTATTATAAAGAGCTTGTGAAAAATGTCAAGCGATAAGGTGATAAGGCAGCAGAATGAAAAGTAATGTTACGCCCAGCAATAAAACCCACAAAAAACAACACAAAACCCGAGAGAAAAACAACACAACAAAACAAAAAACGGACACAGAACTCAAAAAAACCGTCAAAAAATTTTCAAAAACAATCAAAAAAAGGTTCCCAAAGCGGCATATCTGTGCTACAATGAAAGCCACGCAACTAAAATCGCTTCGCGATTGGGCGCGGCCTTCATCCATACTCGCTACGCGAGTACGGACATGCAATGATCGAAATAGCAGTTTTTGGGGGAATCGTAAGATGAAAAGATCAAAGAGAATAGAGGCTCTGGATCAGCGGAAGGTGAATCTGGACGGTTTTATCGATGAGTGGCCGGAAAAAGGATTCGCCGCGATGGACAGTCCTTATGATCCGGCGCCGTCCGTCCGGGTCGAGAACGGACGGATCGTGGAGCTGGACGGCAAGAAGCGGGAGGAGTTTGACTTTATTGATCAGTTTATAGCGGATTACGCGATGCGCGTGGATCGGGTGGAGCACTCTATGGCTATGTCCTCCGTCGATATTGCGCGGATGATCGTGGATATTCATGTTTCCAGGGACGAAATTCTGAAGATCGTATCCGGCATCACTCCGGCGAAAATGAAAGAGGTCATCAACGAGCTGAATGTGGTCGAGATGATGATGGGCATGCAGAAGATGCGCGCGCGCCGGGTGCCGGGAAATCAGGCACATATTACAAATCTAAAGGACGACCCGGTACAGCTGGCGGCCGATGCCGCCGAGGGAGCGCTCCGAGGCTTCCGCGAGGAGGAGACGACGATGGGAGTCGCCCGCTACGCGCCCTTCAGTGCGATTGCGCTGCTGATCGGCTCGCAGGTGGGCGGACGCGGCGTGCTGACCCAGTGTTCCGCAGAAGAAGCTACGGAGCTGGAGCTGGGGATCCGCGGCTTTACGACCTATGCGGAGACCCTTTCTGTGTACGGGACAGAGAAGGTATTTATCGACGGCGATGATACGCCTTATTCCAAGGCTTTCCTGAATTCCGCCTATGCCTCCCGCGGATTGAAGGTGCGTTTTACCTCAGGATCCGGCTCGGAAGCTCTGATGGGCAGTACGGAAAAGAAGTCCATGCTCTACCTGGAGTGCCGCTGCCTGTACATGACGAAGGGAGCAGGCTCTCAGGGGATTCAGAACGGCTCTGTGAGCTGTATCGGCATTACGGCGAGCGTGCCGGCCGGGATTCGCGAGGTGATGGGAGAAAATCTGGTGGCGGCGCTTCTGGGACTGGAGTGCGCATCTTCCAATGACCAGAGCTTTTCGCATTCGGATATGCGCAGAACGGCGCGGACGATGCTTCAGTTTCTACCGGGTACGGATTTTATCTTTTCCGGCTATGCGGCGGAGCCCAATTATGACAATATGTTTGCCGGGTCCAATTTTGACGCGGAAGACTTTGACGATTACAATGTGATGCAGAGAGATATGCAGGTGGACGGCGGCCTGCGGCCGGTGACAGAAGAGGACGTGATCCGTGTGCGGCGCAGGGCGGCCAAAGCTGTGCAGGCAGTTTTCTCGTACCTGCATGTGGCGGAAGTGACGGACGAGCAGGTGGAGGCTGTGACCTACGCGCACGGCAGTAAGGATACGCTGGACCGGGATGTGGTAGCGGATCTGATGGGAGTGGAAGACCTGATGAAGCGCGGCATCACGGGCGTGGATGTGGTGAAGGCGCTCGCGGAGACCGGCTATGAGGACGTGGCAGAGAGTGTCCTGAACATGCTCCGGCAGCGGGTGATCGGTGACTATATGCAGACCGCGGCGATCCTGGATGAAGACTTCCATGTGATGAGCGGCATGAATACGCCGAATGATTACATGGGCCCGGGAACCGGCTACCGGGTGAACGGCGCACGCTGGGAAGAGATCAAAAAGATCCCGCACAGGATCGACCGTAATCATTTCTAAGGAGGACACGGATATGGAAGTAAATGAAACACTGGTCCGGCAGATTACGGAAGCAGTCGTCCGTGAGCTCCAGATGAGGGATTACGGTGGAAAAAGTGGGACAGCTGATGGTAATGGAGCCGGAGTAAAAGGCGGAATAGCTGGCGGCAGTGAGCCAGATACCGCACTTCCGGATAAAATAGATTATCACGGTTACCCGCAGGCGAAACAGGGAACGGACCCGAAGGAGGTCGTGATTGGCGTGGGCGCTGCTTTTGGCACCGTGATCAAACACACCATCACCGGCATCCCGGTCGACAAGGTGATCAAGGCCATTATCGCCGGGATCGAGGAGGAAGGGATGACTGCGCGGGTGGTCAAAAACCTGAAGACCTCGGACGTCTGTTTTATCGGGCTTGAGGCTGCGAAGCTGAGCGGCTCCGGCTTTGGGATCGGCCTGCAGTCGAAGGGGACGGCAGTCATTCATCACAAGGCTCTTTACCCGCTTTCTAATCTCGAACTATTTCCCCAGGCGCCGTAGATGACGCTGGAGACTTACTTCGCAATCGGAAAAAACGCGGCAAGGTACGTAAAGGGTGAAAAGGTAGTGCCGGTGCCTGGCACAAATGACCCGATGGTGCGGGCGAAATACCAGGTAAAAGCGGCGCTGATGCATATCCGCGAGACGGATCAGCTCTGTCCGGAGCTGAATATCATTGAATGGACGGTGTGAGAGTATGGCATATCCTTTAGGAGAGCATGAGGCAGAGCGAATCACCTCAAGAACAGGGAAAAAATTATCAGAGATTACGCTGGAAGAAGTCCGGAACGGCAATATCACCGCCGATGATATTAAGATTTCGCAGGAGACGCTGGCCGCGCAGGGAGCGGTGTGCAGAGAACATGACAATCCGGCCATGGATGAGAACTTTGTGCGCGCGTCTGAGATGGTAAATATTCCGGATGATGTGATCCTGAAAATGTATAATCAGCTGCGCCCCAACCGTTCCACAAAGATGGAGCTGGTGCAGATGGCGCAGACCCTGCTGGAGCAGTATCACGCGCCGCACTGCGCGAAGCTGGTGCTGGACGCGGCGGAGATTTATGAAAAGCGGGGGATTTTATTGTAAAGGAACACGGTGAGCGGTATGGGAATCAGGACGGTTGCGGGGATCGATATCGGAAATTCGACAACAGAAGTATGCATCGGCACGTTTGACGAGAAGGGCAGACTCACCTTTCACGCCAGTGCCCGGACCCTGACGACCGGGACTAAGGGGACGCCGGAAAATGTGCGCGGGATTCGCACAGCGCTGGAGATGGCTGTGGAAAAGACCGGGCCGCACCGGATTTATCCGGATGTGCTGCTGCTCAACGAGGCAGCGCCTGTGATCGGGGACACGGCCATGGAGACCATTACTGAGACCATTATTATGGAATCCTCCATGATCGGGCACAATCCATCCACTCCGGCAGGCGTCGGACAGGCAGTGGGCGAAATTATCCGCATTGATCATCTCTCCCGGGCGATTCCCGGGAAAAGCTACATCGTGACAGTCCCGAAAGAGGTTTCCTACGAGACGGCAGCTTCGCAGCTGAACGCGGCATGGGAGCAGATCCGCATGACCGGGGCGATCCTGCAGCGCGACGAGGCCGTTCTGGTATACAATCGCCTGCGCCACAAGATTCCGATCCTGGATGAGGTGGCGAAGCTGGAGCAGATTCCGGAGTTCCGGATGGCTGCCATCGAGGTGGCGCCGGCAGGGCAGACGATCCGCATGCTTTCGAATCCGTATGGGATTGCGACTTTGCTGGATCTGAACGCGGATGAAACCCGTCAGGTAATGCCGATTGCCAAGAGCCTGATCGGGAAAAGAAGTGCGGTAGTTATCCGTACGCCAGGAGGCAATGTCCGGGAGCAGACGATTCCTGCCGGGGAAATTTACATCAGCGGGGAGCGCAGAACAAGCGTACAGATTGATGCGGGTGCGGAGAAAATCATGGAGGCTGTCCGCGAGGCGGGCGTGATCACAGACGTGGACGGCCAGGAAAACAGCAATGTGGGAAATATGCTGCGGCGGATCAAAAGCGGCATGCACCGCGTTTCCGGCCAGCAGCCGGAAAACATCCGCATCACTGATATTCTGGCGGTAGACACGTTGGCTCCTGTGCGGATTTCGGGGGCGCTGGCGGATGAGACCTGTATGGAAAAAGCCGTCGGTGTGGCCGCAATGGTCAAGACCAGTCGGCTGCCGATGCAGGAGATTGCCGATCTGCTCAGCGAAGAGATGGGGATTCCCGCGCGCGTGGCCGGTGTGGAGGCAGTCATGGCTTCCATGGGAGCGCTGACGACTCCCGGGACAAAGCTTCCGCTGGCAATTCTCGATATGGGCGGCGGCTCGACAGATGCCGCATTGGTGACGGAGGATGGCAATGTGGCAGTCACGCACCAGGCGGGAGCCGGTGAACTGGTGACGATGCTGATTCAGACGGAGCTCGGCCTGCACAGCCGCATGACGGCAGAACGGATCAAACGTTCACCGCTGGCAAAGGTCGAGAGTCTGTTTCATATCCGGCTGGAGAGCGGAGAAATCCGCTTTTTCGAGGAACCTCTGGATCCGCGGCTGTTTGGGTGTGTGGTGCTGCTGGAACAGAAGAAATCGCTGGACAGGGATGGGGCATACGCTGCGGGGGCGAATTCCGCGGGGGCATACACCGCAGGTACGAATTCCACTGGAGCCTATACTACAGGGACAAATTCCGCGGGATCGTACACCACTGGGCTGAATTCTGCCGGGACATACACACCAGGCGTGAATTCCACTGAAGCAAATACCTCGTGGGCAAACCAGTTTTCTCAGGACAGTCCCTGGGAGATGGTGCGGATCGAGGAGGATCTGACCCTTGAGCGCATCGCGGACGTGCGCCGCGAGGCTAAGCGAAAGGTATTTGTGACAAATGCGCTGCGGGCGCTGGAAAGCATCGCGCCGGATCATGACCTGCGGAAGGTGCCGAATGTAGTCTTGGTCGGAGGATCAGCGGAGGATTTTGAGATTCCGGAGCTGCTATTAGAGGAGCTTTCTAAATACCGGGTACTCTGCGGCCGTGGAAACATCCGCAAAACAGAAGGACCGCGCAACGCGGTGGCAACAGGACTGGTGATGTCCTGGTGGGGGAATCGTCATGGAAATGAATAAACCGGCTGTTCATCTGTATACAACAGACGAGCATCTGCCCTCTTTGCCAGAGATCTGCGCAGGCCTGGAAGAGGAAGGCGTGCCGTGGAAGCTGATACAAACAGAAGGAACCGCGGAAGAGCTGGCATACCGTGCCGCGCAGGATTCCGTGCTGGAGACTGGAATTGGAGTGACCGGACAGGCTGCGGCACTGCAGATCAGCCGCGTACCAAAGGAGCGTCCGGTATTTCTCTTTGCAAATCCGACCGCAGATCAGAGTCGGGCATTGGGAACCAACGCCGCCAGAGCGGTGAAGAAAAGACGGTTTGTAGAAGCGTAAAAGTGTAAAAGCACAGAAGCACAAAAGCATGGAAACATAGAGACAAGGCATGCAGAACTCGTTTGAGAAAAGAATCAGGAAGTAGGAATCAGACAGTCAGGATTCACGCAGCAGACAGGGAAAGGAGTACGGCAGTGAAAATTTATACCAAAACAGGCGACCGAATGACGACTGGACTCCTTGATGGGACGCGGGTATCCAAGCATGATGAACGCATTCATCTTCTTGGAAACATCGACGAACTGAACAGCCAGCTCGGCGTGGTAAAGAGCCTCACGGCGGAACCGGCGCGGAAGGATGAGCTTTCCGGCATCCAGAGAATGCTGATGAGGATCATGTCCGGAATCGCGGACGCTTCACAATCAGGAAGCTATCAGGTAGATGCAGCTTCCATTGCGCATCTGGAGGCGGAGATTGACCGCATGGAATCAGCTTTTGAACGGATAAAGGACTTTGTTCTGCCTGGCGGTTCCTTTTATTCTGCCCAGATTGATGTGGCGAGAACTGTGACCAGACGCTGTGAGCGGTGGTTTGCCCAGGCGGCGGAGGAGTATCCCCTGGATACAGAGGCAGCCTGTTACCTGAACCGTCTTTCTGATTACCTGTATGTGCTGGCCCGGTATGTGGATGCTTCTGAGCAGGAGCAGACACAGCAGATGCCTGGAGCGAAGCAGTCGCAGAAAGGGCAATCTTTGAGCGACTCTTTAACGATAGAGCAAAAAGAGACGAAAGGCACGAAAGACACAAAAGACATTACAGACGTAATAGATACAAAAGATTCATCCGATGTAAAAAATGAAATAATTCCCCTTACTGCCAAGAGAGCACAGCAGGCTGTTGACCAGCTCCATAAGCAGATCAACCATTCCTGCGGGACATTTTATACCTTCTGCGTCTGTGACGCTGAGGGAAAGCAGCTGGCGACAAACGCGCTGGCGCATTATTCAGTGGCTGTCTTTGAGGCACAGCGTTCCGCCACGAACGCGCTCCTGCGGGCTGCCAGAGCTGCTGTGGGGACAGGAGCAGATGTGGCATCAGGGCAGACAGCAGCATTTGGACCGATTCCAACGTCAGAGCGGACAGCGCTATCCGCGTCAATTGCAGTGCCAGGCCAACTGGCGGCAGCAGGATCAGCTACGGTACCCGAAGACGGAGGAGCCGCTGTATACATTCAGGGCCGGCTGGCCGGCAGCGTGGGCGTGTACGGCTCATACAAAAAAGACATAAATGAAAAAGCGCAAATGCTGCTGGATTTGATTTGCTTTAGTAATTTTCTTTAAAGCGAGATGTTTGAAATGATGTACCCGTTTATGACTCTTAACGATGACACAGAAATCACTCACTCGGAGATGAAGCCCGATGGACGCGTCAAGGTTTACATTAAAACGCCAGATTTGAAAGATGGCTTCTATAATGCTGTATGCTGGCTTCCAGAATACCAGTGGGAAAGTGTCCGTGGTTATTCAGAACAAGAGATGCTGTACTTTAAAAAATTGCTCCGAAATAATGCACATCTGATCCTTGAATTTGCCCAGGAAGGAGAAATATAGAGCGACAATCCACTGTTGAAACTTCGGTTCCGGCAGATGAGTTGCCGCTCTGTTTTTGTTTCTTATGCGGCGAAACAGGAAAAATTTACCGAAAACATGGTTGAATCCGGCGCAATAGCGTGGTAATTTATAAGCATAAATCAGAAGCGAGTGAAAAGATATCGTAACGATTTAGGACAGATATTTGCACTTGCCGTGAAAACTGTATGAAAGCATGTAGTGAGATATCAATAAACAAACCGTGATAAGGGGGGAATCACCATGAATCCAGGCAATAATCCAGGGCAGTATGAGAATATCCAGCATCTGACCAATACTGCCGCCAAAGTGAGCGTGTATGGGATACGAAGCTCCGCCTATCACTGGCATTACGATTATGAGCTGATTGTGGTTCTCAGAGGAAAGATTGAGGCGCAGTATGGGCTGTACGGACCGGAGGCTCAGAGGCTGTCTGCCGGAGACATGATTCTGATTAATTCCAAGGGGATCCATGGATTCCGTGGGGTGGAACTGAACAATGTCTGTCTCTGTATCCAGTTTTCTCCGGCGCTTCTGGAACCGGTGCCGGTCGGGATGAGCTATCTTTTCTTTTTGAATAGCAGCAGTCAGAAATACCCCTCGAAAATTCCTTACAGCCAATATATCAAAACGGCAGCGATGGTCGGGCTGTCTCATCGGGGAACAGACAGAGGCTCTGTTTTGCGCGAAAGCGCATGGCTGCAGATGCTGATTGCTGATTTGCTGGACGGGGCACAGTATGAGCTGAGATCTGCGCCGCCAAATAATGAAAAGAACGCGGAACTGGTGATGGCGATCAGCAGCTTTGTGGATCAAAACCTTTCGGCGGATAATCTTCCGGCTGCGGTCTGCCGCGAATTTGGCCTCAGCGAGAAAGGCGTTTACCGGATTTTGAAGGACACGGTCGGGCAGACTTTAAAGGAGCTGATTGATACCGCCCGTATAGAGAAAGCCTGTACGCTTCTGCAGGATGTCCGCATGCCCCTGCAAGTTGTTTCGGATCTGTGCGGCTATTCCGGTGAGGCCACCTTTTACCGTCGGTTTCGCTCGGCCATGGGCATTACGCCGGGGGAATACCGCAAAGGCGCGGAGGCGAACGCGGTAAGCAATGATATCCAGGATTATCTGTATTTTGATGATTTCGGAGTGGGGGAACTGCTTCACCGATGGGCTGAGATAGATGTGGAAGGATGGCAGGATTGACATGACCAGAGAGGAAAGACTGAAATACACGGCCAGCGCCAGGAAGCTTATCGAGAGTATGACCCTGGAGGAAAAAATCAGCCTGATGAGCGGTGATTCGTCCATACAGCAGGTCTCTGACGCGAAACTGGAAGGCTATCATTTTAATTATGCACCGTTTGAGGCTGGCGGTTGCGAAAAATACCAGATTCCTGCGCTGTGTTATTGTGACGGTCCGCGAGGTGTGGTCTGCGGCTATGGAGAAACGACATGCTTTCCGGTTCCAATCTTAAGGGGAGCATCTTTTGATGTGGAACTGGAGGAGGAAATTGGCCGGGCGATCGGCGAGGAGGTGCGGGCGGCCGGAGGCAATCTGTATGGGGGAATTTGTGTGAACCTCCCGTGGCACCCGGGCTGGGGACGCAGCCAGGAGGTCTACGGGGAAGACAGTTTTGCTCTGGGAGCCATGGGAGTGGCGGCAGTCCGGGGCGTCCAGGCTGCGGGCGTGATGGCCTGTGTCAAGCATTACGCATTCAATTCGATGGAAAACAGCCGCTTTCAGGTGAATGTTACCTGCCGGAAACGCACAGAACGAGAAGTTTTTCTCGCACATTTTAAGGAATGCGTGGATGCGGGGGCGGCAGTGGTGATGAGCGCCTATAACCAGTATCAGGGAGAACACTGCGGCCATTCAGAGTACCTGATCCGTCAGGTGCTGAAGGAAGAGTGGGGCTTTGACGGAATTGTGATCAGTGATTTCTTCTGGGGCATTTTGGATACGGTCAAAGCTGCGAAAGCGGGGGTAGATGTGGAGATGTGCCACACCCGCTATTACGGTGAAAAACTTGCGGATGCGGTGCAAAAGGGCGAGGTGCCGGAAACTGTCGTAGATGAGGCTGCGCTGCGGATTGTGCGGACGATCCTGGCGTTTGAGGAAGAGAACAGCCTTATTCAGCACGAGGAAGTTGGAAGAGCCGTTCAGTGCAAAAAAGAGGTTAACACTGGCAATTTCGAAGGGACAGATCGCTTCGGACATCTTCGGACATGGAGAATGCAGGATTATGACCGCGCCAGCCACCGTGAGCTGGCTTTGAAATCAGCGCAGGAAGGGATTACTCTGATCAAAAATGAACATCAGATCCTTCCGCTGAAAAAGGATCTGCGGAAGATCGCCGTGATCGGAAGGCTTGCCTCTGCGGAAAATACAGGGGACCATGGCTCATCGAGAGTTTATCCCGCCCATGTGGTCACACCTCTGGAAGGACTCGTAAAAGCAGTGCCTGATACAGAGGTGGCCTTTTATGACGGGGATGATATGGAGCATATTAAACAGCTTGCCAAGGAATCGGACGCGGCAGTGTTTGTCGTTGGTCTGGATTTCAGGGACGAGGGAGAATATAATTCGCCGAAGACCGCAAGCATCTATGGGACAACGAGAGGCGGGGACCGTTCCTCGCTTAGTCTGCGTCCGGCTGATGTACAGGTGCTAAAGGAGACTGGAGCGGTAAATCCGGTATCTGTGGCCATTCTTATGGGAGGCGGAGCGATCACCGTATCCGAGTGGGAGCAGAACATTCCGGCGATTTTACATGCGTACTATCCGGGACAGGAGGGCGGTACAGCACTGGCGCAGATCCTGTTTGGTGAGGTAAATCCTTCCGGGAAACTGCCCTTTGTCCTTCCATACTCAGAAAACGATTTTCCAGAGATGAACTGGGAGGCGGACACTCAATACTATGGGTATTATCACGGCTACATGTATCTGGATCAAAAAAGGGTGAAACCCTACCGCTCTTACGGCTTTGGACTCAGTTACACTTCCTTTCAGCTGGATCGTGCTGTGTTTACGTGCGACGGAAAAAGGATCACTGCGTCTGTCGATATAGAAAACAGCGGCGCAGTTTCCGGGGCTGAGGTGATTCAACTCTATGTGGGCTGTCCGCATTCAGATGTGGAACGCCCGGCCAGAACCCTCTGCGGTTTCCAAAGAGTCACGCTTGCTGCGGGTCAGAAACAAAGAGTCTCTCTGTCCTGTCCGGTAGAAAAGCTTTCTTATTATAATGAAGAGACACAGAAATTTGAGCTGGAATATACGGACTACGAAGTGTACATCGGAACGTCCGAGGCGGAGGAAGATCTGCAAAAAGGAACGATCCGGCTTTGCCGAGATTGACCGGGAAAAATCCTGACAGATTGTGTAATGCCGGTATATGTATTTTCAGATTGAGTACAATTGCTGGCCAGATAATTGAAAATTAAATGTAACAATTCAAAATCAGCAGGCAGTAGATCGTCTGCTGTTTTGAACGATAGCGATAAAACAAGAAAAACTCTCCTGATTGATACTGATCGATTCAGGGGAGTTTTTTGATTCGCAGAGCCGGGCAAAGAATTCTGCGGCTAAAGTCGCACCCCGGCCTGCGTGGGCGAGCAGGAGTTGAAAGGGCCGCTTCCTGCCCGATCACAAACGGCCGCAAAAGGAATAATCTGGCTTTGCCGACGCAGCAAGTAGGGAAATTGCCCTGCCAAATTCATGATACAGAGTCATAGCAATGGGCACTCTGCTCGAAAAATAGCGGCTGCACAGCAAAAACAGGGCATTCTGTACAAAAAAGTCCGAAAATGAGAGCGAAATCTGCCGAACCTGACAACGGCGGAGAGAAAAAGAATGATATCCTTTCTACATAAAGGAGGGATATGAACATGCTGGCAGTTACAAATTACGGAGTAGTAAAGGGGGTCTTTGACGGTAATATGAAGCGTGCGTTGTTCGCGGGGATTCCCTATGCAAAGCCTCCGGTAGGAGAACTCCGGTTTCGGGCGCCGCAGCCGCCGGAATCGTGGACAGGCGTGCGAGATTG
This sequence comes from Clostridiales bacterium, assembly GCA_020859995.1. GTDB lineage: Bacteria > Bacillota > Clostridia > Lachnospirales > Lachnospiraceae > Choladousia. The sequence continues at coordinate 43,359 of JAJBVE010000054.1, forward strand.
TACTTCTTTTGCTCCTGCGGCCATGCAGAAAAAGATTGTGGTGCCGCCTGGAAAACGCTGGCTGTGCTATGGGCAGGAAAATTTTATATCGGAAGAGACGCCGGTCAGTGAGGACTGTCTGTATCTGAATGTCTGGACGCCGATGTATGCCCTGCGAACAGAGGGAAAAGGAAGCCCTGCAGCAAAGCTTCCGGTGCTGGTCATTTTTCACGGCGGCGGATTTACAACGGGAGCAGGATCTGTGCCGGTTCTGAATGGAGGCAATTTTACAGAGGAGGACGTGATAGTCGTAACGGTCAATTACCGCCTCGGTATCTTCGGATTCCTGACGCATCCGACGTTATCAAAAGAAAACGACCAGGGCGTTTCCGGCAATTATGGGATACTGGATCAGATCATGGCTCTTCGCTGGGTACACAACAATATAGAAGCCTTTGGCGGAGATCCCGAGTGCGTGACGATTGCGGGGGAATCCGCAGGGGGCGGGTGCGTCAGCGTCCTGTATCAGTCTCCGTTGGCCAAGGGGCTGCTCCACCGGGCGTTTGCGCAGAGCGGTGCGCTCTTTGCCGGCATCAGTTCTCTGGTCGGATACCGTGAGGTGACGCTTGCGGGAAGGCAGGAGCAGGACAGCGTGTCTCTGGCGGCGATCGGCGTCACTACGGCAGAAGAATTAAGAAAACTGGATACGGAGACTTTAATGAAAATCCAGGGTGCCTGGGGACCGAACATTGACGGCTGGGTGCTGCCGGGAGATTACAGTGCGGTATTCGGGGCGCGCGCACAGAATGATGTTCCGCTGCTGCTCGGGAGCAATTCCGATGAGGGACTGATTTTTACGAATCCGCAGATTACAAAGGAAACGTTTACTGAGGAAATGCGGGTACGCTATGGGGATTGTGGAAAAACGTTGATGGATCTTTATCTTGAAGATGCCGCGAGTGCAGCACAGGCAGCAGCCTGGGAGTGCCGGGATCGCATGTTTGAGCACCATATGTATATCTGGGCGCGGATGCAGGCGGCTTGCGGATTGAGTCCGGTCTGGCTTTACTATTTTGACCGCCCGATACCGGATATTGGTTTCGGCGCGTTTCATTCCTCGGCTCTGCCATATTTTTATAAAAACCAGAAATATACGGATGTATCCTGGGAAGAGACGGACCGGGAGCTTTCCGGGAAAATGTCCCGGTATCTGAAGAATTTTATTTATACTGGAAATCCGAACGAAAAAGCTTCCGATCTGCCGGTGTGGCAGCCATATGCTTCACCCTCGCCGGGCAGTATCCCACATGTTGCGCAGGATATTCCATTCGAAAAGCGAAATCGAATGGACGAATTCAGCCGCCGACCGAAAGAAGGAAGCATTTCCGTTTTCACAGACACAGATCAGGTCATGGAGCTGGGAGAACACTGCCAGATGATTCCAAAGCCGCACAAAAAGACAATGGACACAATGACGGAAATCCTTGGAATTAACCCGAAACTTATATAGCTTCCGCACAAAAAGAACCGAAAATGATAGTGGATTTTGCGGAAAATGACAACAATAAAAAGCGAAAACAAGCTATCCTTTATGTACAAAAAGAATAAACAGTTCCGTTACAGGAGCTGCGGAAAGAAAAAGAAAAGGAGGAACACCCGGATGGAAAATAATGCGGAAGTGCTGCTGAGCTGTAAAAATCTCTGTAAGAACTTCGGTGCGACCAGAGCGCTGATCGACGTTGATTTTGAACTCCGGCGGGGCGAGGTGTGCGGCCTGATTGGTGAAAATGGATCCGGAAAATCTACGATGACATCCATTTTTGCCGGCGTACAGCCGCAGACGAGCGGCGAGCTTTTCTGCAAAGGCCAGCCGTACAAGCCGGGAAACATGGTGAACGCGCAGAGGCACGGAGTAGCAATGATCGTACAGGAAGCAGCGACCCTGCCGAGCATCGATGTGGCCAGCAACATTTTCATTGGCAACTATGCTTCCTTCAGCAAGGGCGGCTATCTGAATGTAAAGAAAATGCATTCCGAGGCGGACCGTATTCTGAAGGAAATCGGAGCGGACGATCTGAATGCGAATATGCCGCTCTCCCAGCTGAATTTCGAAGACCGGAAGATTGTAGAAATCGCTCGCGCCATGTATCTGCAGCCGGAGGTGCTGATCATTGATGAGTCCACGACGGCGCTGGCGCAGAAGGGCCGCCAGCTTTTGTATAAGCTGATTGACAAGATGCGCAGCGAGAATAAGGGAATTATTTTTATTTCGCACGATCTGGATGAGCTCGTGCAGGTCTGTAACAAAATCACCTGCCTGCGCGATGGCGTGATGGTCGGACATTTGACTGGGGATGAGATTACTGTTGATAACATGCGTCCCCTGATGGTAGGCCGTGAGCTGACCGGCAGCTATTACCGCGACGACTGGGACGGCTCCTGCAGCGACGAGGTCGTGCTGGATGTCCGGCATATCACCTCCGCAGACGGCTACATTAAGAACTTCAGCGTACAGCTTCATAAAGGAGAAATCCTGGGCTTCGGCGGCCTTGCAGGCTGCGGGATGCATGAGGTCGGACGGATGATGTTCGGACTGGACGAAACCATCACCGGAGAGGTCGTGCATGTGCCATCCAACACAAAGATTGAGTCCGTCACGGATGCGGTGAAACAGAACATGGGGTATGTTTCGAAGGACCGTGACAATGAATCCATTATTTTGAACGCCAGCATTCAGAGCAACACGGTCATGGCGTCCTACAAGAAACTGACAAAGGGCCTGTTTGTTTCCCCGAAGGATGAAAAGGAGCTTTCCGACGCGCAGATCAAAGCCATGAGTACCAAATGTGTCTCCGGCAAGCAGTTCTGCAGTCAGCTCTCCGGCGGCAACAAACAGAAGGTGGCCTTTTCCAAGTGGCTGGCGGCCGGCAGCGAGGTGTACATCATGGACTGCCCGACACGAGGCATTGATATTGGCGTCAAGGCCGCCATGTATCAGATGATTTACCAGTTTAAAAAAGAAGGCAAGGCGATTGTGATGATCTCAGAGGAGCTGCCGGAGCTGATCGGCATGAGCGACCGGATGATCATCATGAGAGACGGACAACTGGCCAGCGAGATTATGCGCAGCAAGACGGTCAGCGATACACAGCTGATTGAGTACATGGTATAGAGGAGGGATTGAACATGCAGGAAAATGCAAATGTGAAGTCTGCGGCATCCCAGGGAGAGGACATCCAGAAAAAGCTGAATGAGGCAGAACTGCGCAAGGAGCGCCTGACGATGGTACTCCCCTATGCCGGAATTGTTTTTCTGGTAGTATTGTTTTCCGTTTTGACAAAAGGAAAATTCATCGGCGCGGATAATCTCAGTCTGCTGTTAAATCAGTGTTATACCCTGGTGATTGTCATTATCGGAGCGACCTTCCTGTATTCTATGGGGGCGATGGATCTTTCACTCGGGCAGGTGATGGCTGTTTCATCGATGGTTTTGTCGCTGCTGTATCAGAGAAACGTGCCGTTGCTGGTCTGCTTTCTTGTCGCGGTGATTGTTGCAGTAGCCTTCATGAGCATCACAGCAACGGCAAAGAACTATTTGAAGCTGGATTCTTTCATTGCTTCTCTGTGTATTTCGAATGTAGCTTCCGGAATCGTGTCGGCAGTTTCCAAGAAGGGGAAAATCGTATTCCCGTACAGCAAGGCTCCCTGGTTAAACGGAGTCCCAGTCAAAGTGGTGGTATTGGTGGTACTGCTTGTTGTGGGATATCTGCTGTATAACTACACAGTCCTGGGCAAATCGGTCAAAGCAATCGGCGGGAGTATGACGGTAGCCAGAATCAGCGGCATCAAAGTGGAAAAAACGATTTATCTGGTCTATCTGTTAATGGGCATTATGCTCGCGATCGCAGGAGTTTTCAATGTAGCGAGAGCAGGTGTGGTTGACCCGACAACAGGCAGCTCAATGAACCTGAATGTCATGGTAGGAATTGTGCTGGGAGGATTTCCGCTTTCCGGCGGTGCGAATTCTAAATTCAGCGCACCAATCATCGGCGCGTTGATGGTCATTATCCTGACAAACGGGCTTGGAATGCTGGGGTACGCTTCGGCAGTGGGATATCTGTTCAAGGGAATCCTGTTTGTGATTGTCATTGCCCTTACATATGAAAAAACCAAAGGGAAACTGGTTGAGTAATTTTTATCACAATCGCATAGGGAAGAACAGCTTTTCAACCTTGCGGCTGACGCAAAAGGTAACGGTGAATATCGTATTTTGTAATATATGAGAAAAAAATATTTTTATATAAAAAGGAGACAAACATCATGAAGAAAAGAACATTGGCATTGTTATTAGCGGCAACGACAGCGGTATCGATGACAGGAATGAATGTCAGCGCGGAGGAGAACTTAAGCGCGGATGGACTGGGCGGATACAAAATCGGGTTTTTCTATTATTCAACCGCCGATACGCTTTCCCAGCAGTTCCACAATACTCTGGATTACTGTGCAGAACTGACGAACTGTGAGATGGAATACTACGATATGACCTCATGGGATACCGAGTCTATCAGTACGGCAGTCGAAACACTGGTATCCAATGGCTGTGACGGCGTCATCATGATTCTCGGATCTTCTCCGTCGTTGTATGAGTATCTGGAAGAAAATGAAGTGTATTATGTTGCTCAGACGCGTTCTTATACGGATGAGGTAGCATTGGTGACGGATGGTTCGGAATATAACTGCGGATTTGTCGGCGATCTGGGCGGGGAGTCCGGCGGAAACTATAAGTCCGGCTATGATATTACACAGGTGCTGGCTGATGAGGGATGCACGAGCATCGCGATCATCGGCGGAAGCGAAGGCGAGACCATGAATGATGAGCGTGTGGAAGGCGCCAAAGCCGCAGCTGAGGCGAATGGAATGGAGGTCGTAGCGGAATACAGAGGCAGCGATTTCCTGACTGGTTCATCGGATATCCTGGCAGCGTATGGGACGGACATTGATGGAATCGTAGTAACCGGCGGCGGTGAAAACGTGATGGCGTCGGTGCAGGCCGCAGGTCTGACTGGTCAGATCAAGGTAGTTGCTGTAGACGCAAGTGGTGATACGGAAGCTTATTTTGACGCAGGGATGCTGACTGCAACCTATGCCGGCGGCAGTACTTACATGGTTAATTTCTATATGCAGCTGTTCAATGCACTTTCGGGAGCAGATCGTCTCTTTAGTGAGGAAGATCCCAGACTCGTACCGATGTTTCAGGGCTTTATTGTAACAAGCGCAGAGGAATATGCCTCAGCGATCTCTTATACAGATGGTGAGTATTCCGGCGGTCTCCTTCCGGATGAAATCCTTTCCTTCTGTTCTCTGACCGGCGGGGAAGAAATGACCGTGGAAGAGAGAGAAGCTCTTATTGAGAACTACATCAGTACAGATTATTGGAATCTTGCAGATATTATGGACCGTATTGACAATTATACAGCTGAGTAATGGCAGCGTGAAAGTGGATTGTTATCCTTCATCATATCTTTTTGTGGGATGTGTTTGCTGGTTTTCATGCGGTATGACGCGTGAAAACCAGACAACACCAGGCACATGAGAAAAGGAGAGCAAATATGAGTATAAAAGCAAAAATTATGAACTGGGTCAAGGCTTTGATCCTGCCCGTAGGTGTCTGGGCGATCTTTTCAATCATCACGGGCGGAAGATTCGCGACGACAACTGCGGTATTATCGGCACTACGAACCGCCGTTGTGCCGATTATCCTGGGCATGACGCTGGCATTCGGTATGCAGATGAACATGTGGAATTTTGCAGCAGGAGCAATCCTGTATGCCTGCGCAATCTTTGGAGCTTATTTCGCGGATCTTACAGGCAGCGGAATTCCGGGGCTGTGTGTGTTTTCCATTCTGACCGGAGTGGTGCTCTGTGCGGCAATGGGGATCCTGTACCGGATTTTGCGGGTGCCGTGTCTGGTGTTGTCTCTGGGAATGGTGATGGTGATTGAGGCTCTGCCGAACATCTTCGTCCCGGGAGCGAATGGAAAGATCGGCCTGCTGGACGGCTACCTCGGAAGCTCCCCGTACTGCTATATCATTCTGGCTGTGATGTTCGCGATTTTTTATTTCATCAACAGCTGTACGACTCTGGGTGCGAATATGAGGGCGATCGGCGCGAATATCAAAATCGCTGACAGCGCAGGTATCGACATTGACCGGACAAAATTTATCTCTTTCCTGCTCTCAGGCGTTTTTCTGGGAGTGGCCGGAATCGTCTATATGTCAGCAAATGTATCTGTCACAGCAGTGACGGGAATCGCTTCGGTATCGATTATCTTTGACGGAATCATGGGTGTATTCCTTGCGCTGGTGCTGTCGAGATGGATTAATTTCAGCGCGTCTGTTCTGATCGGAACCTTTACCATCCGCCTGCTGAGCTCCGGACTGGTAGCCTGCGGATTCAGCTCTGAGGTACGCGGAATCCTGACCGGCGTATTCCTGTTTGCGGTTATTACATTTTCCGCGAACGCGAATGTTCCGCAGCAGATGCGGGAGAAGAAGAGAATCGCTGCAGAAGCGGATATGGAATTTTCCTCTGCAAAGCAGGGATGAATGCATCGTTTGAATCATTAGCAGTGACCCTTTCGCAAAAGGTGTTATCTGAGAAAGGCAGCTCCTTTTGCGAAATTTGGGTTAAGGGAGGATTATATGGCGACGAAATTAACGGATGCGGCTTCCATTGAAGAAATAATAAAGGAAATGACAGTGAAAGAGAAAGCGGCCTGCATTACGGGGGGAAGTTCCTTTTGCACCAGAGCCATGGAAAAATATGGAATTCCCAGTCTGCTCCTTTTGGATGGGGGGACCGGCTACAATACAAATCAGTATTACCTGGATCTGACCTATCAGGAATATGCGAAGCGCCGTGAAGAGGAAGGAAATCCGATTGATGAAGAAACCTGCATCGGACGCATGGGCGGGCTGGAGATTGTCTTAAGTGATCCCGATCTGTGGGAGCTCCGGCACAAACATGCCCGGGAAGCGATGGGCGATAACCGGGAATATGGCTGCTATCCGCCGGGGATCCTCTTTGGAGCTACCTGGAATCCGGAGGTGATTGAAGCCTGCGGGCACGCCCTCGGAGAGGAGACCAATGCGCGCGGCGTGGATGTCCTTCTGGGGACGCCGAACGTCAACATTCACCGGGATCCGAGAAACGGCCGTCTGTTTGAGGGCTATTCGGAGGATCCATGTCTGGTGTCAAAGCTGGCGCCGTTCTTTGTAAAGGGTGTGCAGGACGAGGGCGTTCTCGCGGATGTCAAGCATTTCGCGGCGAACAACCAGGAGACAGACCGCATGGGTGTCAATGAGCATATCCCGGAGCGTGCATTGAGAGAAATCTATCTGCCGGGATTTCAGGCCTGTGTGGATGCCGGCTGCAAAACCGTGATGTCTGCTTACAATAAAATCAACGGCGTCCCCTGCGCACAGAATCGCTGGCTGCTGCATGACGTTCTGCGCGGCGAGTGGGGGTTTGACGGTTTTGTCATGACTGACTGGTCGGCTGCCTATGATCAGGTGGAAGCCTGTGCGGCAGGAAATGATCTGGTCATGCCGGGACCGAGACAGATGGGGACGATCATTCGTGCAGTGGAGGAGGGCACCCTTCCGGAGGAGGCTCTGGATGAATGTGTGCGGAATTTCCTCCGCGGAGTCCTGGAATCACCCACGATGAAAGGCAGAAAGACAGAGTTTGATATTCAGGAGGGAATCGCCGCGGCCTACAACGCAGCTAAGGAAGGAATCGTTCTTTTGAAAAATGATGGAATCCTGCCGCTTTCGAAGGACGCAAGACCGGCCTTTTTCGGCAGGCGCAGCCGGGAAATGCTTGCTTCCGGGGCTGGAAGTGCCGCGGTGAATACCTCACTGAATACAAATGTATATGACTGTGTCGCCGAAGCATTGGGAGCAGATCAGGTCAGCTTTGGCGAGATCCGGGAAGATACGACGGTTGTGATCGTGACGGTGAGCGCGAACGGGCAGGAGGGCGCAGACCGTCCCGATATGCTCATGGAGCCGGAGGACCGCGCGGTGCTTGACGCAGCCATGGCTCAGGCGGAGGCGAAAGAAATTCCGGTAATTGTGCTTCTGAATGTCGCCGCTCCGGTTCAGGTCGTGGACTGGGAGCAAAAGACATCGGCAATCCTGTGCATGTTTATACCGGGCATGCAGGGAGGAGCAGCAGCGGCGGACATCCTGCTTGGAAAAGTAAATCCGTCCGGAAAGCTGCCGCTGACCTTCCCGAAGGAATACCGTGACTGTCCGACCTATGGGAATTTCCCGGGCTACGACAGCGAGGTGTGGTACGGCGAAGGCATCTATGTGGGCTACCGCTACTATGAGAAAAAGGGTGTCGAGGTCATGTACCCGTTTGGGTATGGTCTCTCCTACACAACCTTTGCAATCACCGGAGCGGATGTGCCGTCTCAGGTCAATGTGGATGAAGGGGACGTGACGGTTGCTGTCAAGGTGAAAAATACCGGAGCAATGGCGGGCTCTGAGGTCGTCCAGCTTTACATTCATGATGTGGAAAGTACACTGGAGAAGCCGTATAAAGAGCTGAAGGCGTTTCAGAAGGTCTATCTGGAGCCTGGCGAAGAAAAGGAAATTCATCTGGTTTTGACCAAAAAGGACTTTGCCAGCTACGATTGCCGCCTGAGCAAATGGGCGGCGGAGCCGGGAGAATTCCGGCTTCTGATCGGAAATTCTTCCGCGAATATCACCCATAGCCTGACCTTGAATGTCGTCTGCGAAAATCCGTACAGCATCGGGCCGCAGACAGATATCGTGAAGGTGGTATCTAATCCGAGAGCGCAGGAAATTGCGGAAGAGGTAGCCGGAGTCAAATTACATGAAGTGGCAGGAAGCTATATCGTGTTCCAGCCGCTGACAACCTTTTCACAGATCTGGAAGGAGTGTGTGCTTCCCGCTATCCATGTAGATGAGGAAACCTCACAGTCCATGCTGGATAAAATTTACAGTGCGTGGAGTGCTCTGTAAGGGAACCAAAAAAACAAATAAGGAGGATATCGAAAATGAAAAAAGCCTGGTCAGTAATTTTGGCGGCGACAATGATGGCAGCAGCAGTGGCGGCTCCGGTAAGTGCAGAGGAAGGCAGCGCGGAAGTGCTGACAGCCGGAGAAAACTTAAGTGCAGATGGTCTTGGAGGATATAAAATTGGTTTCTTTTATTATTCCACGGCCGATGCACAGTCTTTGCAGTTCCATAATGTACTGGATTACTGCGCAGAACTGACAAATTGCGAAATGGAATACTACGACATGACCGCATGGGATACTGAGGCGATCAGTACCGCAGTGGAAACACTGGTTTCCAATGGCTGTGACGGAATTATCATGATTCTGGGCTCTTCTCCATCCCTTTATGAATACATGGAAGAGAATGGCGTCTATTATGTACTGCAGACACGTTCTTACACCGATGAGGTGGCTCTTGTCGTGGATGGATCGGAATACAATTGCGGCATTGTAGGAGATCTGGGTGGCACAGATGGAGCGAATTATAAGGGAGGCTACGATAGTACCCTGGTGCTCGCGGACGAGGGATGTGAAAACATCGCGATCATCGCCAACAGCGAGGGCGAGACTATGAGTGATGAAATGGTGGAAGGTGCTGAGGCTGCTGCGGCAGATACTGGAATGAATATCGCGGCAGAATACAGGGGCAGCGATATTGGAACAGGCGCGTCTGATATTCTCGCGTCCTATGGCACTGAGATTGATGGAATTGTTTACTGTGGGTCTGGCGATTATGTTCTCGCAGCTATTCAGTCCGCTGGTTTGAGCGGTCAGATCGCGCTGGTGCAGGGAGAATGCAGCGATGCTGCAGAGTATTTTGAAGCCGGACTGCTGACGGCTACCACCGCAGGAGCAAGCGTGTACATGGTTGATCTGTATATGCAGGTATTTAATGGATTATGTGGAGCTGACCGGCTTTTCTGTGAAGAAGATCCGAGACTGGTTCCTCTGTTCAGCAGCTTTCTGGTAACATCAGCTGAGGAATACGAAGCTGCTTCTATTTACACAGATGGAGAGGTTCCGGGAGGCATTCTGCCGGATGAAATCTTATCCTTCTGCTCCCTTACCGGCGGCGATATGACCATAGAAGAGAGAGAAGCACTGGTGGAAACCTATCAGAGCACGGATTACTGGAACATCTCAGATATTACAGCCCGCGTAGGAAGTTATCTGGGTGAGTAAATCAATGTACTGCGGCACCCGGCTGTCAGGATATCAGATGTAAGGTGAAACTAACAGGGTATGAGGCGGAAAAAACGCCTCATACTGAATCCGGTGAGCAGGAGGCGGACTGTCTCCTGCTCGACTTCAATAATGCAGCAAAAGACAGTACTGAGAGGAGGATCATAAAATGCTGAAAAAATGTGCAAAAATGCTGGAATTACCGCTGGAAATCCCGGCGGAGCAAATCGGTCTGCCGACAAACGGCGCGACAGTCACTGCCTGTATGTTATTTCACGAAGGTGAGCCGGATCCGTCTCCGTTTGGAGCGGCCTATCACCTTTCATTTACTGCGGATGTATACCGGTACGAGGGTGTGATCCATCCGGTTGATCCGGAGGCGCCGGACATTCATTTTGAAGCCGGGATGCCCCTTTCCTGGAATGGAAAAATCATGCAGATGGGCGGCGGCGGAGTCAATGGCTATGTGCCGCCGTGCACGATGCCGCCGCACGGCCAGGATCGTACCGATCATTCAGCATTAAAACAAGGGTATGTGGTCTTTGCCAGCGACAGTGGACACACATTTATTAATGGCGATATGATGGACTGCAGCTGGGCATTGAACCGGGAGTGCTTTGAGAATTTTGCACATCAGTCTCTGAAAAAGGTAAAGGATACGGCAGCGGTTCTGACGGAGCTGGTATATGGGGAAAAACCGGAGAAGGTCTATTTTTACGGGGGCTCGAATGGCGGGCGCGAGTGTATGAAAGCTATACAGAATTATCCGGAGGACTATGATGGGGCGATCTGCTTTTTCCCGGTGCTGTACTGGGTGCAGAAGGTTCTTTCGGACATCCGCTGCAACAGAGTGGCGGCAAAGATTGGTGAGACAGGCTGGATTGATCCGGAGACGGATGCCCGGATTCAGGAAGCGGTACTGGGACTTTGCGATGAGCTGGATGGTGTCAAGGATGGCCTGATTTCCAATTCATCCGCGGCCAGACAAAAGCATGAAGAACTGAAAGCAGCGGTCAGAAAGGTCGTCTCAGAGGAGCAGTTCCAGATCCTTGAGGCGTTCGAGGAGCCTTATGTCATGCCGTATCCGCTTGAGTATGGGCAGCCGGTATTTCCAGGGTATTCGGTGTTCGAGGGGACTTCCCTTCTGATCCCGCTTGCCATGCAGAAGCAGGCCATGGAGATCGGAAGATCGACCGGGAGCGACAGCGTCTTCCAGAGCTTCTTCGCGCAGGATCCGAATTATAAGTTAGATGATGATTCCTTCGATCCGGAGAAGTGGAAGGATCGTATTCAGGAGCTCTCAAAATGGCTGGACGCCTATGATACTAACCTTGACGCGTTTATACAGAGAGGCGGAAAGCTGATCCTGATACAGGGGACCACCGATCCGCAGGTGACCATGTACGGCACCATTCAGTATTATGAGAACCTGCTGGAGAAATATGGACAGGAGGATCTGAGGAAGTTTATGAGGTTTTACCTGGCTCCGGGCTATGGCCATGGAACCGACGGCAGCTTTATCATCATGTCGGATTTCCTGCATGCGCTGGATACCTGGGTGGAAGAAGGAACGGCTCCGGGCACCCTGACCGTGAAGGACCGCAATCCGCAGACAGCCGGAAGAACGAGGCCGTTGTATGAATATCCGGGGTATCCGGTATACAGCGGGAGCAGAGATCCAGATGATGCGCAGAATTATCGGGAAGGAAAAATGTAATTCTGCTGCCAGGGTTGCTTCCCTGCATTTATTTCCGCGAAGCAACGATCCAGGTAGCCGGAGCCATAAGGACACTTGTTAAGTGCCGAACGAAGCGAAGCGTAGAACCATCGGCAAGCCGGTCCCCTTGTGGCATAGCTTGCACGGATATTTGATTCCTATGAGGGATAGAGCAGAGTTTTAAATGGGATATAGAGCGAAGACGGATAGGGGAGTAGTACGCTCCCCTATCCGATTGCACGGGGCATAACCCGGCGAGAAAATTTTGCAGCTTAAGCTGGCTCTTAGAACGCCTGACACGCTGCCATGTGGTCAATCAGGTTAATGTGCCGGATGCCATTGCGTTTTTGCAGCATATAATCAGTCGTCCCTACATATTTGGTATAATTGTCCCGGATTTCTTCAAGAGGACGGTATTCCCGATCCTCTGTTTCCTGGCTGAGCAGGATTGTATAGGCCACCTGCATATAGGAATAGTCTCCGGCAGGGCTCCGGAAAATGAAATCGCACTCCAGCTTGCCGATTCGTCCCACGCTGATGGCGTAATCCAGACTGCGGGCATAAAAATAGACAATATTTTCCAGAACAGGGCCGTAGTTGATTCGGTTGTCTGTGTTCCGGGAGAAATACAGGCTCAGATCGGCCAGATAATACTTTTTCGCGCCGGACAGGGATTTTTTGGACTTCATGTCAAAGCGATTGCATTCATAAAGAATTTTAGCATCCACCAGGGCCTGGACATATCTGGATACCGTGGCTCTGGTGATTCTGATTCCGTTTTTCCCTAACGCTTCGGTCAGACTTTTGATGCTGGTGGTTGCACCGAAATTGTTGATGAGATAATCTCTTACTGCATCAAATGCTGCGATGTCCTTTACTTTTACACGTCTCCGGATGTCTTTCTCAAAAATTTCCTGAATGATTCCTGCAACATAGGTTTGTCTTGCCTGGTCATCGTCAATGGTAACTGTTCTGGGAAAACCTCCGTTCAGAATATAGCGGTTGAATTCCACGGTCGGGTTTGAATCTACGGGTTTCTGATAAAACTGCTTAAACTGCAGGTATTCATCATAACTCAATGTGAACAGTTCAAATTCCAGATAGCGTCCGGTAAGTTTGGTAATCAGTTCGCCGCTGAGCAAGTAAGAATTGGAACCGGTAATGAAAATGGAAAATCCGCCGTCCGTGCGGAAGGCATTGACTACTTCTTCGAATCCAGTCACATTTTGTACTTCATCAATGAACAGGTAATTGCAGGCATTGTTTTTGACGCAGCTTTCAATGAGTGTTTCCAGTTGATCAGCAGTTTTGATTTTCCTGTATTTCCGACTGTCAAGATCAAGATAAATAATATTGTCCGGGTGAACTCCGCGATCCAGCAACTCCGCCGCAACGGTCTGCATTAGGCTGGACTTCCCGCATCGGCGAATACCGGTAATTACCTTGATGATATCCTCGGCATCATAAAAGGGCCGGATTTTTTTCAGATACTTTTCACGTTTGAACAGCATTTTTCATGACGCTCCCCTCTGATTGCTGTTCCCAGTATACTCTTATTTAATGAAAAGAGCAAGTTATCGAATCACTTTTTTGCTAATTAAAAAAAAGTGATTCGATAACTTGCTCTTTTCGCATATTTCATTGGCCTTATCCTGTGGAATTTATCATGTGGCAGGCGGCTTTTCTTGCACGTGCTGGATGCTATAATTTGCTCAACAGATAATCGATGAGTATCCCACGGAAAGAAAGGGCTATGACACTGAAAAAATCGGATATTTTGAATAAAAATGTCCGGGAATGAGAAGGAATATTGTCGAAACTGACAACAATGAAAAAACTTCCCATGCTATTCTCTATACTATAATGCGCTTATCGAAATTTGCGGTGTCTGTGCCGGATAATTTTGAGGGCCAATGTGCAACGAAGCTTCGAAAAAGTTACAAACAGGAAGAAAGGACGGATACAAGGATGAAAAAAGTAATCGAACTGGCAAACTCGATCAGCAATATCCCGAATGACTCTCCGGAGGCGTTTGTGGAGGATGACGCACCTGTACAGCTCTTGAAATCGATGGGAGTCGATGACACGCTGGCGGAAGTGGCGCTTCTGTGCACCAGAAATCCGGAGACGGTGGAGCAGATTGCGGAGCGCAATCAGGTGCCTGCGGATGAAATCCGGGATCAGATTGTGGAACTCGGGGAGATCGGCGTCCTGTTTTTTGAGGATAAAGAAGATGGGCAGCGGTATTACAATCGTGTGCCGTGGGCGCCGGGCATTTGCGAGCATTGCCTGACGAAACCGTCCATGCGGAATATGGAAGTGGCGAAGTATTTTGATATGACAGGATTCAAGAGCGGCGTAAAGGGTGCGGCGAAGGCTCCGGTGGGTGCTGGTTTCATGCGTGTAATCCCGATTGGCCGGTCGATTGACGCGCAGACGAAGACGGTTTCCTATGAAGAAGTGCAGACCTACCTGGATCAGAGTGATTATTATTCCGTGACGGTCTGTGCCTGCCGGACATCCAAGAAGCTGCTCGGCGAGCCGTGTGAGCATCAGATCGAGGACCGCTGCATCCAGATTGGAGCGGAGGCAGAATATTATGTGAAGACCGGCCGGGCCCGCCGCATCACGAGGGAGGAAGCGGAACAGATCCTCCGCGATGCGGAGCGGGAAGGACTGGTGCACGAGATTTTTAATAATGAAGGGGTTAATAAGTCTACGTTTATCTGCAACTGCTGCGGATGCTCCTGCTCAGTGCTGCGCCGCGTGTCCCTGATGCGCTGCCCGGACTATGTGCGGTCGAATTTCGTCGCGGAGATCAATCCGGACAATTGCGTAGCCTGCGGCGCCTGTGTGGAATCCTGCAACGCGAACGCGCTGGTGCTCGGAAATGCGCTGACCGGGAAAAAGCCGAAGATGACGACGGAAACTCCTTACGATCATGAGTGGGGCGAGGAGAGATGGGATAAGGAAAACTGGAGAAAGCGCGTGATGGTTTCGGAGACGGGTTCGAGTCCATGTAAATCGAAGTGCCCGGCACACATATCGATCCAGGGCTATATCAAAAAAGCTTCCCAGGGAAAATATGACGAAGCGCTCCGCGTAATTAAACGCGACAATCCGTTCCCGGCAGTCTGCGGCCGTGTCTGTCCGCATTCCTGTGAGACCGAGTGCAGCCGGAACCGGGTCGATGAGCCTCTGGCAATTGATGAGATCAAGAAGTTTATCGCCGATCTGGATCTGAAGGCGGTTGATACCTACGTGCCGCAGGTATATACGCATTATAACGAAAAGGTGGCGATCATCGGCAGCGGCCCTGCGGGTCTGTCCTGTGCGTATTATCTGGGCTGCGAGGGCTATCCGGTCACGGTATTTGAGAAAAATGAGCGGCCTGGCGGCATGCTGACCATGGGAATTCCGGAATTTTGTCTGGACCGGGATGTGATTGACGCGGAAATCGACATTATCCGTAAGCTTGGCGTAGAGATCCGTTGCGGTGCGGAAGTCGGAAGGGATGTCACGATCGCGCAGCTGCGCGAGCAGGGATACCGGGCATTCTATGTGGCGATCGGCGCACAGGCCGGGCGGAAGCTGAATGTGGAAGGCGAGGATGCGGAAGGTGTAATCTCGGGTGTCGATTTTCTGCGCGAGGTAAGCCTGCATAAGATCACGGAATTAAAGGGAGACTGTGTCGTAGTCGGCGGCGGAAACGTGGCAATCGATGTCGCGAGAAGCGCGGTGCGTGTGGCGAATGGCTCTGTTTCCATGTACTGCCTGGAGCAGCCGCATGAGATGCCGGCGCTTCCGAAGGAGCAGGCGGACGCGACTGGTGAGGGCGTACAGATTCGGAATGGCTGGGGACCGAAGCGAATCCTGACTGAAAACGGAAAAGCGGTCGGCGTGGAGTTTATGCGCTGTGTTTCCGTATTCAACGAGGAAGGACGTTTCAGCCCGACTTACGACGAAAACGACACAATTACCGTAAAAGCGGATCATATCCTTACCGCGATCGGACAGAGCATTGTTATGGGCGATCTGCTTACAGGCACTGCTGTCGAATTTGGCAGAGGGAATTCCATTAAAGTCGAAGAAATCACCTGGCAGTCGAAGGAGAAAGATATCTTCGCAGGCGGCGATGTGGTGACCGGACCAAAATTCGCGATCGACGCCATCGCGGCCGGAAAGCAAGGCGCGATCTCGATTCATCGCTTCATCCGCGGACGCGGCCTGGCGGTAAAGAGGGAACGGAATTACATTCCGCTGGATAAGGAGAGTCTCTCTGCGGCCGGATACGACCGAATGCCGCGTCAGAATCCGCCGGAGGTGAAGGCGGAGGAGTCGCGCAAGACATTTAAAGACCTGAGAAAGGATCTCACAGAGGAGCAGATTCGGAAAGAGACCGCCCGCTGCCTGGGATGCGGCGTGACCTATGTCGACCAGTACCAGTGCATCGGCTGCGGCGTCTGCGCGACCAAGTGCGAATTTGACGCAATCAAACTGGTGCGCCGCTACAATGCCCCGTCTCTGCCGAAGCAGATGATCGCGCCTGCCATCGCAAAATATACCAAAGAACGTGAAGAAAGAATCGCGAAAAAGGCGGGGAGTGCGAACTGATTCCGGAAGAGGGAAAGTGGCTCCAGGAGAGCAATTTCAGGAGTGAAAAAGCGAAAGAATCCAATGAGTAAGTTTCTTAACCTCATTGATTCTTTTCACAGAAAGGCAGATTACAGACATGCATGAAATGGGAGTAATGCTCAATATCGTTGACCAGGTGGACGAGATCGCAAGAGAAAATCAGGTCAAAAAGATTCACACGCTGACGCTCGAGATCGGGGCGCTGACCGGTGTGATGCCGGAATATATGAATGCCTGCTGGGACGCCATTCAGGAGCAGTACGAACTGTTTGCCAGCGCTGAGCTGAACATTGTAGAAATCGCCGGGCTTGGCACCTGCAACCGCTGCGGAAAGATTTTCGACCTCGTCGAGCGAGACGGCGTGTGTCCCTTCTGCGGAGAATCCAGCTATCGAGTAATATCCGGCGACGAGGTGGTCATCCGCGATATTGCGGTCGAATGAAGAATGGCAGTTTGAGAAGAGGAGGAAGAGATCCTGTGGATAAAACAAGAGCAGTCCGGGTTATTGAAATTAAGCAGAATGTCTTTGCAAAAAATGAGATCAACGCAGACAAAATCCGGACGCAGCTAAAAAAAGAAAAGACCTTTATGGTGAACCTGATGGCGTCTCCAGGTGCGGGCAAGACCAGCGTCCTGATGCGCACGATACAGACGCTGGGAAACGAAATGAAAATCGGCGTCATGGAGGCGGACATTGATGCTACCGTGGACGCAGAGACCATCGCGTCCTCCGGGACAAAAGCGATCCAGCTGCATACCGGCGGTATGTGCCACATGGATGCGGAAATGACGAAGCAGGGGCTCGATGAGATCGGTGCTGCGGATTTCGACCTGCTGTTTTTGGAAAATGTGGGCAATCTGGTCTGCCCGGCAGAGTTCGACACCGGCGCATCTGTCAATGTGGCGATTCTCTCCGTCCCGGAGGGAGACGATAAACCTCTGAAATATCCGCTGATGTTTCAGGTCAGCGACCTGGTCCTGATCAACAAAATCGACGCGAAGGTGATTTTTGACTTTGACGACGAAGCGGTAGCAGAGCGGATCCACAAAAGAAATCCGAATGCGGAGGTCATTTTTCTCTCCGCCAAAACCGGCGAAGGATTTGAAAAATGGTGTGACTGGCTGTGGCGACATGTTACGGATTGGAATTCCGCTGAGTGATTATGTGGAATTAGTTAAAGGAAGGGAAAAATCTCGCACAAAGTGTGGGAAGCCTGCATTCACAATCGGAGATTGTGGACATACCACGCCCTACAATCGAAGAGTGGTGGCATAACCCGGCGAGGGTTTAGCGAACCTCCATCAGGACTTCAACTGCCTGGCTCGCTGCTTCGCTGGGAATAATGCGAGAGGAGAAAAACAATGGCAATCACAAAACCTTATATATGTGAAATCGCACCGAAAACCTATGTAATCAATGAATTTGGCCTTTCAGCCATGTATCTGCTGGTCGGAGAAGAAAAAGCACTCTTGATTGATACCGGGTGCGGCATCTGTGATCTGAAGCAGGTGGTTCGGATCCTGACGGATAAGCCGCTGATTGTGGTCCTGACGCATGCGCATATGGATCATGCCGGAGGAATGTGTGCCTTTGAGCAGGTCTACCTGAATGAGAAGGACGTCGGACTGGCGAAAAGCATCCGCAGAGAAGACATCGTATCCTATGCGGAGATGTTTGGCAAGGCGGGCGGCTATCAGGTCTATGACTATTCCCCTGAGAGCGCGCCGAAGTTTCAAAAATATCCGGAGTTTTTGCCCTTGAATGACGGAGATACCTTCGACCTTGGCGGGCGGATCATCGAGGCGTATACCATTCCCGGCCATACGGCTGGCAGCGTGACTCTTCTGGATGGCGCGAACCGTCTGATGATCAGCGGGGACTGCTGCAATGTGAACCTCTTGGCACTTGGCGCCAGCATCAAGACCACCTTAAAAGGACTTAAGAAATTCCGCTCTCTCGCGGATCGTTTTGACCAGAATTTCAACGGACATGTCGGGTACATGGGGCAGCCGAACTGCTTCAGCCAGCCGCAGAGCACCGCAGACGACCTGATCCATATCTGCGAAGACATCCTGGCCGGAAAGGGAGACCCGAAGCCTTACGAGTTTCTTGGTGTAGCATTGAAACAGATGAGCTATGGGGCTGTGAAGCTGTCCTATGATCCGGAATCTCTTGTAGACTAGAGGATGGCAGTGAGAATACAATTTTTTTAAATTTATGCGTTGCGTATTTATTCGGCATATGCTAAGATAGATACACAACGCATATTTTGTTTTAGCATACGAGGAACGCCGCCGGTGGTCGGTTTCGTTGTTGATTTTATGGAGGAAAGAGGAAACGACATGGAATTAAAAAACAGAATCAGGGAACTGCGGGAAAGTACAGGTATGAACCGAAAGGAATTTTGCGAATATTTTCAAATCCCTTATAGAACAGTTACAGACTGGGAACTGGGCAACCGGCACGCACCAGAGTACGTGATCCGGCTGCTGGCCTATTATATTCAAACGGAAAACATTCATAAGGAGGCAAACGAACGATGAGCCAATCCAA
The DNA here is from genome assembly GCA_020859995.1 of Clostridiales bacterium. GTDB lineage: Bacteria > Bacillota > Clostridia > Lachnospirales > Lachnospiraceae > Choladousia. The sequence goes on from JAJBVE010000054.1 coordinate 62,516, forward strand.
TATTATCATGTATACAACGGAGGATGGAGTGACGAAGATTGAGGCCACTTTTGACGAGGATACGGTCTGGCTGTCTATTGATCAGATGGCGGAATTGTTTCAACGAGACAAAAGCGTCATTGGTAAACATATCAGAAATATTTTCAAAGAAGGAGAACTGATTAAGGAATCAGTTTGGGCAAAATTTGCCTACACTGCCGCCGATGGGAAAACCTATCAGGTCGATTACTATAACCTGGATGTGATCATCTCGGTGGGCTATCGTGTGAAGTCCCTACGAGGGACGCAATTCCGCATATGGGCGAGTGGTATCCTGAAAGAGTATATGAAAAAGGGATTTG
>JAJBVE010000080.1 GCA_020859995.1 Clostridiales bacterium
TTTGGAAAAAATCAAGAATTTGTATAGACTTCAGCTTTTTATTCTTTAGCGCTGCGCTTGCAGCGATCTGCTTGACTGTTATCTGTGGAAAAAATCCCTGCGGCCATCTTAGTTCCTCCTTGTCATGTTCCTTCTGCTTATTTTTACCATCATCTACTGCCCGGCGGATTTCATCCGGTACTCGCGCGGCGTCATATCCGTCTGCTTTTTGAAAAGACGGCTAAAGTAATTCGGATCGGAGTAGCCGCACATAGAGCTGATGATCTTGATGCTCAGGTCTGGTTTTTCCAGCAGTTCTTTGGCTTTTTCAATGCGCACCCGGGTCAGATATTCAATAAAATTCTCACCGGCTTCTTCTTTGAAAATTTTGCTGAAATAATAAGGGCTGACGTTTACCTCACGGGATACGTCGTCCAGGGATATGTCATGGCTGTAATTTTCCCGTATGTAAGCCTGCGCTTTTTTTACGACCGAATCTGACTGGGATTCCCGGTAGTCGTGGATCGTGTCACAGGAAGCAGCCATTTTTTCGGTAAACCACTGACGCAGAGATTCATAATCAGAAAAAGAAGTCGCTGTCTCCAGATAATCCTTCCGGTCACTGAAATTGTAGTTGACGGTTCCGGATTCAAAGGCGGTCTTTTCCGCCCGGATGATATATTCCAGAACCTTGAGGCAGATATTGCCGCGGTCGTCCGGGTGGTGCCGGATCATCCAGTCAAAGAAAATATTCAGCTCCGCGAGCATGGCGGAGGTGTTGCCGTTTTCCAGGAAACGGAAAATCCGACGCTCCGTTTCATCGGGAAATTCTTCCCCGTAAATGCCTTCCGGCTGCAGATCCTCGGTGTGAATGACGCGGCTTTTGCTGCCATTTAAGGAGCGCTGAGCTTCCCGGTAGGAGAGCTGCAAATCTTCGATTTTACGAACCCACCCGATGCCGGCGCGGAATTTTGCGTCCAGCTGCTCCTCCAGCTTCGTAAGCAGCCTGCGTGTGTTGTCTACGATCTGGATACGGTCTTCGTAGGAGATCTGTCCGCCCTGATGCGGCACAAGCAATACGACCCGGTTGGACATGACAGGACCTACCAGACAGTTCAGAGATGCCTTTACCAGGGAACGAAAATCCGGATAAAAATCCTGTGCCTGCACGCTCATGCGGACCGGACTGATCAGCCGTCCGTTTTCATAATCGGTACCAATCTGGATGATAATGATGTAGCCGTAGGTCTCTTTCACGTCCAGAAGCTGCAGGTAGTAGCCGACATCCTGCATTTCCGTCTGGAAGAGCAAATTGGTGATGATACTCTGTTCCATGACCGGAATGATGACCTCGAGCTTTTCCTGAACCTCCAGCTGGGAACTGCGCGCCGCGCGGTTATGGTCTACTTTCCGCATAGCCTCTTCTACGGTAGAAAGAATGGTTTTGCGCGAAATTGGCTTGGTCAGATATTTCTCAACGCCAAGATCAATTGCTTCTTTTGCGTAATCAAATTTATCGTATGCAGAAATAATGTAAAAAAGGGCGGTATTATTGGATTTGCGGATTTCCTTCATGGCCTGGATGCCGTTGATGCCGGGCATATGGATGTCGAGAAACACGATGTCCGGGTGAAAGCTCTCGGTTTTTTCAATTACGGCTCTGCCGGTCTTCGCCGTCTCCAGTTCGCATTCCTCCGGATATTGCCCCAGGATAATTGTTTTCAGAGATTCCAGCATCAGCCCTTCGTCATCTGCAATCAGGATTCGATACATTATTCATCCGTTCCTTTCTATTTTAAATAATAAGCGGCAATCCTTCTTCTGATATATTCCTTTACTCCTGTGATTGATTAGATTTTTTGGACTGTTTTTCGCGGGGAATGTATCGGATAAAGTGCAGCTGGAAAGCCTATTTGCCTTCTGTAATCGTCGTGCCGTCATTCGCCTGGGAAGAAATCGGAATCGAAAGGATTACCCGTGTGCCGCAGCCGGGACCGTCACTCTCGATTCGGAGCAGATTCTTCTTATTATAATAGAGCTCCAGGCGGTGAATGACATTCGACATGGCGACGCCGGTGGAATTGCTCTGCTCTTCGTCCGAAACGAGATGACCTTCCAGAATGTCGCGGATTTTTTCCTGTGTCATGCCGACGCCATTGTCCTGAACGGTAATTTCCAGACAATCCGGTTCCGTTTTCACCACAGTCAGCACGATACGGCCTTCCTCGAGACATTCATGGATACCGTGCTGAACCGCGTTTTCCACGATGGGCTGGAGGATCATGCTTGGCATTTTAATGTCCTCTATGTCAGCATCCATTTCTTTCTCATAGGTGATATCGCCGGCATATCGTACATTCAGGATATAGATGTAATCGTCAACGGACTTAATTTCCTCGCACAGGGTAGCGTCGCCGGACATTTTCCGTACATTGTAGCGGAAAAAATCCGCCATCCGTTCCAGAAACAGGCTGGTCTGCTCCGCGTCTTCCATGGCAGCGAGCTGCGCCCCGGCATTCAGCGAGTTGAACAGAAAATGGGGATTGATCTGTGCCTGCAGGTATTTGAGCTGTGCTTCCTTCAGATGTGCTTCCATCAGAAGCTCCCGCTCTTTTAGCTGTGCCTCGGTCTCCATACTGTCGCGCAGGCGGTCAATGTATTCACGGATGCTGGTGAGCATCTGGTTAAAACTGCGTGTCACGACTCCGATCTCGTCTTCGCAGACGATGGGGAGCTGGGGGACATCCAGGTTTCCGCTGGCGACTTCATGTGCCGTGGAGGAGAGAATGGTCAGCGGGCGGATCATGTTGTGAACCAGTACTGCGATCACCAGCATGCAGATGACAAAGGCGGCTGCCATGATCACCAGGCTGCCCTGCTCCAGCACATGCATGGACGAGAGCAGGGCCTGATAGTTGGTCGAATTCTGGCGGAAAAGCAGATTGTTCAGCCGGTAAATATAGGTGTTAATGTATTCAAAAAGCTGTGTTTCCAGCTCGTAGGATTCCTTGTAGCGCTCCACGTTGCGGCCGCGCTTGGCCTGGACGGTGACACTGGTCTGCTCCAGATAGCTTTCCGACATATTGCGGATATTTTTTTCCAGCATGAGGATTTCACTGTCCACGATTTTGTCATTCAGATCTTCGAGCAGGACACGGTATTCCTGCTCGAGGCTGTAATAATCCTCCAGCGCCTGGCTGCTTTTGGTGTTCAGATATTCATAGACGGAATTCTCTATTTGCTCCAGCGTGTCAGAAAGCGTGTTGATGGCCACATTGCTGGTGAATACAGAGTCAATCCGCTGGACAGCAGAGTTGATTTCATTGATGAGAAACAGATTCATCCCAAGAACTACGATCAGGACTGCTATAATTACCGCATTGATGCGCGTCTGGATGGAAGAGAGGCGGGGAAAAGGAGATTTCTTTTTCATGAGCTTAATCCTCCTCTTCTTCTTCAGCGGTAAGATAATCGGATACGTTTTCCAGTGTAATCAGGCTCAGGCTTACACTGTAGTAGCTGCTGGTATGACCGAACTCATGGTATTCATTCAGAGCTTCCATGCAGCAGGTGCCGACCTCATCTGTGTCAACGACCAGGGTGGCCGGGATGATTCCCTTTTCGATCGCTTCCAGGATCTGATCCGAGTAGTAAAAACCGATAATATCGGTACTGCCGACCGCATTGTAGTCAATCAGCGCCTGATATGCGCATTCGGTCAGGATTTCGTCCATGCAGATCAGGACATCAGGAAGTGGAGAGTAGTTGACAAAGAGCTCGCGGATTCCTTCTTCGGAGTCAAAATCGTTGGTGCTTTCCAGATAATATAATGAGACGTTGATTTCCTGCCCGTCGGCTTTCTCCTGTTCGATGTACCTTGTCAGCTGGGCTGCGGCCAGGGTCTGAATCGGGTTGACCGATGCGGAGTCCACCAGAATCATGATTTCTCCGTCAGCACCGTCCAGGCAGGCAAGTGCCAGCTCGGTGTAGGTATCGGCGAGCTGGTAGCTGTTGAGCCCTACATAGCTGATCCGCTCGCTGTCTGAATCATCCTCAAGTACTGTGACCACGGGGATTTCTTCGCTGATGGCCTCATTGATCAGCTCGCGCACCTCATCGGTTCCGTCCGGCTTCAATATGATGCCGTCGACTCCGGATGCAATCAGGATGCGCAGATAATCTGCCGTCGTATAGGAGCTGCCGGGATCGCGGCTGAGCAGTTCCAGATACGCATTGTTTGTGTTTGCCTCCAGGTCTGCGCTTTCGTAAATCGCCTGCCAGAGAATGGAATTTTCTGCTTCCGGAATCAGTACATAATGACGGTCGTAGACTTCGGATGCGGAGGACTCGGGCAGGTCGAGCGAGTCGAGCGTGTTCCGGAAATAGGACCAGACGATCGACAGCAGCAGGACGCAAAAGATTAAAATGATTGTAATTGCTAAGGAAGACTTTTTCATGCTCTTATTCTATCATAAATAAACGCGGGTTTCTCTCTGCAAAAAAGCACTTTTTTGCGAATTTTATCATTCGAAAGCAAAAATGTCCAGTTTTTAAGGCAAAGAGAAATTTTGGGACAGAAAAAATTACAGTTTCATCCCAAGAGAATCTATTTTATGCAAATTGCATACGTGGTAGGATGTTTACACTAGAAAACGTGGTCATTTCGCACATTTTTTCAATGAGAAGGCATATAATTACGCACGGGATAAGATCAGACAGAGGAATCCTGTGTGCCTGTGCCGGAAACAAATCAGGCAGAGAAATGGATATGCCGGCGAAAAAACGCGGAACCACAAAATCATGAATGGAGGTAGAAACATGAAATTAAGAAAAATGGCAATCGCTATGACGGCAGTGATGGCACTCGGAGCAATCGCCGTACCGGCAGCCGCAGAAGAGGAAACACAGGTAATCGGTATTTCCATGCCTACCCAGTCTCTGGAGCGCTGGAATCGTGACGGTTCCTATCTGAAAGAGCAGTTTGAGAACGCCGGCTATACGGTAGAGCTGGTTTATTCCGACAATGATTCCTCTCAGCAGGTAAGTGATATCCAGAACCTTCTGGCTGACAACGTAGACATCCTGATCATCGCGGCTGTTGACGGCGAGGCGCTGAACACGGCTATGGATGAGGCAGCAGAGCAGGAAGTTCCGGTCATCGCTTATGACCGTCTGATCATGAACGACGCGGTTTCCTATTATGTATCCTTCGATAACTACACAGTAGGTACTCTGCAGGGACAGTTCATCGAGGAGACTCTTGATCTGGCGAACGCAGGCGACGCTACCTACAACCTGGAGATCACCGCAGGTGATCCGGCAGACAACAATGCAGGATATTTCTATCAGGGCGCAATCGATGTCCTTCAGCCGTATATTGATGCAGGTACACTGGTAGTAGTTTCTGGACAGACTGATTTTGATTCCGTTGCAACGGATCAGTGGGATACCCAGACCGCTCTTGAGAGAGCACAGAATATCCTTGGTTCTTACTATGCGGACGGCACACAGCTTGACGTATGGCTTTGCTCCAACGACTCCACCGCTCTTGGCGTAGCACAGGCAATCACCTCTGACTATGCAGGAGACAACACCGTGATCATCACCGGCCAGGACGGCGACGTTGCGAACCTTGCAAACATCGTTGACGGCGTTCAGACCATGACCGTTTACAAGAACGTCAGCAACGAGTCCATCGTTACTCTGTCCCTTGCTGAGGCAATGCTGAACGGCGAGACCATCGATGAGTCTCTGTGCGACACCTTTGATATTGACTGCGCATACGACACCGAGTCCTATGAGACCTCTGAAGGCAATACTTGCCCGTCCTTCCTGCTCGTTCCGAGCGTTATTACGGCGGACAACATTGAAGAACTGGTAGATACCGGCCTGTATGAGATGGGCGAGGATGGATATCTGACCGCTGTTGAGTAATGAAATGAAAGACCGGAATCTGATGTTAAAAGGATTCTGAAATAGAAGAATGAAGGTAATGCATAAGGCGTTTACCAGAACCTGAAAAAGGGTGGGGCAGCTGTCCCGCCCTTTTATCCGATGTAATGGGAAAGGTGAGGCAGACCTCCTGGCAGGATAAGGGCAGAGGCGCAGAAGCTTATGATGAGGATGCATGGACGTCTGCATGGCTGTCTTTGCGGAGAATGACGGGAGGTATGCCGGAAAGGAGGAAGTCTTTTGGGTGACATTATTCTGGAAATGAAATCCATCACCAAAGAGTTTCCGGGAGTAAAGGCGCTTGATGACGTAAATCTGGTCGTAGAGCGTGGAGAGATTCACGCACTGATCGGAGAAAACGGCGCCGGCAAATCGACTCTGATGAACGTGTTGTCCGGTATTTACCCGGCGGGCACTTATGACGGTGAGATTTATTACAATGGAGAACTTTGCCAGTTTAAAACGCTGAAGGACAGCGAGGCAAAGGGGATTGTTATTATTCATCAGGAGCTGGCGCTGATTCCGCTGCTCACCATTGGTGAGAACATGTTCCTGGGAAATGAAAAACGAAATCGGTTCGGCGTGATTGACTGGGACAAGACCTATAATGAAGCCGAAAAACATATGAAACAGGTCGGACTGCATGAGTCCGCGCAGACGCTGATCAAGGATATCGGTACCGGCAAGCAGCAGCTGGTCGAGATCGCGAAGGCCTTCTCGAAGAACGTGAAGCTGCTGATTCTGGATGAGCCGACCTCTTCGCTGAACGACGAGGACGCGAAGATGCTGCTTGATCTTCTGATGGAGTTCAAGAAGGACGGACTGACATCCATCATTATTACACATAAGCTGAATGAAATTATTTACTGTGCTGACAAGGCGACCATCCTGCGCGACGGCTCGACGATTGAGACGCTGGTGAAGGGGATCGATGATTTCAGTGAGGACCGCATCATTAAAGGCATGGTTGGTCGTCCTATGGATGACCGTTATCCGGAGAGAAAGCACAAGGTCAGCAAAGAGGTTGGGCTCGAGGTGAAAAACTGGACCGTGCACCATCCGCTGTATCCGGAGAAGATCGTGGATGATAATATTTCGTTCAAGGTACATAAAGGAGAGGTGGTTGGCTTTTCTGGCCTGCAGGGCGCGGGGCGCACGGAGCTGGCGATGTCGATTTTCGGCAGAAGCTATGGCACGGATATTTCCGGCGAGATTTATCTGGAAGGCAAAAAGGTGGAGCTGAAGACACCGGAGCAGGCGATTAAGAATAAGATCGCGTACGTGACCGAGGACCGGAAGACGAACGGCTTGATCCTCGGGGAGTCCATCCGCTTTAATACGACGCTGGCGCGTCTGGATAAAGTTTGCAACAATGGCATCATCGATGATACGGCAGAAAAGAAGGCTGCTGAGGAGATGACGGAGGAGATGGGGACGAAAACTCCGTCCATCGAGCAGATGATCGGCAACCTCTCCGGCGGCAATCAGCAGAAAGCGCTTCTGGGCAAGTGGATGTTCGCGGAGCCGGATGTGCTGATCCTCGATGAGCCTACCCGCGGCATCGATGTCGGCGCGAAATACGATATCTACTGTCTGATCAATCAGATGGTTGACAATGGGAAATCTGTGATTATGATTTCCTCTGAGATGCCGGAGCTGATCGGCATGTGCGACCGCATCTATATCATGAACGAAGGCGAGCTCTGCGGCGAGGTGGAGGCGAAAAACACCACGCAGGAAGAGATCATGGGCTACATTATGAGTGCCGCGAACTGAAAGGGAGTGTGTTTTTATGGCAAATAACAAAGAAACATCAGGCGCGGGCAAGCTTGATGTCATGACTTTTATCCGCAAATATACGATGGTCATTGCCCTTGTCGTAGTATTTATTGTCTTTTACTTTTTGACAGACGGACGTCTGCTCTATGCGCAGAATATGTCCAACCTGCTGCTGCAGAACGGCTATGTGCTGGTAATGGCCTGCGGCATGCTGCTGTGTATTCTGACCGGCGGCAACATCGATCTGTCGGTCGGCTCTGTGATCTGCCTGGTCGGCGGCGTTGCGGCGGTGCTGATTTCCAATATGGGCTTTAACATTTATCTGACAATCATTATCTGCCTGCTGATCGGCCTGGCGGCCGGTATCTGGCAGGGCTTTTGGATTGGCTATATGCGGATTCCGCCGTTTATCACGACACTTGGCGGCATGTTTATGTTCCGCGGATTTGGCCGTCTGGTCCTCAACAGCAAGACGGTATCTGTTCAGAACAAGGCGTTCCTGAACATTTTTACCGCATATATCAAGATTCCGGGACTGGATACGGACAGCCGCATTCTCTCTCCGATGGTAATTGGCGCGGTCGCGGTTATCATTATCTTCTACAGTAAGATTTCCTCCCGCGCGAGTAAAGCGAAAAAGGGCTACCGCCAGAACAGCGCGATTGCGGACTTCGGCAGCGCGGCAGTGATTTCGGTTCTGGTTTTGTGGTATTGCCATCTGCTCTGCCAGTATAAGGGCATTTCTGTTATGCTGGTATGGGTAGTAGCGATCTGCCTGATTTACAACTTCATTACTTCCAGAACCGCCTTCGGCCGTTATTTCTACGCAGTGGGCGGCAATGAGAAGGCGACACAGCTGTCTGGTATCAATACGAATAAGGTTTACTTTTTTGCCTACGCGAACATGGGACTGCTTGCCGGCCTCTGCGGTTTGCTCTGCCTGGCGCGTGTCGGTTCTGTAAACGGCTCCACCGGCAACTCCTTTGAGATGGACGCCATCGGCTCCTGCTTCATCGGCGGCGCATCCGCATACGGCGGCAGCGGTACGATCGGCGGCGTCATCATCGGCGCACTGCTTCTGGGCGTCATTAACATGGGCATGTCCATCATGGGTATCGGTGACTCCTGGCAGTACGTGGTAAAAGGCGCGGTGCTGCTGGTTGCGGTTATCTTCGACGTGATATCCAGCAGGAAGACTTCCTGATGGACTGCTGATCGCTTTGGGTGATAGACAGGAAAATGGATAAAATGATAAGTTGATAAGATGAAAAACCCTCTGGTTTACCGTGTGAAAATGTGGCAGACCAGGGGGCTTTTTATGATGCGCAGGGGCGCGGGCAAATTTTATACATTCTGGCAAAGCGTAATCACGAGTACATCATCCGAATCCGGACTTTTTACAAAATAATCTGCAGTTTCTACAGCGCGGTAGATTCCGTCGTCTCCGAGCTGTCTGGTCACGATGCGCACACATTCTTGTCCGGCGGCGTGCGCCGCCAGAAGTGAATCACTGCGGAAGGTATCGGCAAACAGCTGTTGATCCTCCGGGTGCATGGAGGACGCGCCATGAACGATCAGCTCGTCAAACACACCGGCAGGCGGGCAGGAGGTTGTAGTAAAATTATCATAGGTCATCATATAGTAGCTGTTGCGTGTCAGGTTTGAAAAAATGACGAGAGGAAATTTTTTGAAAATCACTTCCGTGAGCAGCTGCATGGCACTGGAGCGCGGCTGGATCATCAGGATGTCTTCGGAAGCAGGCTCGGAAACGGTTTCTCCTTTATCATTTTTTATGTCTTCCTGGGCGGTCGCCGGATGGCCGCAGACTTTTGTGTTTGCCCGGGCGGTCGTCTGGCGGCTGCAGATCTGTGAGAATGCATCCTCCGGCATGGGCTTCGCAAACAGGTACCCCTGGATCAGGTCGCAGCCGCAGGTGCGCAGAAAGCCCAGCTGCTCACGGGTCTCTACACCTTCTGCCACAGTGGTCAGATGCAGGCGCTTCACAAACTCATAGATACTTTCCAGCACAATGCGGTCCTTGTCATTGCCAAGATCGCCAAAGAGCAGCGAGCGGTCGATTTTTAAAATATCCGCATCGACATCCTTCACCATACTTAACGAAGAAAGACCGCTGCCGAAATCATCGATGGCCACATGGAATCCATGCGCCCGGATAGAAGCGACGAGCGGGATGATCCGCTCCGAATCGCTGGCCAGAGAGGATTCTGTAATTTCAACAAGAATCAGCTCATGCGGGATCTGCATCTGGTCAATCCGGCCGCAAAGTCTGCCGACAAAATCATCCTCGTCCAGGTGGTTTCTGGAAAAATTGACTGCGATGGGCACAACGTCCTCACCTGTGTCGATTCGATTTTTCAAAAACCTGCAGACTTCCCGCAGAATCTGCCAGTCCAGCTCACAGATCAGGCTGCCCTCTTCCATATAGGGAATAAACTCGCCGGGCATGCCGATGCTGCCGTCCGGCTTTTTCCATCGCGCGAGGGCTTCTGCACTGGCAAGCTGCCCGCGGAGTGCTTTGTACTGCGGCTGATAGTAAACGATAAATTCGTGATGCTCAAGTGCCTGCCGGATGGCTGCTTCCTGATTCTTTTTTTCTCTTTCAGACTGCATAAACGCATACCCTTTCTGATTGGATTCATCGTAACTGTTCAATAGCTGCACAGTTACGATTCTTTTTGGATGAAACGGACAGATCTGTCGGACAAATCTGCCGGATCTGATGTGTTTTTTGCATAAAACTGAATCCAGTATAGCAAAATAATTACGTTTGTACAACTGTGATTTTGCGAAAACAGCGCCAAAGAATAAAAAGCTGTGGTTTAACCGAATCCCAGATTTTTTGC
>JAJBVE010000160.1 GCA_020859995.1 Clostridiales bacterium
GCCCTTTGGAGGGCCAATACCAAACCACCGGTTGAACCGGTGGTGGCTGACTTAATCAGTTACCTGTGCGAGTCTACTCGCTTAATGCTGGATCCATCCCGTACACTTCCCGCATGAACTTATAGTTCGCCGGATCGGTAGGGATGATGTTCGCCTTGAATCCGCAAAAGGCATCATTCTGAATGAAAAAGCAACATGCAGCAAGTGCATTAATAAAAAGTTAATTAATTCTTACAAATGTGTTTCTTGCTCTCGCTTATCATCGGATATAAAATCATAACATATATCAAAAAAAGAATAAGGAGATATGTGTATGGTTGAAAAGATTTTGAAAAAATACTTTCCGATGATCCGCACCAAGCAGGAGGTTTTGACAGAAATTAGCCGGAAACCGTCCCTGGACGCGCTCTACAGGAGCTGGAGCCCCGATCAGCAGAAGGACTTTCTGGACTTCTGCACCGGCGTGAAGGGTTGCAAGATGCTGTACGACACCTTCTTCAAACAGGTGATGAACCCGGATATACATCCAGAAAGGCTGGAGAAATTTCTTTCCCTTTTACTCAAAAAGAGGGTGAAAATCCTCCAGGTGCTGCCGAACGAGAGCCGGATGGCGGCGGAGGACTCCCTGCTCGCCATGGACATCGTGGTGAAGCTGGAGGACGGGAGCATCGCCAACATCGAGATGCAGAAGATCGGCTACGCATTCCCTGGACAGAGGAGCAGCTGCTATTCGGCGGACCTGTTGCTCCGGCAGTACCAGCGCGTGAAGACGGACAAGAAGTCCAGGCAGATATCGTTTTCGTACCGGTTTATTAAGGATGTCTACACAGTCATTCTTTTCGAGAACAGCCCGGATGAATGCAAGGATATTCCGGACAGGTATATCCATTATGGGAAGACGAAATTCGACACAGGACTTGCAGTCCATATGCCGCAAGAATATGTCTATGTTCCGCTTGACATTTTCCGTGAGATTTTGCACAATAGAGGTATCAAAAGCGAGCTTGACGCATGGCTGACTTTTTTGTGCGAGGATGCCCCGGAGATGATAGAGCTTCTGATTCGGCAGTATCCGGAATTCCAGGAGTTGTACAATGAAGTCTATAGGCTGTGTGGGAATATGGAGGATATTATGGGATGTTTTTCAGAGGCACTGCAGGAAATGGACAAAAATACTGTACAGTACATGATCGAAGAGCAGCAGGCTCAGATAGAGGAGCAGAAAGGGCAGATTGAGGAACAGCAGGTACAGTTAAAAGAAAAAGACAGCCAGATCGAGAAACAGTTGGCTCAGATTGAAGAGCAGAAAGGCCAAATCGAGGAACTGAAGAGGAAAGCGGCTGCAATGGCTGACTGAAATATTTCTTAATGAATATTAGAGTGAAAAGAGTGAGCTTGATTTATACTTTAAGCGTTCAGAAATCCTGAAAGATTTATGCTGTTTGTAATAAACCAGGGGGTAAAGGGTGAATGGGATATTACCTGAATTCAACAGATGCGTTTGAACTTTATGAGCGGGAAATAAAGAAACCTTATTTTGTAGATAAGACAGAATTATTAAAGGAGCTTTTCCCACTGGTGGAGCAAGGCGGCAGTAATATCGCTGTCACGCGTCCAAGAAGATTTGGAAAATCTGTGATGGCTGCGATGATCGCGTCTTTTTTTAGCCGCGGAATTGACAGCAGCGCAGTTTTTTCAAAACGAAAGATCGCTTCTAAAGAAGGATTTACGCTGCATTTAAATCGGCATAATGTAATTTATATCAATTTTAGCAAGGGTCCGGATGACTGTGAGTCGTATGATCAATACATTGAATATATTAAGGAAGGACTTATCAGTGATATCAGGGAGACGTATCCTGATGCGGTACATCGCCGGGGCGATACTGTGGGTTCAATGCTGCGCAATGTTTCTGCAAAGTATCGTGGTGAGAAATTTATTCTGGTTATTGACGAGTGGGATTATATTTTTCACAGATCTTATTTTACAGAAATGGATCGAGGCAGATTTACCGCTTTTCTGGGCGACCTGACTAAGGATCGCCCGTATATTGAATTGACTTATATAACGGGAATCCTTCCGATCAAGAAATATTCCGGCAGCGATACAATGAACCATTTTGCTGAATATAATATGGCTGGAAGATCGGTGTTTGATAAATATTTTGGCTTTACAGCAGAAGAAGTAGATGAACTGTATCAGCGATACCTGGAAAATGTTTTACAACCTGTTTTTACGCGCGAGGAACTGAAGGATTGGTATGATGGTTATTACCTGGAAGAAGATTCGGGACTTTATAATCCTAACTCAGTTGTGTTTGCGCTGTCGCAGAACAGTCTGGGAAATTTCTGGTCGAAAGCAGGTGAATATGAAGAACTGAAAGATTATGTCCTGAATGATATTGATGGCGTTAGGGAAGCTGTAATGTTGCTTGTTGCGGGTGAGTCGATACGGGCAGACATATCGGAATATGCGACTACGGCACAGAAGCTGGAAAAGAGGGACGAGAACCTTTCGGTTATGACTGTATATGGCTATTTAAATTATTATGATGGTTGCGTGAGAATACCGAACAGAGAGCTTCAGACGGAGTTTGATAAGATCGTAAAAACGGAGCCAAGGTTCAATTATATGCGGGCACTGGAAAAAGAATCGATTATTTTACGATTAACCATGCAAGACAATATGGAAAGACTACCACTCTGCGTGCGTTGAGAACTTTTTTGCAGGGGGAATATTAAGAAGAAGGAGATCGGTATAAAGAAAATTATTCTTGGCGATAAGATCTTGATAGAGGCGGTTGTCTGATGTTTGACAGTTTGCTATGGACGAGGATAAAGCAGCGGGCTGTTGATGAGGAAGAGGTGCAGGATTTATGTTTGTTTTGCAATCAATTGATTTTCATGAGGTAGAGACGCTGGTGAAGGAAGCCGCCGGCCTTTTTAGCAACAATGCGGCGGCCGCGCGTATTACGGCCAAGGGACGCGCGGATTTTGTGACGGAGGTGGATCTGGCTGTGCAGCGGACGCTTTGCGGGAAACTTGCCGAAAAGTATCCGATGATCCAGTTTATGGGAGAGGAAAAGGACAACCGGACGATTGATTTTGAACGGCCGGTTTGGATCCTGGATCCGGTGGATGGGACGACGAACCTGATTCATCATTTCCCGGAGAACTGTATTTCACTGGCACTTGCCGAGCAGCATGAGGTTGTGGCGGGCATGATTTACAACCCCTGGATGGAGGAACTGTTTTTTGCGGTGAAGGGTCAGGGGGCTGTATTGAATGGAAAGCCGATTCATGTAAGCGATTCGACGTCGCTTGCGGACAGTCTGGTTTCGGTAGGGACGACGCCTTATTCGCATGAGTACGCGGACAGTGTTTTTTCGCAGATCAAGGATGTGTTCCTGCGCGCGCAGGATATTCGCCGGCTGGGTTCTGCCGCGATGGATCTGGCGTATGTTGCCTGCGGGAGGGTGGATGCTTATTTTGAGCAATTTTTAAAGCCGTGGGATTTTGCGGCAGGGATGTTGATTGTCCGGGAGGCGGGCGGAGAGGTGACGGATTACCGTGGTGAACTGATTTCACCGGAGCATCCGCAGCCGGTTCTGGCGACAAATGGGAAGATTCATGAAGAACTGATTAAGGTGCTGGATGCAGGCGATCTGTCAGTCAGTAAAGGAGCCGAGACGAATCGGGAGGTGTCTCGTTGAGAGCAGAACAGGATTTTGTGATAAAGACAGCTGAGGAAAGTACATTAGAGGAAAGCGCATTGGCGGAAAGTACATTAGAGGAAAGCGCATTGGCGGAAAGTACATTAGAGGAAAGTACACTTGTAGGGAAGGCATCTGCGGGGAAAAAGTGCTATATCATCGGCGCGGGCGAGTTCGGCGGGTTTCTGGCGGGAGCGGTTCCGGGGACGGAGGATCTGCTCATTGCGGCGGATGGCGGTTACCGGCATCTGCAAAAGCTTGGGCGGAAGCCGGATGTCCTGCTGGGAGATTTTGATTCGCTGGAGGTGGTGCCGGAGCATGAGCATCTGATCCGTCACTCGCCGATTAAGGATGATACGGACATGGCACTGGCGGTCGCCTACGCGCAAAAAGAAGGATACAGAATCTTTTTTCTCTATGGAGGACTGGGCGGGCGGCTGGATCACACACTCGCGAATGTCCAGCTGCTGACGGGGATGTCGAAGGAAGGACTGGAGGGGTATCTGATCGGATCGGGCAGTGTGATTATGGCGGTTACGGATGGAGAGCTGTCCTTTCCGGAAACAGCATCCGGGATGGTTTCGGTTTTTTGCATGGGGACGAATGCCTCGGGCGTATATGAACGGGGATTGAAATATTCGCTGGAGAATGCCACCCTGACCTGCGACAGGGCGCTGGGAGTGAGCAATGAGTTTACAGGTGTAAAGAGCAGTATTGCGGTGCGCTCCGGCACGCTGCTGGTCATGTGGGACGAGAAAAACGGGCTGCCGTCTGCGATTCCTATATCGGATACCCGGATACAGGCAGGTACAAAAGACAATGAGTGAAGAGCGGCAGATAATGAACCTGTAATGCTGTAAACGGAGGCTCACGCTGCTCATGACAGATGTGCCAGGAATGTATGAGTGTATGTTTCAGTGGAAATGTCTCAGCGGAGATGTCTCAGCGAACATACAGCTGCATGTTTTATCGGCGTTACAGACAGTGCCGTGGGTTTATGGACAGATAGAAGCGCTGGAATGTATGCAGGAGGGACTTCAATATGAAGATTAGTCAAATACTATATAGAATCTGGCTGGCTGCGCTGGCGATTCTGGTGGTGGTCTGCTCGCTGGAGCAAAGTCCGGTCCTGATTGACGGAACCGTGCGGACGACCTGTTTTGCTATGTTGGGGATGCTTGTGCTGCTGGGGCTGTGGCAGCTGATTCCGGGGACAAGTATCAAAGACGAAATGCCTGCCGTTGAAAATGCGCACAGAGCAACGACCGCCGCTGGCGACGCGTGGAATCGAACCTCTGGCCAGGATGGCGCGAGGTTGCCTGCTGCCTGGCGCCGGGCAGCGGCTTTTGCGCTGGTCGCGGTACTTTACTGGTGCTATTGCTTCCGGATGAGTGGCTGGATTTCCACCAATTCCAAGATGGATGCTCTGGTGGCCGGAGGCCTGATCTGCGCGGCTGTGGTTTTGAGCGGAGGCGGTTTTGGGCAGCGTGATTTACGCCATTCTGATTTGTGAGGCCGCCTTTCTGACGGTCATTGTTTTTTGGCAAAGGAAGGCGCGGTCTTGCTTTTTCATAAAACGCGTGCTATACTCGGGAAAGCGTGGGAAAAGACATGAGAAAGATTCAAAAGGGACTGAAGGTTCCTCAAAGGATCTTGAAGAACTTTCCAAAGGATCTTAACAGGGCTCTCCAGAGGATTTAAATAGGTCCTCCAAAGGCTCCTCAAAAGATCTGAAGTGAATCAAAAGCGATCGATAAAAAGTGAGGAGAATAATGAGATGAAAAAACCAACAGTATTAATGATTCTGGACGGATATGGACTGAATGAGAAGACAGAGGGCAACGCGATCGCGCAGGCGTCGACACCTGTGATGGATGACCTGATGGCGACCTGCCCGTTTGTACAGGGCGCGGCGAGTGGTCTGTCTGTGGGACTGCCGGACGGGCAGATGGGTAATTCGGAGGTAGGCCACATGAATATGGGCGCCGGCCGTGTGGTTTACCAGGATCTGACGAGGATTACGAAAGAGATCGAGGACGGCGACTTTTTTGAGAATGCCGAGCTGAAGCGCGCGATGGAGAACGCTAAGAAAAATGATTCCAGTCTTCATATGTGGGGTCTGCTTTCCGACGGCGGTGTACACAGCCACAACACGCATGTGTACGCGCTGCTGCAGATGGCGAAAAATTATGGCCTGAAAAAGGTGTATGTACATTGTTTCCTGGACGGACGTGACACGCCGCCGTCTTCCGGAAAAGATTATGTGCAGGAGCTGACGGATAAAATGCAGGAGATCGGCGTGGGCGAGATCGGCGTTGTTTCCGGCCGTTATTACGCGATGGATCGTGACAATCGCTGGGATCGCGTGGAGAAGGCGTATCGCGCTCTGGTTTACGGCGAGGGCGAGACGGCGGCTTCCGGAGTTGAAGCGGTGGCACAGTCTTATGAAAAGGGCGTGACCGATGAGTTTGTCCTGCCGACGGTGGTGATGAAGGACGGTGCTCCGGTGACAACAGTAAAGGACGGGGATTCCGTGATTTTCTTTAATTTCCGTCCGGACCGGGCAAGAGAGCTGACCCGCACCTTCTGCTGTGATGAGTTTGACGGATTCGACCGCGGACCGCGCGTTTCCGTGACCTATGTGTGCTTCGCGGAATACGACGTGACGATCCCCAACAAGACCGTGGCTTTCCCGAAGATTTCTGTGACAAATACTTTTGGCGAGTATCTGGCGGCGCACAATATGACGCAGGCGAGAATTGCCGAGACGGAGAAATACGCGCATGTGACCTTCTTCTTTAACGGAGGCGTCGAGGCGCCGAATCCGGGAGAGGACCGCATTCTGGTGAAGTCTCCGAAGGTGGCGACTTATGATCTGCAGCCCGAGATGAGCGCACCCGAGGTGTGCGAGAAGGTGGTCGGCGCGGTGACTTCCGGCAAATATGACGTGGTGATTACCAACTTTGCGAACCCTGATATGGTTGGACACACGGGTGTGCTTTCCGCTGCGATTAAG
The DNA here is from genome assembly GCA_020859995.1 of Clostridiales bacterium. Classification (GTDB taxonomy): domain Bacteria; phylum Bacillota; class Clostridia; order Lachnospirales; family Lachnospiraceae; genus Choladousia. The sequence continues at coordinate 6,729 of JAJBVE010000160.1, forward strand.
GCGATTGAGACCGTGGACGAGTGTGTGGGCAAGGTGGTTGAGGCTGTGAAATCTGTGGACGGCAAGCTGTTTATCTGCGCGGATCATGGAAATGCGGAGCAGCTGATTGACTATGAGACAGGCGCGCCTTTCACTGCGCATACGACCAACCCGGTGCCGTTTATTCTGGTGAACTGCGGCGAGGGCGTTGGCCTCCGTGAAGGCGGACGTCTGGCGGATATTGTCCCGACACTGATCGAACTGATGGGCATGGAGCAGCCTGCTGAGATGACGGGGAAATCTCTGCTGACGCATGAATGATTACGGGCACATGAAACATTGCCGACGCATGAATGATTGCTGGCGCATGAAGCATTGCTGGCGCAAGAATAATCGCGTGCGGGGATTGGATGATTTTCCATCAAGCGTGTTTTTACTTTGTTAAATTATCAAGATTGGATAGAAATTAATCACATGAAAAACACAATTCTGCGGTATCTTGTAACAAGATTCGCGGAAAAGTGTTCTACAGACAGAGCGCGTTCCTGTAAGTACAGATCAACAGTCAGGGTACGCGCTCTGTCTGAGTATAGTGATGAAAGGGGATTGGCTGCTATGAAGAAATGGAAAAAGTATGGCGTGGCGGCGCTTTCAGTGGCAGTGCTGGCCGGCGCGTGCGCGGAAGCCGGCACTCTGCGTGTACTCAAAGAGGTAAATGCGCAGGAGACGGAAGAGACGCAGCGTGTGACGCTGAATATTGTGACGGACGATGACTCCTCGAAGGACGAAGAAAATATGGCGCCTGAAAATAGTACCGGTGCGGAAGAGACCGTGGCGGACGAAAATGCTGCTGGTACACTGGAGGTTTCAGCGGATGAAGTATCTGCGGACGAGGCGGAAAGCATTTCCGAGACAGATTCGGCAGACTCCTCGAATACGGACGAGATCCAGTCGGAAGAATCCGAGCGCGTGACGCTGAACAGAGGAGGCGCGTCTTCTTCTGATGATGACTCGGAGGAAGACGCTGATTCTGATGGGGAAGCGGGGACGGAGGCTTCTCCTGATTCTGCCGATGCTGATGAAGGAGAGGCGGATACGGCTGCTCTTGCGGATGGAGAAGCAGAAACCTCCCAGGAAGCCGCGGAAACGGCCAATGAGGGTGAGTCCGAGGAGATTCAGCTCAGTACCGCGTCCGGAGAGGGCACGGCGGTCAGTGGTATCGTGACGACGGATGTTTCGGCGATTGTTGAGCAGTGCATGTCTTCGATTGTGACGATCACCTGTGTCTCGGAAGAGACGGTTTCCACGGATGACGATTCAGATTATTTTTATTATTCCGGCGAAACGGTGACCGAAGAGGTAGAGACGGCAGCGACCGGCATTATTATAGCGAAGAGCGATTCGGAGCTTTTGATCGCGACGAATTATCATGTGGTAAGTGACGCCGAGAGTCTGACGGTCAGCTTTTCAGTAGAAGCGGAAGAAGAAGAGCTGACAGTTTCCGGAAAGGTTAAGGGTACGAGCTCCTCTACAGATCTGGCTGTGGTGGCGGTCGAACTCTCAGATATCGAAGAGTCTGTGCTGGATCAGCTCAGTGTCGCGACGCTTGGCAGCTCGGCAGATCTGAAGGTCGGCCAGGCGGCAATTTCGATCAGCAATGCCCTGGGCTATGGACAGAGCGTGACGGTGGGCGTGATCAGTGCTTTGAATCGTGAGATCGAGGTGGACGGCGTCGCTATGGAAGTGATTGTGACAGACGCGGCAGCCAATCTGGGCAGCAGCGGCGGCGCGCTTCTGAACGCTTCCGGCGAAGTGATCGGCATCGGTGTGGCTAAGGAGACGGAAGATGACGCGGAAGGAATGGCTTACGCGATTCCGATGGATGACGCCATCCCGGTTCTGGAGCAGCTGATTAATAAAGAGACCAGAGACAAATTAAGCGATTCTGAACGAGGCTACATTGGGGCGACGGTGCTGACTGTTTCAGACGAGGCGGTTGAAACCTACAATATGCCGGCCGGCGCTTTTGTATATGAAGTTACGGAAGGCTCTGCCGCGGATGAGGCAGGCATTATGAGCGGCGACATTATCTCCGGGATTGAGGGAGAGAGCGTAAGCAGTTCGACGGAGCTGATTGAGAAGATGAGCTATTACGCGCCGGGCGAGACGATTACGCTGGAAGTGCAGACGGCTAATAACGGTGTCTACGAAGCGCGCGATGTGGAAGTGACATTGCAGGCGGGCTCTTCTTCTGACGCTGAGGACTCAGAGGAAGAGGCAGAGGACTCCGGAGAGGACGCCGATACGGATGAAAATGAAGTCCAGGATGAAGACGATGAAATCGATACCCTCCCATATGATGATTCAGAAGATAACGGCCTGGAAGGCTTTGACGACGGCTTCGAGGATGGCTTTGAGGATTACAATAGTCGGTTTAACTAAAACGGTTGGCCATGCTTCCCTGACCGATGCGGACACTCGCCTGCGCGGAAGAGGGAAAATGTGGAATCGTAGTTTTTGAGTGAAATGAAAGTGAACGGGCATACTATTTCCAGAGAGTGACAGCCGGACCGCGTTTTTGCGCGGCCGATAAGGGGAAATGGCACATAGCTGTTTTCGAGGGGCTGTGCGGGTAAGGAGGAAATAGAATGTGCAATAATATGCCTGTGGCTGATGTATACGCACGGGTAGTCCTGGATTCGAGAGGACTTCCCGCGGCGGAAATAGAAGTTATGACAGAAGATGGCAGCATTGGAAAGGTTGTGCTTCCTGAGGGCGCGCTCTGTCGTCCGCGCGGGGGAAAGACCCTGGCGGATGAAGAGACAGATTCGGGGGAGCAGCGCGTTTCGGATGTCTGCCATTTTGTAAATACGGTACTGCCGGGTGTGCTGATCGGAGAAAATGTCTACGAGCAGGCGGTACTGGATCGGATTCTCAGCCACCATGGAGACGCGTTGGGAGTGTCCCTGGCTCTGGCATCCTGTGCTGCCAGAACGCTCTCCTGGCCGCTCTATCGTTATCTTGGAGGAATGATGGCATGTACTCTGCCGGCACCAATGATGAGCGTTTTAGACGGGGGCAGCTGTGTGCCGAATTCCATGGATTTCCAGGAAATCCTGATTATGCCGGTGCGGATGCGCTGTTACGGACAGGGACTGCGGATCTGTGTGCAGGTTTATCAGCAGATGAGACAGATTCTGACGGAAAAAGGCTGCCCGGCCGTGACTGGCAGGAACGGAGGGCTTCTGGCGGATCTGACAGACACAAAGGAAGCGCTTTCTCTGGTAGTTGACGCTATTCAAAGAGCCGGCGCCAGACCGGGAGAGGATGTTGTATTGGGACTGGATGCGGCGTCCGGGAACTTGTACGAGGAAGCTTCGGGCTGCTATGTGTTCGAAAAGGAAAGTGCCAGGAGCGGACATCATGTCCGGCGAGACCGGGCGGATATGATCACTTATCTGGAGGAGCTCTGCCGAACCTATCCGATCCGGGTGCTGGAGGACGGATTGGAAGAAAATGACTGGGATGGCTGGAAAATGCTGACGGAACGTCTTGGCGGGCGGGTGGAGATCGTTGGCGGAGCGCTTTTTCACGCGGATCGAAAACGTCTTGCGCGTGGGATTCGCAATGGAGCAGGGAACGCGATCCGGATAAACGCGGACGAAATCCATACGCTGACCGACGCCCTTGCCCTGGCACGTTTTGCGCAAAATAATGGCTTCCGGACAGTGGTTTCCTGCTGTGCGCGGGAAACCGAAGATACTTGGGCTG
>JAJBVE010000147.1 GCA_020859995.1 Clostridiales bacterium
GTTTCCACTTACTCTATTCTCCCCAGCATAGCTGGGGGTTTAGGTCTTTCAATTAAATCCCACAAATTTCTGTGCCAGCTTGTAGGCACCGACGGAGACTTTCCGTCCGACCCTGCCCGGAAGATTCATAAAGACACCGAAGACATTGTGCCGAAGCGATTGATAGACCTCTCCATCCTTTTCTTTCAGGTATTTCCAGATATCCTCCTTCTTTGCGAGTGCCTCGTCCGTGCCGGAAAGGATCAGCATGATGGAAGTCACCGTCATAATCTTAGAAAGATAATTCAGCATGTATTTTTTCAGTTTTGGGTCCTTATCCGAAAAATCCGCCCCGGCCATCACGTCAATCATGATTTTGTTTACACGGATCTGCTGATCAATCCTGCCGATCATCACCTTTTCATTCACCGACTGGTCCTCGCGCCCAATGAAGTAATGGTACAGATTCACATCCATATAATAAAGCTTTTTCACATGCAGCAGCGGCTGAAACGCGAAAATATTGTCCACATAGAAGGTGTGCTCCGGGAGCTCCATCCCGCTCTCCCGCAGCATCTGCGTGCGGTAAAAGACATTATGCATCAGGATATACTTTGTCTGAGGCATATGCCGCATATCGTCCCAGGAAAAGGTCTGATCCGCCGGAAAAATCCCATTGAAACGCATCAGTCTCTTGTGCCGCGCACCGACCTTGTCATAAACAAAATTAGCCAGGAGCATGTCCACACCGCCCTCTGCTTCCAGATCGCGCATCGTGCGGACAATCTTCGCCAGATTCTTTGTGTTCACCCAGTCGTCGCTGTCAACGACCTTATAATAAAGGCCGGACGCATTGCGTGCTCCTGTATTGACCGCTCCGCCGTGTCCCGCGTTTTCCTGGTGAATCGCCCGCACAATCTGCGGATATTTCGCCTCATACCGATCCGCTATTTCCGGCGTACGGTCCTTCGCGGACCCATCATCCACAATCAGAATCTCCACCTCGTCCCCAACCGGGAGGATCGATCTGATGCATTTTTCCATGTATTCTTCGGAATTGTAGCATGGAATCGCTACTGTCAAAATTTTCATAACCTTTTCCTTCTTTTGTTTTATCAGTTTGTGATATCAGCCGCTCTCTGATCCTTAACTCAGGGCTCTGACAGTAGCCCGTATCGTAATTCCATGGGCTTTCTGCCCGTTTCGCCGATAGCACGATGCAAAAAACCTCGATGTAAGGCAGGAATATTTCCTGTCCCGATTTTACAGAAAATCGGAGATGCAGGCGCCGGCTGAACCGTTCACCTTATCTTCTCTGGTCGTAGTCCGTATCAATCTCCGTTACAGGTGCAAACAAAAACCTCCGGTAAGCGGCAAATGCGCTCGGGATCGGATACTCTTTTCGAATCTGCTCCGGCTCCAGGAACAGCAGGTTCTCTCCCTCTGATGTGGAAGCGTCCAGGCGTTCTTCGCAGTCCTCCACCAGTACAAGATACCCCGTCAGCTGCCATTCGACGTGGCTGAAAATGTGCTTTGCATCCGGGAGAGGCCGCACCCGGATCGGAGAAAATCCGATCGACGCGGCTGCGGCCAGAGCCTCCTCCCAGGTCAGATGCCCTTCCCTGTTCGGCAGCTCGTAAAGCCCTGCAAGCAGCCCCCGCGAAGGCCGGCGGCAAATCGCGGCATGCACGCCGTCCCGGATCACCAGACAGGTGCGTTCCTCTACGCGGCGGGGCTTTTTCCCCGACTTCACCGGAAAATCCGTCTGGCGGCCGCTCTGACAGGCCAGACAAATCTGGTGCAGAGGGCAATTTTCACAGGCCGGGGGTCCGTTTGGTACACAGATGAGCGCTCCCAGCTCCATCAGTGCCTGGTTAAATGTGACCGGACGATCCTTCGGCATTTCTTTTTTCAGTTCTTCTTCGATTTCTTTTTTTACAGACTGCTTCGCGATATCCTCCGCATTTTCCGTGACACGGCTGATAACGCGCAGAACATTTCCATCCACGGCAGGCACTGCCTGCCCATACGCAATGGACGCAATCGCCCCTGCCGTATAGCTGCCGATCCCCGGAAGTGCAAGCAGCTCCTCATAGGATGCAGGAAGCCGTCCGTCATAATTTTCCATCACCAGAAGGGCCGCCTTTTGCATGTTCCGCACACGGTTATAGTATCCAAGGCCCTCCCACAGCTTCAGCAGCTGATCCTCCGGGCAGTGTGCAAGAGCCCCAATATCTGGAAGCACTTCCATAAACCGCGCATAATAAGGCTTCACTGCCTCCACCCTGGTCTGCTGCAGCATAATCTCCGACACCCAGACATGATAAGGCGAGGGATCCTCCCTCCAGGGGAGAGTCCGCGCGTTTTCATCAAACCACCTCATCAGAGGTTCCTGTATCTTTTTTAAAAGCACACTCTTTGCGTTCTCCATGCTTTCCCTTTTACATCGTAGTAATAAATGTCGAATACCCCGCCCTTCGCAGAGCCGCCTCCATCCGCACTGCGTTATCCAGCTGCGCAAACGCCCCCACCTGCACCTTATACAGACCATTTTCATAAAGAAGAAACGCTGGATAATTCTGCTGCTGCAATCGATAAAGCAAATCCTCCGCATAAGCACGGTTCCGATAAGCCCCTGTCTGCACCCGGTACAGTCTGACTGTTTCAGGGGCCTCCGTACTGCCCGCAGGAGAATCCGGAGCAGCTTCAGCAATTCCAGTGCCTGCGTCCTGCCCGGGAGATGCCGTCTCTCCAGAAGCATTTTCCAGTTTTCCTTCTTCTTCCAACGTACTTAAAATGCCTCCCGCAATCGCTTCCGCGATAGCGGCAAACTCACTGTCAAAGAGTGCATTATCCGCGTCTGTATTTAAAAAACCGACCTCCACCAGCACAGCCGGCATCCAGGTGCGCTTTAAGACAATCAGATCCGGGCGTTCTTTTACACCAAGATCACGAAAACCAACTTCAGCCAGCTCCGCATTAATCGCTTCCGCCAGCGCCACCTTTTCCCCGGACAAATCATAAACCAGCGTCTCTACACCGGAATACTGGTTCGCCTGAGGGCTGGCATTTCTATGGAAGGAAACAAAAAAATCACCGCCCTGCTCGTTCGCAATCTGCGCCTTCTGAAGCGGCGTATCATATACATCCTCCGTCCGGGTATAAGCTACCTCGACACCATTTTCTTCCAGAATATCGCCCACCGCGAGGGTCAGCCGCAGAGTATCATCTTTCTCATTACGCCCCTCGTAAACCGCTCCCGGCTCAACACCGCCGTGACCGGCGTCCAATATCACTTTTGCCATAACATTCTCCCATACATTGCCCCTTCTTACAGATTAATGTATGAAAGAATGCGGGGGAGTGTGCAGGCGCCGCAAATTTCTTCTGGTCACCTTCGTACTCGCAGCGTAGCTGCTCGTTGAGCCTCGTGATTCTCTGCTGCAAGCAGCGAGAATCCCTTCGGCTCACATTATACAAAATCATTTCCGGATTGTAAAGATAAACATCTCCGGCAAAAATTCCCTTGAAAAACGGCTCTATTTGTGTATAATCTAAAGAGCGCAACTAAGGAACTTTTACAGAAAGCGGTATGGAGATTTTAGTATGATCAGTGCAAATAATGTAACGCTTCGGATCGGCAAGAAAGCCCTCTTCGAAGACGTCAATATCAAGTTTACCGAGGGCAACTGCTATGGCCTGATCGGGGCGAATGGTGCGGGGAAGTCTACTTTTCTGAAGATTCTCTCCGGGCAGCTGGAAACGACAAAGGGGGATGTATCCATGACTCCCGGGCAGCGTCTGTCCGTGCTGGAGCAGGATCATTTTAAATATGACGAATTTCCGGTACTGGATACTGTCATTATGGGAAATCAGCGTCTGTATGATATCATGAAGGAAAAGGACGCGATCTACGCGAAGGAGGATTTTTCTGACGAAGACGGCATCCGCGCCAGCGAGCTGGAGGGCGAGTTTGCCGAGATGAATGGCTGGGAGGCGGAGTCAGACGCTGCCACGCTTTTAAACGGACTCGGTATCGACACCGATCTTCATTACAATCTGATGAAGGATCTGAACGGCAACGAAAAGGTGAAGGTCCTGCTGGCCCGGGCGCTTTTCGGCAATCCGGACATCCTGCTGCTGGACGAGCCGACCAACCACCTGGATCTGGACGCGATCGCCTGGCTGGAGGAATTTCTGATTAACTTTGACAACACAGTCATCGTGGTCTCCCACGACCGTTATTTTCTGAACAAGGTCTGCACACAGATCGCGGACATTGACTACGGAAAAATCCAGCTGTACGCCGGAAACTATGATTTCTGGTATGAGTCCAGCCAGCTTCTGATCCGCCAGATGAAGGAAGCCAACCGTAAAAAAGAGGAAAAAATCAAAGAGCTGCAGGAGTTCATCTCCCGCTTCTCCGCAAACGCTTCCAAGTCCAAGCAGGCGACCTCCCGAAAGCGCGCCCTGGAAAAGATTCAGCTTGATACGATCAAGCCTTCAAGCCGCAAATATCCCTACATTGATTTTCGGCCAAACCGTGAGATCGGCAATGAGGTCCTGATGGTGCAGAACCTTTCCAAGACCATCGACGGCGTCAAGGTGCTAGACGATCTGACCTTCACGCTGGGACATGACGACAAGGTCGCGTTTGTCGGCAGCAATGAACTGGCCAAGACGACCTTTTTCCAGATTCTCATGGGAGAAATAGAGCCGGACGAAGGCTCCTTCAAATGGGGCGTGACCACCTCACAGGCCTATTTCCCGAAGGACAGCTCACGCGAATTCGATAACGACCTGACGATCGTTGAGTGGCTCACCGGCTATTCAGAAATCAAGGACGCCACCTATGTACGCGGATTTCTCGGAAGAATGCTCTTCGCAGGGGACGACGGAGTGAAAAAGATGAAGGTGCTCTCCGGCGGCGAGCGCGTGCGCTGTATGCTCTCCAAGATGATGATCTCCGGCGCCAATGTCCTGCTTTTCGACGAGCCGACCAACCACCTGGATATGGAGTCCATCACCGCGCTCAACAATGGCATGATGAAATTCCCGGGTGTGATTCTTTTCTCCTCCCGCGACCACCAGATCGTGCAGACGACTGCCAACCGGATCATGGAGATCCTGCCAAACGGCAAGCTGATCGACAAGATCACGACCTACGACGAGTATCTCGAAAGCGACGAGATGGCCAGAAAGCGCCAGGTCTACACAACGGAAGGGAATCCAGAGGAAGACAATCTGTGAGAATTGCGTCCGTGAAAATCCGTGAGAATCGGCTGTGAGAATCGTGGTAACCTGTGCAAAAAACACTTGCAAAACAGTTCAGACATGTTATAATGAGGTTGCAGAAAAAGGATAAAATTGTATACCAAAAAACCGAAAGCCCAGAGTGTTGCAGCACTCTGGGCTTTCTCCCTCTTTATCGGTGAGGTATTCCTTCCGAATCATGATCTCCGGTCATTGTTCCTGTCAATCCATTTACTTATGTACATCGACACAATATTAGCAGTGACAGAGATTAATAAGGATAAAATTGTATACATCATATCACCTCCTTCCTGTTACCAGTATAGAAGGATAGTAACAATATTAGTATATCATTTCTTTTTGTTCTTAAAAAGCAATATTTATTTCAATTCAAAATTAAAATGGCGCTCATATTATATGAACGCCATTTCCATTTCTAAGCTTTATTCAGAATATCAGTAACCTCTCTCCTGCCTTTTCGCAGAATCCCGGATTCACTGAAGTCAATGAACCAGTCAAATACCCTTATGCAAGCATCGGAGAAACCGGCTTGCCGGTGGATACCTTATGGCTCCGGCTACTTGGCTCGTTGCTTCGCAGGAATTACAGCTGCGGACCGGCAGCTACGAGTGCCTTGCCAGCCTCGTTGGTCGTGTACTTGTCGAAGTTCTTCACGAAGCGGCCTGCCAGATCCTTTGCCTTCTCTTCCCACTCAGAAGCATCTGCGTAGGTGTCGCGCGGGTCAAGGATTGCCGGATCTACGCCCGGAAGCTCGGTCGGTACTTCGAAATCAAAGTACGGGATCTTCTTGGTCGGCGCGTTCAGGATAGAGCCATCCAGGATTGCGTCGATGATACCGCGGGTATCCTTAATGGAGATACGCTTGCCGGTGCCGTTCCATCCGGTGTTTACCAGATAAGCCTTCGCTCCGCTCTGCTCCATTCTCTTTACCAGCTCCTCTGCGTACTTGGTCGGATGCAGCTCCAGGAATGCCTGGCCAAAGCATGCGGAGAAAGTCGGGGTCGGCTCGGTGATGCCGCGCTCGGTACCAGCCAGCTTTGCCGTGAAACCGGACAGGAAGTAATACTGTGTCTGCTCAGGAGTCAGGATGGATACCGGCGGAAGTACGCCAAATGCATCTGCGGACAGGAAGATCACCTGCTTTGCGGCCGGTGCAGAGGATACCGGACGTACAATGTTCTCAATGTGATTAATCGGGTAAGATACACGAGTATTCTCGGTGACGCTCTTGTCAGCGAAATCGATCTTGCCATTCTCATCCAGTGTCACGTTCTCAAGAAGTGCGTTTCTCTTGATTGCGTTGTAGATGTCCGGCTCGGAATCCTTATCGAGGTTAATTACCTTTGCATAGCAGCCGCCCTCGAAATTGAACACGCCGTTGTCGTCCCAGCCGTGCTCATCATCACCGATCAGCAGACGCTTCGGATCGGTAGAAAGAGTGGTCTTGCCTGTGCCGGAGAGACCAAAGAAGATCGCTGTGTTCTCGCCGTTCATATCTGTATTTGCGGAGCAGTGCATGGAAGCGATGCCCTTCAGCGGCAGATAGTAGTTCATCATGGAGAACATACCCTTCTTCATCTCACCGCCGTACCAGGTATTCAGGATCACCTGCTCACGGCTCGTGATATTGAACGCTACACAGGTCTCAGAATTCAGACCCAGCTCCTTATAATTGTCAACCTTTGCCTTGGAAGCCGTGTAAACCACGAAATCCGGCTCAAATGTCTCAAGCTCCTCTGCTGACGGCTTGATGAACATATTCTCAACAAAATGCGCCTGCCATGCGACTTCCATAATGAAACGGATCGCCATGCGGGTGTCCTTGTTTGCTCCGCAGAATGCATCTACAACAAACAATCTCTTGCCGGAAAGCTCTGCCTTTGCAAGATCCCTGACAACAGCCCAGGTCTCCTCACTCATCGGATGGTTGTCATTCTTATAGCCATCGGTCGTCCACCATACGGTGTCCTTGGAATTCTCATCCATGACAATATACTTATCTTTCGGAGAACGTCCGGTGTAAATGCCTGTCATAACATTTACAGCACCCAGCTCACTGACCTGCCCTTTTTCGTATCCGGTGAGCTCCGGCTTCATCTCTTCCTCAAAAAGTACTTCATAGGAAGGATTGTGTACAATCTCTGTGACTCCGGTAATGCCATACTTGGTTAAATCAACACATGCCATATTGCTCTCTACCTCTTTCTTTCATGTTCTCTTCCTGCAGCGCAGGATTTTTCTTACCTGAACAGTTACTAAATGTTTGCGGCCGCCAAAAAGCAGCGGCAAAATTCCATCTCTATTTATATAATACAAATTTGAATCTGTCAAGGAAAGTGCAGGTAAAATTCGCCTTTTTTGTTATTGTTTTAACTATTTTTCAAATTCCGGCGTTCTCCCGCCATTTTTTTGTGTTTATTCACAATACATCGCGTAAATCTTATTCCTGACACCATATGTCAGTAAACAGTGTACTTTCCAGACATCCCTGACATCATATGCCAGCCAACATTGCACATCTCAGACATCGTTTATCAGCAGGCGTCAGGTCCAATCCTCCGGATATGTCCTTCCAGGGTAACCTGCCGACTGATTCCATCGTCCTCATATAACTCATAAGTATCCCCTTCGTCTGCAAAATGGAGGCAGGAAATAGCGTCAAAATCCGTGCTCTCCGTATTCTTTCCGCCCGGACAAATCGGCAGAATATGGTGTCTGCGGATGAAAAACACGACCTCGTCCAGAGCGACCGGGATGTAATGATGACCTGCGCTGACAATGGTTTCCTCTTTCAAAACGGTTCCCGCAAAACGCACGAGCTTCATCTCCTCGGGAAGGTAGACTACACGTCCAATCGCGTTCTGCTCGCACACCGGCGCGATCATGATGCTCTCCCCGATCATCAGCTGATCTTCCACTCTTCTGGCAATTTCATCTTCAGTCCAGACAAAGCCAAGCGGAAGCGCATACATTTCATCCTTAAGCGCAGCCTTCATAAACTCGCTATATAAATAAGGAAGCAGCCGATAGCGCAGGCCGATGATCCCTGCCATAGCATCTGTATGCTCAAAAGTGTACGGCTCCTGTCTGCGCGTCCCCATCGCGGAATGGTTGCGCATGAGCGGAGTAAAGATCCCCAGTGCCAGCCAGCGCAGGAGAAGATCCTCCGTCACATCACCGATAAAGCCTCCAATGTCTGCCCCCACATAGAGAAAACCGCACATATTCAGCGACGGCAGCATTTTCAGATTCATCTGCAGATGAGACCACCAGGAACTATTATCCCCTGTCCAGATTCCTCCATAACGGTGCATCCCGACGCAGGAGGAACGCGAAAACAGCAGAATCCTCCGATCCGGCGCCAGCTCCTCAAAAGCCTCTCCCGCTGCACGAGTCATATAATAGCCAAAAAGATTGTGTACCTTGTCGTGGCGAATTTTTTCACCCCGGTAGTGATGGTAAAAGCTCCGGTAGTCCTCAGGATTTTTCTCCATCTGCTCGACCATCATTCGGATTTCATAGTAGGAGCCGATGTCTGACGACCTCAGGCCATCCGCTATGATATCATCCGACTCCGGGCTGTCCATTTCGAATGAACCAGCTGCAGATGCCGTTTCACCTGCATTTGAAGCAACAGCTGTTTCTGCCGGCACTTGATCCCCGGATAATAAATGTCGCCTGCGGACGCAGTTCTCCATCTTATCAAAGAACTGATTAAGCCTTCGCCCGGAATAAAAAATAGCCGGTTCGTTCATGTCATTCCAGAAACCGTCAATCCCTTTGTCCAGCAAAAACTGATACTTATGGCCAAACCAATGGGCGGCATCCGCATTGAGCATATCCGGGAAATAGCAAAGCCCCGGCCAGACGCCTACCGTAAAGTTTTCTCCATTTTCATCCTGACAGAAATAGCCGTTTTTAACGCCTTCCTCGCAGACCTCATATCCTTCTTCAACCTTCACGCCGCCGTCAATAATCGGCACCAGGTGAATGCCCTGCGCACGCATTTCACTCACCAGCTCTTCAAAATCCGGAAATGTCTCCCGATTGATCGTAAAATCCTTGTAGCCCTCCATATAATCAATGTCCAGGTAAATACTGTCAATCGGAATCTGGTTTTCCCGAAACCCGGCTGCCACCTGACGCACCTCATCCGCAGAAAGATAGCTCCACCGGCTCTGCCCATAGCCAAACGCCCACCTCGGCGGCAGATACGGCCTCCCGATGATCCTGCGGAAATCCTTTACCACCGCAGCAGGTGTTTCGCCATCCATTTCATATAATTCATAATCCTCACTGTCTATGCGGATTTCCAGCATGTCAGACCGCGTATATCCCACATCATAGGACACCTGCGAGGGCGTGTCGATAAAAATGCCCGCCGGACAATGTCCGGGTCCCTCAATCAACAGAAAATTATGTGCACCGTACAGCGACACCACACCCTCATTATGATGCGGGTCATCCGTACAGTTGCTCACATATTTCCATCCGCGCTTATTGATCCCGCGCACATTCTCGCCCAATCCATAAACAATGTCATCCTTCCCCATCCGGAAAGTCAGAACATTGCCATGCTTTTCAAAATACTGCAGCTCCCCAGCGCAGACTTCCGGCTTATCAACCACCGAATCCGTCTCCAGAGGCGAGCCCGCTGCAAATCTTCTGATCATCCTTTTCTCCTTATCACATGCCCTGCATCGGGTTTGATGCATTTCTCAATTGCCAGAACTCTCCTGCTCGCAACTTCGTTGCTCGTTGGCCCTCGAAATTTCCCGGCGCAAGCGCCGCAAATTTCTTCCGGCCACATTATAGCATCTATTTTGCAAGAAGGAAAGATACCGCATAACCATCCTTATCAAAAAATACACGTACATGCGCTCTTGCGGCGGAAATTATGGCACACAAAGCAGCAAAATCCATACAAAAAATATCTGACAGAATACATTCCATTCGGTACATTTAGTATTCGGCATCTGTAGGACTGCAAAATATCAAACAGTTCTATTGACATTTATCCAGTCTATGCTATAATGGCGTTATACGTATGAACGGTTGTTCATTTGTTCATTTATTCAATCTGATTGGTACTCATCCCTTCAAAACAGCACCAGTTTCCGACAGGCAGCGCCCAGATTCTGAATTCTGCCGCTTGCCATCCAAAAAACAGGGTAGTGTCAAGTAGCTTATGAAAAAATGAGCCAAAAAAAACAGGCTCAATAG
>JAJBVE010000135.1 GCA_020859995.1 Clostridiales bacterium
ATTATTACTCAAAGCACAGGCGATTGCCAGCGTCAGATGTCGATGGAATGTAGTCAGCCTATTTCAAAAATCCGCTCCATTCCTAACCGCATTCTGCGAAAGGTGCAATCCGAATTTTACTTTGTATGAAAATCTTCCCTTAAATGATCCAAACAGCATTTCTTTACATCTGGCGGAACCGCTTCTGCCGCTGATCGGCGATCTCTTCCGGCGTCTTGGCCGCGCAGGTGTGGAAAAACTCTCTCATATGCTTGTCGATGATTTTGGAAATCTCCTCCAGGCTCTTCTCCTCAGCAGGCTCGTCTTCGCAGATGATCCGCTCGATGATGCCCAGCTCGTAAAGTTCCTGCGCGGTCACCTTCATCAGCTTGACTGCCTCGTCCGCCCGGCTCGCGTCCTTCCAGATAATCGAGGCAAAGCCTTCCGGAGAGAGGATCGAGTAAGTCGCGTTTTCCAGCATCCAGACCTCGTTCGCCACCGCCAGCGCCAGTGCGCCGCCGCTGCCGCCCTGTCCGATGATGATCGACAGGATGGGCACCTTCATCGTGGACATTTCATAGAGATTTCTGGCAATCGCCTCTCCCTGGCCGCGCTCCTCCGCTTCCATGCCCGGATACGCCCCCGGTGTGTCGACAAAGCAGATGATCGGGCGGTTGAATTTTTCCGCCTGCTTCATCAGGCGCAGAGATTTCCGGTAGCCTTCCGGCTGCGCCATGCCGAAGTTCCGGCCGACGGTCTCCTCCACGGATTTTCCGCGGTCCTGGCCAATCACAGTGACCGGTACGCCGCAGTAAGTCGCGATGCCGCCTACCACCGCCGCGTCATCGCCAAAATAGCGGTCCCCATGCAGTTCAATAAAGTCCTTAAACAAAAATCGAATATAATCGCTCGCCACCAGGCGTCCCGTCTTTCTCGCCTGGTGAACCGCCTCCAGCGGATCGGTGTGGCGCTTTGCGATCTTATTCAGTGTCTTCTGACGCATCGTCCCGGAAAATGGAGCCTTCCGGCTTTTCGGTGAATTATCTCTCCAGCTCTCAATCTGGCGGCGAACCGTCTCCGGCAGAGATTCCGACGCTGCCGGGTGGAGATTGTTCTCCTCCGACCAGGTCTGCCAGCCTTCGTCTCCACAATGCAGCCGCAAAAGCAGCCCCAGGACTTCCTTCTGATCCCTGCGCTCTACCACGCTGTCCACAAATCCATGCTTCTGCTGGAACTCCGCCCTCTGGAAGCCTTCCGGAAGCTTCTGGCGGATCGTCTGTTCAATCACGCGAGGCCCCGCAAAACCGATCAATGCGCCCGGCTCTGAGAGAATGATGTCGCCGAGCATGGCAAAGCTGGCGGTCACGCCGCCGGTCGTCGGATCTGTGAGGACACTGATAAAAAGAAGCCCGGCATCGGAATGATTTTTAATCGCCGCGGAAGTCTTCGCCATCTGCATCAGCGAGACAATGCCCTCCTGCATTCTCGCTCCGCCGGACGCCGCGTAAATAATCACCGGCAGTCTCTGCTCGGTCGCTCTCTCCACGCCGCGTGCCACTTTCTCGCCAACATTATAGCCCATGCTGCCCATCAGGAAACGGCAGTCGCAGACCATAATCACCGTTTTAAATCCGTTTATTTCTCCGCAGCCGGTCACGATCGCTTCATTTAAAGAAGTCTTCTCCCGCGCAGCCTGCAGCTTCTCCTCATACTCCGGATAGGAGAGCGGATTCACCACCGCCATCTCGGCATCCCACTCTTCAAACGTGCCTTCATCGATAATCATATCAATCCGGCGGCGGGCATGCACCCGGAAATAATATCCGCATTTCGGGCAAATATAATAATTGTCCTTCAGCTCCTGGGCGGAAAAAGCCGCGCCGCATTTTTTACAGGGGCGCTTTTCTACCTCTTTAGACTCTTTGGGCTCTTTTGATTCCGTCTGGTTGCTTTTATCAAAAATTTTTCTGAATGCATTGATTGGCATAACTTCTGCTCCTTTGCAAAATTCAAATTTCTTCGACCACCAGTCTTGCCAATGATCTCGCGCCAGGCACGGCGTTTCTTCGCCGCGCGGCTCATACTCGCAACTTCGTTGCTCGTTGATCATCGAAATTTCCCGGCGCAAGCGCCGCAAATTTCTTCTGGTCACACTCATACTCGCAACTTCGTTGCTCGTTGACCATCGAAATTTCCCGGCGCAAGCGCCGCAAATTTCTTCTGGTCACATTATATTTTCCACACTGCCTGTTCGTCAAGATAAAATAACAAGATTATAAATGTTCCGTACCCAGCTGTTCCGTGCCCATTCACAGTATTACCATGGACAATTACATCGTTTCCCGCAGATACAGCCATTTATTCAGAAAATCCGAAACAGCCGCGCTCCATGCGCTTCCACCTGCGCGGATATGGTTTTCCAGGCGCATTCTGTCTCTGCCCCGGTCCAGACCTCATGGAGTCGCCATCTTCCCTGCAATCCGTATCCAGCTTTTTCCGGGATACTCTCCGCAATCTCTTCCAGAGACACCGCAATCTCCTTTTCCGCATCGGTCAGGTTGAATAATGCCAGATACAGGCTCCTGTAGTTTTCATCTTTTTCGTAAGTCTCCTGTTCCTGAACGGGCACATCTGCGCACCCAGGTTCAGAACCCGCGCAGCTCTCGCAGTCCTCCTGCACACCGCCTGCAGCACTTAGCCCGGAATCCGCGCTGTCGCCATAATAGCTGCACCACACTGCATACTCCTTCGTCCGCTGTACCTGCACGCCATGCCGTCCATCCTCCAGCAGGGAGAGCGCCTCCTGGTTGGTGAGCAAAGACAGCGTCCAGTCATCCAGCTTTGTCATCTCCGCGCCGAGCATCAGAGGAGAGCGGAACATGCACCACAGCGTCATCATCGTGACCTGCTCCGCTTTCGTGAAACGAGTCTGCCATTCCTGGCCGAAGCCTTTTCCCAGAGCCCCCAGGGGCAGCATGTCACAGTCCGGGAAACAGCCGCGCGACACATGATTCTGCCAGAGCTCGCAGCGCTCAAACATGTTCAGAAGCAGAGGCCACTCATCCCAGAAATCATCGGTAATGCGCCACATATTCGCGTATTTTTCGTAATGCCAGGCATGCTCAATCAGAGCCGGTCCCGGAGAGAGGCTGAGTACAATCGGCCGGCCGCATTTCTGGATCGCCGCGTGGATCATCTCAATCTCATGCGCGGCAGAATACGGGTTGTGCGGATATGCGTTCGTATTGCAGATGTCATCGCACTTGACATAGTCCACGCCCCACTGTGCGTAAAGTTCGAAAATGGAATCATAATATGCCTGGCTCTCCTTCCGATCTGAGCGAAGTCCATACATATCCGGATTCCAGCGGCTGATCGAATACGGATCCGCCACATCTGCCGCCGTCACGCCGGTGCCGGAGATGGTCTGGAAGTCCGGTTTCGCACCAGTGCCGGATGCTGCCTGGATATCCGGTTTTGCCACACCGACGGCAGAAATTCTCTGGAAATCTGACGCCGGACAATCATCATCCACAGTTTGCCCCACTCCATAAATCGGCAGATGGCTGTGCGCCGCCGCGCGGGGTATCCCCCTCATAATATGGATGCCGAATTTCAGCCCGAGCGCATGCACATAATCCGCCAGCGGCTTGAATCCCGCACCGTCCGCTGAGGAAGGAAAACGCTCCGGATCCGGCAAAAGACGCCCATACGCGTCCATTTCCAGATCGTTAAACGGGATGTACTGGTACTGATCCCGCATGCTCCCGGCTCTGTGGGCAAACCACTCAATATCCACCACAATGTATTCCCATCCGTATGCCTTCAAATGAGCCGCCATGTAATCCGCGTTCGCCTTTACCTGCGCCTCCGTCACGGTGGTGTCATAATAGTCAAAGCTGTTCCAGCCCATGGGCGGGGTCAGGGCAAATTGGTTCTTATTCATAGACTCTTTCTCCTTCTCACAGCTTCCAGGGCTGCGGAATTTTCCCACGCTCCGAAATGTTCTGCCAGTATTTCGCTGCTGCATCTTGCCTCACAGCCTGACCTGATGGCAGCGGCAGGCTGTCAGAAAAAATAGAATAAACGTTTTAGAATCCGACGGTCCCCTGCTCGCTCTCCATCCGTCCCAGCTTCGCCGTCTGGTCGGCCGCGATGCAATGGTCAATGATTTCCTGAATGTCTCCGTCCAGGATTTTATCCAGCTTGTACAGCGTGAGGTTGATCCGGTGATCCGTCACACGCCCCTGCGGGAAATTATAAGTGCGGATTTTTTCTGAGCGGTCGCCGCTTCCTACCTGGCTGCGCCGCGCCTCCGCCTCCGCGTCATGCGCCTTCTGCAGCTCCAGATCATAAAGCTTCGCGCGAAGCACCTTCAGGGCCTTGTCCTTATTTTTCAGCTGCGACTTTTCATCCTGGCAGGAAATCACGATGCCCGTCGGGATATGCGTCAGCCGCACCGCGGAGTCCGTAGTGTTGACACACTGCCCGCCGTTTCCGGAGGCACGGAATACGTCAAACCGGCAGTCGTTCAGATCCAGCTGTACATCTACCTCCTCTGCCTCGGGCATGATCGCCACCGTGACGGTAGATGTGTGGATACGCCCGCCGGATTCCGTCTCTGGCACCCGCTGCACACGATGCACGCCGGATTCATATTTCAGCATAGAATACGCGCCCTGGCCGGTCACCATAAAGCTGACAAACTTCATACCGCCGATCCCGATTTCCTCCACATTCATGGTCTCCACCTTCCACCTGCGGCTCTCCGCGTAGTGGACATACATCCGATAAAGCTCCGCGGCAAAAAGGGCTGCCTCATCGCCGCCCGCTCCCGCGCGGATTTCTATAATTACGTTCTTCTCATCATTCGGATCCTTCGGAAGCAGCAGAATTTTCAGCTGTTTTTCCAGCTCCTCCACCTTTTCCCGCGCGTCCGAAAGCTCCTCCTTGAGCAGGTCGCGCATCTCCTCGTCAGATTCCTCCTCCAGCATCGCCAGAGACTCCTCGACCGTCTCCCTGTTCTTTTTGTACTCCCGATACGTATCCACAATCGGCTGCAGGCTCCCCTGCTCCTTCATCAGCTTCTGAAACCTCGCCTGATCCGCAATGACCGTCGGCTCGTTCAGCATATTAAGGATTTCTTCAAAACGTATCAGCAGATCTTCCAGCTTATCAAACATAAAACCTAAAACTCCCTCCCATCCATCCACCGCCCCGACACTACCCGGTCCTGCCCCGGCAGGTCCTTGGCAACCTGCACACGAGAAAAACCATTCTTTCGCATCAGATCCGCCACTGCCTCGCCCTGGTCATAACCAATCTCCAGCAGCAGCCAGCCTCCATCACGCAAATGTGCCGGACTTTCCCGGAGAATCCTCCGGTAAAAATCCAGCCCGTCCGCTCCTCCATCCAGCGCCAGGCGCGGCTCATGCGAGCGCACCTCCTCCGCAAGCTCCGCAATCACATCGGTGCGGATATAGGGCGGGTTGGAAACGATCATATCAAATACCGGAACCGCCTCACTGCTGCGTACATCCGGTCCAAATTCGCTGCCAGCTTTTTCCTTTGTTTCGCTTTCACATTCCCTGCCAGCTTTTTCCATAGCATCTGAACCGGCAAGTGATTCCCATGCAAACAGGTCACCCTGAAAAAAATGGACCTCAGCTCCCAGTCTTCGCGCGTTTTCCCCTGCCATTGCCAGGGCATCTTCGGAGATATCGGACGCGTAAACTTCTATATTTATATCTGTATCCGTGCGCTGCCTGATTCCGGCAGTCAGATCGCTCTTATGTTTTTGCTGCGGCATCCCGGCAGCAGCACCACTCTTTTGATTTTGCTGCCTGATCCCGGCAGTCACCGAATGCTTCTGCTTTCGCTGCTTCCACAGCTTCGCAATACTGATCGCTATGCAGCCCGATCCCGTGCACAAATCAAAGACGCGAAGGAAAGTCTGCTCGGCTGTATTTGTATCTCTGCCAGAGCTGCAGCAGCGCAAATTTTGCATCGTCTCCAGCTTCTCCAGCGCCAGCTCCACCAGTGTCTCCGTGTCCTGCCTCGGAATCAGGACATGCTCATTGACCAGAAAGGGCAGCCCCATAAACTCCTGCTCTCCGGTCAGATGCTGCAGTGGAATATGCGCGCCGCGCTGATTGACCAGGGCCACATACGCATCCTGCTGCTCTTTGCTCATCTTCCGGTCACGGTCAGCCAGATAAGCCGCCCGGCTGATCCCGGTCACATACTCCAGCAGATACCAGGCGTCCACTGACGCGTCCTCGATCTCATGATCCGCAAGATACTGCTGCGCGGCCGTGTAAGCAGCCTGCAGAGAAACCTCCGGCATCTGCTCACTGCTGCTCTTCTTCCCACTCATAATGTGTCCCGAACTGCTCATTTTCAAACTTTTTCCAGTTAAATACCGCCTCGACCGACGCGATCCCGACCTCGATCATCGCGTCATCCGGCTCCTTGGTGGTCATATGCTGCATCATCATGCCCGGACGGCTTAAGAGGTTGATCACCTTATTGTCCGTCCTGCCAGCCAGCTGGATAAACTCATACGACACACCCGCGATCAAAGGCAGCAGCGCCAGGCGCAGCACAATCCGCCAGAGAGACGAATTCACATGCAGCACTGTAAACAACGGGATGCTGAACAGCATGATAAAAATAATACTGATAAACATGACAATAAACAGAAAGCTCGTGCCGCAGCGCTTGTGCTCGCGGGAACATTTCCGTACATTCTCCACAGTAAGCTCCAGGCCGTTCTCAATGCAGTTGATGCATTTATGCTCCGCGCCGTGGTACATAAAGGTGCGCTGGATATCCTTCATCCGGGAAATCAGCGCCAGATAACCGAAGAAAATCAGCAGCTTCACCACGCTTTCGATCATCAGCAGCGCCATCTCAGAGCTGATCACCGGGCGCAGCAGCCTGGAAATAAAATAAGGAAGCATCATAAAAAGTGCGACCGAAAACGCAATCGAAATAATGACAGTCACGGTCATTAGCCAGTCGTCGTCGCTGGAAGCCTCCCCGCTGGCCGCTTCCTTCTCCAGCTTCTTCTCACATTTGTCAATCACCTTTGCCGCGGCATCCATTTTCCCTTTTGCGCGGAGCTTTTCTGACTTCTCAAAAGCCTTTTTCCGGGCTTTTGTCTCACGCTCGTTTTTCTCTTCTTCCGTCTCCTCCGCAAAAAAGGAGGCGGAGAACATCAGCGTCTTCATACCGAGGATCATCGAATCAAAGAAATTCACCACGCCCCGGATGATCGGCAGCTTTACAAATTTATGATCCTGGAGTTTCTGGCTCGAGCAGTCCTGCGTGTCGACGACAATCTTCCCGTCCTGCGTCCTCACCGCAACCGCGTACCGGCCCCGGTTGCGCATCATCACACCTTCAATGACCGCCTGGCCTCCTATACCGGATGGTTTCATAAAAATCCCTTCTCTCTATTTTTCCCTGAAACATTGCGGCCACAATCTCATCTGTTCTGAAAGATGAGTTGTTCACACATACAACGTCCAGAGCAAAAGTTATAATACCGTGAATCCCAGAATCCTGAATCGGACCGCAAACGTTTCATTCCCGATCGTTCGCCTCTGGTATCGTCTTTTAATTCCCTATAACAAAAACAGGTTGAGATCCAAGAGAACCTCAACCCACGCGCTTCTATCCTCAATCCTACTGAAGACCATACTTTTTGTTGAACCGCTCAATACGTCCACGTGCGGCTGTTGCCTTCTGCTGTCCGGAATAGAACGGATGGCACTTTGAACAAATCTCCACATGGATACTCTGTTTGGTAGAGCCTGTCACAAATGTGTTCCCACAGTTGCAGGTCACCTCTGCCTGATAGTACTTCGGCTGAATCGCTTCCTTCATTTTATTCACCTCTTCTTCTCATTTTTGTGAACTGCTGATCTCCCGAAGGAAATCCTTTCCCGGCCAATGCCGCTCAACTGTTACCGCGGCAAGTCTCCCCGGGCTATCCCTGCAAGTCCCTGCAGGTATGGTAAAATCTTCGTAACGGTCCCATGCCTTCGCAGCTGCAAGGCTTTCTTACCGTCTCTTTTACACAGCAAACTGAGAATAGCATACATCAGCTGTAAATGCAAGGATTTTTTATCCTTAAATCCGACTAAAATCAGCCGCTGAAATCAGTCGTAAACCAAACTCTGCAGGTCTGACATCGGGGCATGTTGTTCTCAGTACCAGCACATGAATATGCCCATTTTGCAATGTCGACATTGTAAATCTTCACACAGCACAAAACTGATGCAAAGCAAAGCGCTCAATCAGTTCTCAAAGGTCATCACACCACTGCTTCCACCAGCATTCGTTCTCCCAGCAGAATCTTTTTCACACCGGGCTGTTTTTTCTTATTAAAATTAAAGCTCAGCATATATCCTTTTTGCAGATGATAATAATCCATGTATTCCAAAAGCTGATTTTCACCACGTTTATGATACTCCTGACCGTGCCAGATCTTCATTTCCAAAACAAAACGCATTCCTTTATAATCAATGATTACATCCGTCCGTTTCATGTTGCGCGTCCTGGACTCTATATAATAATTTCCGGTCCCATTGATAATCGGTTTCAGATAAATCAAAAAAATACGTCTTCCGTTATCTTCAACGAATTTTTCATCCGCATCCGCGTAAATATCTTCAAAGTATTCACAGAATTTCTGTAATACCAGCTCCATCTGCAGGCATCCTCCCCGGACGAACTGATTCTTCTCCATATCCGCGGTCGAAAAAATCAGATTGTCCGTCTCATCCTCAGATAAAAACAAATTATACAGCTTCGTCTCAAAAATCCGATTAGAAACGGCTACTGCCCCATTGCACTCCTTCACAAAACCAAACATAGCCCCGATGCGGATCCGGCTGTTTTCCGCCTCATAAGCATATTTTTTCCCCTGAAACAGAATGCTGTAAATCATCTCTTTCAGCTTCGGATAATCGTGAAGCTTTTTGCTCATATCATCAAAAAGCGTACTTGGTTCCTTTAAAATTCTGCCGACTGCGTTTTGAATTGCTTCCTCATTCCACGCCGCCTGCCGCTCCTGTTTTGTGCTGTCTTCTTTCAGATTTTCAGCAAGAATTTGACACAATCTGGAAACGAGAAACGGATAACCCGACGTGTAGTCATACAGGATCTGACTGACCTTCTCTATTTCCATGCCCGTCTGCCAGTCCGCCTCGTACTCTCTGAGCATGGATGCAATGTCTTTAGCTGTAAAGCTCATATCCACCGTAAAACTCACTGCAATGTTCCAGGGACTGTTATATTTCGACTCCTCCCCCGGATGCAGCTTCTGTTTTAAATTCTTTATGTCATAAACCCCAGCCAGGATAACTGACCAGAAGGTTGTATCCTTTCCTGCCAACTGAGCCAGATATTTTGTACGAAGCAGGCCAAGAAACGCAAGAAAGAGCTGATTGTCAGAACTTTTATCCACTTCATCGATCATCAGGATCACTTTTTTGCCAACATCCTGACACAGCCTTGTAATCTTTTCATCCAGATCCATCATCGGAAAGCTTTCCGAAACCGGCTGCATCCACTCTTGTAAAATATCTTCCCTGATTCCCTGTCTGCGTAATTTTGCTCCGATCGTTCTGACAAGTCCTTCCGCAAGGGTCCCTGAAGACTGAAAAAGATCATCCGCCGCCTCAAAGCTGATACTCACCACCAAATACTGCTGTTTCAGTTTTTCTTCCAGCATATACAATGTCGTAGTTTTCCCGTACTGTCTTGCGCGATTAATGGTAAAATATTTGCCGGGAACAATATATTCATCCACAATCCGCTGCACCCGGTCGCTTAAGTCTACCATATAATGCCGCTCGGGCACACACAGTCCTGTCACTGTAAATGCTTTTTTCATACCTGCCTCCATCATGGCCTTTTGTTCTGCGCATCATAACAACGAAACATCTGCAGCACTCCTCCATAACACGGATCTGCGTCACTACCGTTTCTGTAATTGTACTGATTCTAACATACAAAGTCTTGTATTGCAAGGCGCAGGCAGCGCCAAAGAATAAAAAGCTGTGGTTTAACCGAATCCCAGATTTTTTGCCTG
>JAJBVE010000082.1 GCA_020859995.1 Clostridiales bacterium
GGTTCTGGAGATTTATGCTACCAGCATTGATTACGATCCAAAGGCGGAGTCCTCTGTCTTATTTTTTAAGCAGGTGCAGAATAAAATGCACTGGGCAGCGCATAAGCACACGGCGGCAGAAATTGTGTATGAACGTGCGGATGCAGATAAGGAAAACATGGGACTGACCTCCTGGTCAGGGAAACAGATCAGACGTGCAGATACGGAGATTGCTAAGAATTATCTGACTCAGCCGGAACTGGATGCGTTGAATAAAATCGTGTCGGCGTATCTGGACATTGCAGAGGTTCGTGCTCTGGAGCATGAACCCATGTATATGAAAGACTGGCTGGAAATGATTGATGATTATTTGAAAATGACACGGCGGGATATATTGACCACAAAAGGACGTGTCACCCATCAGCAGGCAATCCAGAAAGCCCATGAGGAATATGCAAAATATCAGAAGAAGCAGGATGAGCTGCTGTCCCCTGTCGAACAGCATTTTATAGAGAGTATAAAAGAACTGGAGGCGCTGGAATAATTAAAGGGCAAATGGGCTAAACCAAATCCGAAACCTCCGCCAGTTTTTCCCGTGCCTTCTCAAACTCATACTTGCGCTCGTAGTTATCCGCGGGCAGGGAGGGAGAGACGGGCACGGGCTCTTTTTCTGAACGGAGATAGTCCTTTACCGTGCAGCCCAGCTTTTTTTCAAACATCTGGTTCAGATAGCGGCTGCTGGAAAAACCGGTTTCCAGGCAGATGTCCAGAATGTTGAAGCTGGAATCGGAATTGCGGATCAGGCGGAACGCGTGCTCAAACCGTTTGTTGTTCAGATAATCCTGGAAGGAAATGCCGAGCATTTTCCGGATAAAGTGCGATGCGTGGCAGACGGTGATCTGCTCGCGGTCTGCGATATCCTGCAGAGAGATTTTCTGTGTGTAATTCTCCGCGATAAAGTCGGTGATCCGGTTGAGACGGGCAGAATTGCTGCGGGCGGTCCGCTGTTCGCTTTCACTTGTGCGGTGGCAGTGCGCACTCGAAAGCAGATGATAGAGCGCGTCCAGCATGATACTGGCGCAGCGCAGCTCGTAATTATCGGCTCCCTGGAAATAGCACATGGCGCAGGTCATCAGATCGTCATGCAGCGTTTTGTGCAGGGCGCCGCTGTGGATGATATTGCTCTCGATACGGACACGCTCAAGCGATGGATTCATCCTCCGGTAGAACTCCGTGTCCATCTGAAACGCAAGGATCAGACTTTTCCGCCCGGCGGCGGAAAGTGCGTGTACCTGATAGCGGTTGATGATGTAGATATCCCCGGGCTTTAGCAGGATGCAGTCACTTTCCAGATACAGGCGCAACTCGCCCTCCAGTACCAGCCCGATTTCCAGGTCTTCATGCCCATGCGGCTGGCGGGAAACCATCTCCAGAAGGAAAATTTCCAGAAAATTCATCTGCGTGTGCTGTACGATTTCCAGTTCTTTTTTTCTTTGCTCCATGCCTGCTTCTCCTTGTCAGCCTGGCGACTCTAATTCATCTGCGATGCGAATCCACAGCAGCTTTTATGCCTGTTTTATCTGCGCTGTCAGCGCGAAATATTTTATTCCCGCGAAGCAACGAGCCAAGTAGCCAGAGCCATAAGGTATCCACCGGCAAGCCGGTTCCCCTTATGGCATAGCTTGCACGGATATTTGGCGACTGCACTCAGTATAGCAGAAAATCGCAAAATAGGAAATAAAAAATCGCAAGATTGTCATTTTTTTACAGAGAATCTGTGTTTTAATAAAATCATCAAAATCACGCGTGAAAACTCAAAAATCAATCCAATCCGCCCAGGACGGCGGACAGCTCAAAATAAAGAATGGAGGAAACAACGATGTCAAAATTTAAATTTTCAGTAGGTCCGTGGAATGTTCATTCAGGTGCAGACTCTTATGGCCCGGCGACAAGAGACGAGATTCCGTTAGCAGAGAAGCTTAAAAAGTTTAAGGAGATGGGGTTTGATGCCATTCAGTTCCATGATGACGACGCGGTGCCGAACATCAATGATTACACTGAGGAAGAAATCAAAGAAAAAGCAAGAGAGCTCCGGAAGACTCTGGATTCTCTGGATCTGAAGGCAGAATTCGTAGCGCCTCGTCTCTGGATGGATCCGCATACAATCGACGGCGGATTTATGAGTACCAGTGAGGAAGACAGGGAGTACGCAATGTGGAGGGCATACCGCTCTATTGATATCGCAAACGAACTCGGCACAGATTTGATCGTGCTGTGGTTGGCCAGAGAAGGCACCGTCTGCGCGGAAAGCAAATCCCCGGTATGGGCGACGAAGATGCTGATCGAAGCGATCAACAAGATGCTGGATTATGATCCGCATATCCGCGTTTGCATCGAGCCGAAGCCAAATGAGCCGATTGACCGCAGCATCTGCGGTACAATGGGACATGTAATGGCAATTTCCGCTGCTACAAAGGATCCGTCCCGTGTAGGCGGCAACCTTGAGAGCGCACATGCGGTGCTCGCAGGCCTGGATCCGGCTCATGAGATCGGATTTGCGCTGGCGATGGGCAAGCTGATGACCGTGCATCTCAATGACCAGAACGGAATCAAGTACGATCAGGATAAGTCCTTCGGTGTAGAAAACCTCCGCTCGGCTTTCAATCAGGTAAAGGTCCTGAAGGAGAATGGATATGGCGATCATGGCGAGTATGTCGGCCTGGATGTAAAGGCAATGCGTACCACTAAGGATGAGGACAGCTACAAGCATCTGGAGACCAGCCTGAAGGTGTTCAAGGCTCTGGAGGAGAAGGTAGACCGCTTTGACTATGATTTCCAGAAGAAATGCGTGGAGAACAGAGACTTTGAAGCTCTTGAGCTGTATGTGATGGAGCTGCTGATGGGATTGAAATAAGCGTGTAAATTGAATGGCGCACAGGACAGTAAAAAAGCCCTGTGCGCCGGATTTACCGATCAAACCGGGGGTGAGGACGATGAAGAAAAAAGCGATTGCGGCGGGGCATATCTGCCTGGATATTACGCCGGTTTTTCCAAATCAGCCGGTAGAGCGGCTTGACGAGCTTCTGCAACCGGGCAAGCTGATTCATATGGAAGAGGCGGATGTACATACGGGCGGCTCTGTGGCAAACACCGGGCTGGCTATGAAATTTTTTGGAGCAGATGTGACCCTGATGGGAAAAACGGGCAGCGATCCATTTGGCTCCATGGTGCGCACGATTCTGCAGGGACACGGGGTGTCGGACGGCATGCTGGTCGCGGAAGGGGAGTCTACTTCCTATTCTGTGGTTCTGGCAGTACCGGGAATCGACAGGATTTTTCTGCACAATCCGGGCGCTAATGATACCTTTTGCGCGTCTGACATTCCCGAGGAAGCTTTGAAGGAAGCAGCGCTGCTTCATTTCGGCTACCCGCCGCTGATGGCCGAAATGTACCGGAACCAGGGCGAAGAGCTGGTAAAGCTGATGAAACGCGCAAAGGAGCACGGCGCAGCGACCTCCCTTGACATGGCTGCAGTCGATCCTTCTTCTGAGGCCGGAAAGGCAGACTGGCAGTCGATCCTTAGCCGTGTGCTGCCCTACGTGGATTTCTTTGTGCCGAGCGTGGAAGAACTCTGCTACATGTTGGATCGTGAACGCTTTGACAGCTGGCAGGTGCGCGCGGCGGGAAGAGATCTGACAGAGATCCTTTCGATAGAAGAGGACGTCCGTCCCCTGGCGGATCAGTGCATGGAACTGGGCGCAAAGGTGCTGGTCATCAAATGCGGCGCACCGGGCATGTATTACCGCACAGCTGACCGGGAAAGGCTCTTGGCAACCGGGGAAAAGTTAGAGCTGGATCCGGAAGCCTGGGCAGACAAGGAAGGCTTTGAAAAAAGCTATGTGCCGGATCGGATCCTTTCAGGCACCGGAGCCGGCGACACCAGTATCGCGGCGTTTTTAACGGCTGTGCTGGAGGGAAACTCTCTGGAGGACTGCATGCGGCTTTCCGCTGCAGCGGGTGCGTGCTGCGTGACATCTTATGACGCGCTGAGCGGCCTGGAGAGCTTTGACAGTCTCAGAGCCAGAATTGCCGCCGGATGGGCAAAAAATGAGTAAGGAGGAATCGCAGTGTTAGCAAATTTAAATGATGTTTTGCTCCCGGCAAAAAAGAAAAAATATGCGGTGGGGCTTTTCAATGCAGTGAATCTGGAGCTTGCCAGAGGGATCATCTCAGCAGCGGAGGCTACTCAATCTCCGGTGATTATGGGATCCGCGGAGGTGCTTCTTCCTTACGGACCTCTGGAGGAAATCTCCTATTTCCTGCTTCCCATGGCAAAAAAAGCCAAGGTGCCGGTTGTTATTCATCTGGATCATGGACTGAAAAAGGAGACCTGCTTAAAAGCACTTGAGCTGGGCTTTTCGTCGATTATGTATGACTGCTCGACGGATCCGTATGAGGTGAACGTAAGCAAAGTACGCGAAATGGCAGAAATCGCTCATTCCTACGGAGCTACAATTGAAGGAGAGCTGGGGCATGTGGGAGATAATCCCGATTCCGCAGAGGGCGACTCCCAGCTGGAGGATCCATCCAAATACTTTACGGATCCCGCAGTGGCGAAAGATTATGTGGAGCGGACCGGAGTCGATGCGCTGGCGATCGCTGTGGGCAACGCGCACGGAGCCTACAAGCTGCCTCCCAAGCTGGATTTTCAGCGGATCCGCACCATCGCACACACCGTGGATGTGCCGCTTGTCCTGCACGGGGGTTCCGGACTGACGGACAATGATTTCCGCAGAGCCATCCATGAGGGCATCAGCAAGGTCAACATATTTACGGATATCAATGTTGCGGCTGTAAAGGCTGAATTCAGCAAATTCAACAGTATGGACAAGGGAATCATTGACCTAATTCCAGCAGCGGTCGAGGCAGTGAAGCAGGAGTGCCAGACCAAAATGGAGCTGTTTTCCAGCTGCGGACATGCAGCGGACGGCTTAGCTGTCTGCGCCGGGAAAAAGACTGATGCTGTCACGGGCAAAATGGATCAGGAGATGCTGGTAAAGCTGATCGCGCAGGAAGTGCAGAAGCAGCTGCGTAATGCGTAACCGTGCAATGCATAGATTTTCACATTTCGATTACATGATGATTATACAAGAGCAGCTTTTTATGGCTGCTCTTTTTCAAATATAACTCACAGCGCATCTGCCCGGAGTAGCTCTGAAAAAGTAAGCGCCAAATAAGACGTGTCTGGCAAATATAAGCGTCCATCTGATCAGGAAGATTCTTCTTGTTTGCGGTGAGAGGGGCTGTTATAATGGATGCATCAGTGGTAAAAAACGCAACATTAGCCTCGCGGTAAGAGTAAAGGGGAACACATCATGGAATACACATATACTGAACTTTTGATCTATTTTATGGTTTACAGCTTCATGGGATGGGTGGGTGAGGTTTTGATTACATCCGTAACCAGACGTAAATTCTGTAACCGAGGGTTTTTTAACCTGCCGCTCTGCCCGAAGTATGGAGTTATGGCGGATATTCTGGCGGTGGTGCTGCCGACGGTCGGGGAGGAGTTAAGCTTTCTCAATACTTTCACGCAGTACGTGATCACGCTGGTAGTTGTGTCGGTGGTGGATTTTGTGACGAGCGACATCTCTCACCGTATCCTGCACCACAGACTTTGGCAGTATGAGAGGGATACGCTGTTTGGCGGGGAGCTCAAAGGTACTACTGTGGCCGTCGTGAAATCTGCTGTGATCCTGGTGCTGATTAAGCTGCTGCATCCCTTTATTTTTACCTTTGTCAGGCTGCTGCCGGCTTTGTTTTTACAGGTGGTGGGGCTGGTGCTTTTGGGATTGCTGCTGTTGGATATGATCGCGGTTGTCTATGCAGGAGAAATGAGGCAGCGCAGGGAGGCATTCGTAAAAAGGCGGGAAAAAAACAGCCAAAAGACCGGGAATGGTGAGAAGCACATGGATGTGACGCAGGTCGTGTCTGAAGAAAAAATGGGCAACCGACTCTGTAACGCAGTCTGGAGACGTTTGGAGCGCGCTTACCCTGGCATGGGTGAACGGGATGAAATCCGCTCCGGCAAATACGTTTTCGCGAAAGGGCTCTGTCTGAATAAGCTGCTCTGGATTTTTATTATCTGGGCGTTTGTCGGTGATCTGTTTGAGACAGTGTTTGTGTGGGCGACAACGGGTGTGTGGATGAGTCGTACCAGCGTGATTTATGGCACTTTTTCTATTGTGTGGGGCTTCGGCGCGGTGATTATTTCGGTTGTCACACAGAAGCTGGTGAACCGGGAAGATCGTTTTGTATTCCTTTCCGGCGCTGTTTTGTGGGGCGTTTATGAATACACTTGCAGCGTCATTTCCGAGTTTGTGTTCGGCAGAACTTTCTGGGATTACAGTGATATGATGTTCAATATCGGCGGCAGGACAAATCTTTTGTTTTGCATCTTTGGGGGCATCTTGTCCGTACTATGGGTAAAGAGCCTGTATCCACTGATCAGCGGTCTGATTGAAAAGATCCCTCCTGCGATTGGCATAATCGCTACCTGGAGCGTTATTGTGCTGATGGCTGCGGACCTTTTGCTGTCTGGGGCGGTGTTGTCGAGATATGTGAATCGTCTGGAAGGCGTGGAGACGCAGAATGTGCTGGAGGAATTTATTGATGCCAATTATTCTGATGAGTTTGTGGAAAGCATCTGGCCGAATATGCAGGAGCCGGGGAGCGGGGTACCGATCTGGCAGCAGTAGCCCGTGATTGCCCATTGCGTCGAAGCATCCATTGGGCGATTTATTTATATGCTGATTCTATATTCATGGGAGACAAAGACCCCGATGCAAGCATACGGGGCATTCAATTTGCAGCGATGTAAGGATGTAAGCATCGAGGTCTTTGTCTCCGCTTCGGTCGGCGCTAAACGGATGCCCACTGGACATCCAGCGCCCTCACGGCATCTCCGCTTCGCTCTGCGCGAAACGCGGTGAAAAGCGGCTTTGTCCCGGCGTGGGCAGAGATGACTGTAAAAGTAGTGAATGAGATGAATCAATAACGATATTTTTCTGCATACTGGATGATGAGGCAAAGCGGAAAGCCAGGATTTGACTGTGAAGACTACGATGTGCAGGATTACCGGGATAGATGGGGATTTGTGTTAGAATCCGAAGAAAATAAACGGGGATTTGCGCGAAAATCCAGAGGAAATAAACGGGGATTTGCGCTATATTTGCACTTGTAAAAACGGGAAATCGTGGATTTATATGAGGAAGATTTTACGAAAATAGACGGCACGGGACTGGCAGGCGATATCTATGATTCAATCCCGGCCAGCCTTACGGGCAATGCATCCAGATATATGTTATCAAACGCAAGAGAGGGTATACGTGCAGAACGGGTACGTGAACTAATACCGGATATCCTCAGCTCATATACGGTAAATATCGCTTATCATGCCAATAATCCCGCTGTGGGGATGTCGCTTGAAAAGGATGCAGGACGATATAAGCTGTATACTTCAGACGTGGGACTGTTTGTGACTCTTGCATTTAAGGATAAAAAGTATACGGACAATATGATTTATAATAAGCTCCTTTCGGATAAGCTGGAAACGAATCTGGGATATGTATATGAAAATGCTGTAGCACAGATGCTGACTGCGAAAGGCAATCATCTATTTTATTATACGATGAAGAGTGATACGTCAAATCATTTATATGAAATAGATTTTATCCTTTCTGTGGGAAATAATATCACGCTGGTTTTTCCAAATCAGCCGGTGGAGCGGCTCGAGGAGCTTCTGCAGCCGGGCAAGTTGATTCATATGGAAGAAGCGGATGTACATACGGGCGGTTCTGTGGCAAACACCGGGCTGGCCTTGAAATTTTTGGGGGCGGATGTGACCCTGATGGGAAAAACGGGCAGCGATCCATTTGGCTCCATGGTGCGCACGCTTCTGCAGGAACACGGGGTGCCGGACGGCATGCTGGTTGCGGAAGGAGAGTCTACTTCCTATTCTATGGTTCTGGTAGTACCGGGAATTGACAGGATTTTCCTGCACAATCCGGGCGCCAACGATACCTTTTGTACGTCTGGCATTCCCGAGGATGCTTTGAAGGAAGTGGCGCTGCTTCATTTCGGCTATCCGCCGCTGATGGCCGAAATGTACCGGAATCGGGGTGAAGAGCTGGTAAAGCTGATCGCGCAGGAAGTAAAGAAGCAGCTGTCTCATCGTAATTGAGTATAGAGAAAAGAGAATAGACAAAGCTGAGCCTTGTGCAGTTATCGACTGTTATAGATATATGCGGATTACGTGTTCAGCTGATGGACGGCTTAACCGCCTGACCAGGTGAGGCAATAGCACCTTCACTGGTCCTGCGGTTTTCTTATGCACACCGGTTTCATTCATGCCAGGATGTCCGGTTTTCTCCGTGGTGAAATCCGTTCTGAGTCCAGCGGACAATGTCTGTAATGTCCTTGGTCGCGAGGATGATGGTATGGTCGTCCTGCTGGGGAAGGCAGAAGCTGAATTTTCCATAGCTGTCGGAGGTGCCTTTGCGCAGTTCCGGTTTCAGGCGGTAAAAATAGCTGACCGCTTTTTTGGTCTGCAGCTGCTTGCGCAGGTTCAGCAGGTTGGTTTCCGCTATAAATTCTTCGATCTGATCTTCTGCGACATAATAGCGGGCGAAAAAGTCCTGCGCCTCGTCGTAAGGCGTATGATTCATAAAATCGCAGACGTGATCCGGAAGCGTGATATTTTCATGCAGCGTTATTTCATCACGAAGCGTGTCGATGATGCAGATCGCGCTGTAGGTTTCCCGCAGTCCGGCCAGGAAGTTCAGCTCCCGGTTTACACTGTTTGCGGAGACAATCGCGTTGGTCATCAGCGGATCGATA
Source organism: Clostridiales bacterium (assembly GCA_020859995.1). GTDB lineage: Bacteria > Bacillota > Clostridia > Lachnospirales > Lachnospiraceae > Choladousia. The sequence continues at coordinate 8,878 of JAJBVE010000082.1, forward strand.
TTCTGAGAGTAATACATGACCTTGACAGGCAGCCCGTCCTCATCCGCGGTCATCAGCCAGAACGCGGACTCCCGCCATTGTCCGTCCTTCAGGCGGTAATCGCAGATGACCGGTCTGTTTGGCTTCAGAGTATGGCGCAGATTTTCAATGCTGCCCATTTCCCGGCGAAGCTCCCGGTATTCTTCAGAGACAAAATCATTGCAGAAATTGTCGTTTCGTATAGCATAGATTCCTTCATTCGCTTCGCCGATCCGGACGCTGGTGGGATCGTGCCGCAGGATGCGGTAAGAATTTCGTGTAAGGTCAGCGATCAGGAGCACCTCGTAGGATTCGGTCAGCGTATGGATCAGAAAGTTCATCTCATCCTTGAATTCCCGCTCAATGGTGTCTCGCTGAAATTCCGGGTGTGAGAGATGAAAACGTTCTTTATCCGCGTACATACGATGCTCGGCGGTCGTCATGACCGGCTCGATCCGTGAGAGGATCTCCCAGTCCCAGCCAAGTGCGGCGATCGGAACGGAAGTCCCTTTAATGGACTGATCGAAAGCCTCAGCGGAAGCGCAGAACTGCTCCTTTTCCATGCCGATGATAATGACGAGAAATTCATCCCCGCTGATCCGATAGCAGTCCGCGTCGCCAAAATGCCCGGTCAGCGTTCGGGCAAACGAGAGGATGTACTCGTTGCCTCTTTCGTGGCCGTAGAGATCGTTGATAATCTTCAATCCATTCAGGTCCGCGAACAGCACACCGATTTTCTGCTCTCTGTTTTCCTCCGCGCACTCCCGGCACCGATTCTGAAAAGAAAGGTGATTTTTCAGCTTTGTCATGGCATCCTGATAAGCCACCTGTTCCAGACGCTTCTGCGTTTCTATTTCACGTACATGAGAATTGTGGATATCGCGGATGTAGAGCATGACGGTCTGACTGTCGTCCGTGTAATCACTGGCTTTAATGAGTTCCATCGTGACCCAGCGGAATTCATTCTTGGTTTTCCGGCGGTAGGTGACGTCAAGCGCTTCATCAGAAGTGCGGAAATGCTGCTTCATAAACTCGGGAGAGGTCGTGCGAAGACAGCGCTAAAGAATAAAAACTTTTCGCGATAAAAATGCTTGTATTTTCCCAC
>JAJBVE010000157.1:0-1105 GCA_020859995.1 Clostridiales bacterium
CCCCCCCCCCCCCCCCCCCCCCCCCGCGCCCGCGCCCCGTCTCTGTCTCGGTCTCAATTTCGGTCTCCGTCTGCGTTTCGGTCTCCGGTTCCGTCTCGGTCTCGGTTCCCATTTCGGTCTCCGTCTCCGTTTCGGTTTCCGTTTCCGTCTCTGTCTCTGTCTCGGTTTCGGTCTCTCCGACAGCGAATATTATGCGAAGAAGATTCGCGTCTTCATTTTTTACCGTTATTGATTTGGCATATATCGCGCCGGAAAGATTCCCATCCAACTCGACAGCTGCCTTCGGCACCAGAAAAGTTCCCTGCATATCACCGGAAAGTTTTAATGTGCCCTCATAACTGACATAAGAATCATCCTCGAGCGCAATAAAATTGTACAGAACATCGCCAGCCTCTGCCATGTCTGTATAATCAACCGTTTTACCGGAACGTTTCATTTCATAGCCGGAAAACGTAATCTCCTGATCCTTTGCGTCCGCTACAATATTAATAAGATAAATCGTGTCCGTCACATCCAGGATTTTGTCCGAGTACAGATCCTCCAGCTGTGTCTCATCGAGGTTTCCTTCTTCGTCAGCATAAAGATTCAGAACCACGATCTCCTTACCAGACCGCGCGTCAGCAAGGCTAATGGCAGTCTTCTCCAGACTGGTAAGTATAGACGCAGTCTCACCACCGCTCAGAATAAGAGCGTTAAGCAAGGCCGTCTCCTCTTCCGTCTCTTCTTCAGTCTCCCCTTCCTGCTCCTCCTCGCTCAGTAAAAGAGATTCCAAAAGAGAGTTCTTCACTTTCTGAGGAATAGACACATTTTGAGCCACAAAAAGATATTGCGACACATCCGCAAGCTGTTTTTCGAGGGTTTTCTGTTTTAACTTGTCCCCGGTATTTGTCCGGGCGGAACGTTCCGTCTCGGTTTCTGTTTCTGCCTCGGTTTCTGTTTTTGCCCTGGTTTCCTTTTCTGTCTCCGTCTGCGCGTCTTCTTTATCGGTTTCTGTATCCCGCTTCTTTGTCTGTGTTTCACTCTTCTGTGATTCTGCGGAAGTCTCCTTTTCCGTCTGAGCCTGCGTCTGCGCTTCTGTCTGGGCCTGCGTCTGCGCTTCCGTCTG
>JAJBVE010000157.1:1205-9992 GCA_020859995.1 Clostridiales bacterium
GTCTGAGCCTGTGTCTGCGCTTCCGTCTGCGCCTGTGTCTGTGCTTCTGTCTGAGCCTGTGTCTGTGCTTCCGTCTGAGCCTGTGTCTGCGCTTCCGTCTGCGTCTGTGTCTCCGGCTCCGACACCGCGGACTCAGACTGTGTCTCCACAGATACCTGCGTTTCAGCTTCCGCCACGGTCTGTGCCTTCTGGCTGTCTTCCGCGGCAATGCCAGCAATACCGCACTGCTGTATCATCATCGCGGCCGTCAGCAAAGCCGCAGCCATCTTTCTGATCTTTCTAAACTGTTTTCCCTTCATAATTTACAACCCCTCCCGGAATGGCCGCCTCAAAAAATATGGTCCAATCAACCTTATACCCAAAACAAAGCGCAGAATGTATCTCTACTGATATTATGTCCTTTATTTCGTCCCAAAAATGCGGTCTCCGGCGTCTCCGAGCCCCGGCACAATGTATCCATGCTCGTTCAGATGACTGTCCAGCGCCCCGATGTACATGTCTACATCCGGATGATTTCTCTTCATCGCTTCAATCCCTTCCGGCGCCGCGATAATGCACATAAATCGAATGTTTTTGCAGCCTTTATCTTTGAGCATCTGAATAGCCGCCACAGCAGATCCCCCCGTCGCGAGCATCGGATCTACCACAAAAACTTCTCTTTCGTCACAATCAGCCGGAAGTTTGCAATAATATTCTACTGGTTTTAATGTCTCCGGATCACGGTAAAGACCAATATGACCGACCTTCGCCGCCGGAATCATCGCCAGCATTCCTTCTACCATGCCAAGTCCTGCGCGAAGGATCGGCACAACCGCCAGCTTTTTCCCGCTTAGTTCCATTACTGTCGTCTTCGCAACCGGAGTCTCGATCTCAACCTCTTCAAGCTTCAGATCACGCGTTGCCTCGTAACACATATACATGGCAATCTCGCCAATCATCGCGCGAAAATCGCGGGAGCCTGTCTCTTTTCTTCGAATCAGGCCAATCTTGTGCTGAATTACCGGATGATCCATAATCATAATTTTCTGCATAGTTTCTCTCCCTCTGCCGCTTGTCAATATTTCCGCAAGTATTTCCGCGGTTTAGGCGGCTTTATTATTTTCCGCGCTGTCATCAGCGCAATGCTTTTTTATCTTCCGCACTGTTTACGGAGTGCTCTTTTTCATTTTCCGCATCGTCCTATAATGATTTTCGTTTTGTACACATGCGGCGCACTTTTCCTGCATAATAGCACAGTCTTTCGCGTAAATCTTTGCATTATTCTTAAGATTTACCGCCAGGTCTTACAACTCTTCATCAATCAGCCGCACTCTGCGGGCATGGCGTTCCGCTCCGGAAAACGGAGTATTCAGAAACGTTTCGGTAATTTTTACGGCCAGGCCGGGGCCTGTCACGCGCGCACCCATGCACAGAACATTCGCGTCATTGTGCAGCCGTGTCGCCTCCGCGCTGAAGCAGTCCCCGCACAGAGCCGCGCGGATTCCCTTATAGCGGTTTGCCGTCATGGACATGCCAATCCCTGTGCCGCAAATCAGAATCCCCTTGTCCGCGTTACCGGAAAGAATCTCCTTTACCACAGCTTTCGCGTACACGGGATAGTCTACCGCATCCTCCGACCAGGTGCCGCAATCCTTATATTCGATCTCTTTTTCTTCCAGATATTTTTTAATTTCTTCCTTCAGACCATATCCCGCCTGATCGCTGCCAATCGCTAACATAATAGCTCCTCCTCATTCAGCTGCACTACCAGCCTGTTTATCATAGTCTCCAGTTCCTTATAGCATTGTCCGTAATCTGCCAGTGAACCTCCATATGGATTTTTCAGCTCCGTCGTCACGCCGACGTACTGGTTCAGTACCCGTACAAGGTCCTCCCGCTCCGGCGCGAATGTTCCAAGCAGCATCTCCCGGGTTTCTTCGGTAAAAGTGATCATCAGAGTCCTGTCGTCAAAATCCTCCTGTACTAGCGGATCGCTCATGTGATCTTTCATCGTCAGTCCATTGCTTACCAGTACCGCTTCCGCTTTCGGATTGATCGGCTCCGGAAACAGCACGATGAGGCCCCGCGAGGCCACCTGAAGCTCATCCAGCAGATACTTGCTCTGCAGGATCGCCTCCGCCATCGGACCCGCGACCGTGTCTCCTTTGCTTACAAAAATCAACCTGTCATACTTCTTCAATGTTTTTCCCCCTCGCGTGGCAGTTATACCTCAATCACCTGGTGTCCCGCCGCTTTCATCAGCCGGTTCATAATCGCCGCGCCCAGCTGCGGCATTTCAAAAGCCTCTGAATAAATGACGGATACATCCATAAGGTCAAATTCCCGGAGGATCGCGTACAGGTGCTGCGCGATACTCAGCTCCTCTGTGCGGGATCCAATGGATTTCACAACCGCGTGTTCATAAAAATCCAGTGACTCATCCGTGGCGATCACGCCGGCAAGACCTCCGCGATCATGCTCCGCTACTGTCAGCTCGTTGATCCTCTGCCGCACACGCTCCGCTTCACCTTCTACAATAAAAAGCGGCGCTTTTGGCGCGTAATGCCGGTACTTCATCCCAGGTGCCTTCGGATGAACAGCCGGATCCTGCGAAGACAACCCCCGGTCCATTTCGACCGGCCCGACCGCCTCACGCAGCATTTCCTGGCTGATATACCCCGGACGCAGGATCACAGGCATCTCCCCGGTCAGATCCACAATCGTTGACTCCAGTCCGATCTGCACCGGTCCTCCATCGATAATCATATCAATGACTCCGTCCATATCCTCCAGGACGTGCCTGGCCGTCGTCGGACTCGGCCTGCCGGAAGTGTTCGCGCTCGGAGCGGCCACATACCCGCCGCCGGCCCGGATCAGCGCAAGGGCAACTGCATTGTCCGGCATGCGCACAGCTACCGTATCCAGTCCTCCCGTCGTTGCCCTGGGCACCGCTGCGGATTTTTTTAAAATCATAGTGAGCGGCCCAGGCCAGAACATGTCCGCAAGCAGCTTTGCCTGGGGCGGAAGCTCTTCGGTGATCTTATGGATCGCTTTCCAGTCGGCGATATGTACAATCAGAGGGTTGTCCGAAGGCCTGCCCTTTGCCTGGTAAATTTTCCGGGCTGCCTCCTGATCCAGCGCATCCGCGCCAAGTCCGTAGACCGTCTCTGTCGGAAAAGCCACCAGGCCTCCTCCGCGCAGGATCTCTCCCGCGCGGAGGATTCCGTCCTCATCTACGCCGTCTGTCATCGTTTCCACAACCGTTTTCATGCCTTTATTTCTCCCTGCCATTACCGCTTTTCGCAAGATCTCCGTGCCGGTTCTCAGCCATTGCCGCTTCTGTCAGATCGCATCTCCCACTCCGTATCACTGCGCGGTAGGCGATCCTCCAGCCCTGGCTCAAAAATGGCGCAGAAATACCGTCCTTTTTCCAGATAGTATAGCACTATAATGTTTTTTTTGAAACTCTTTTTAATAATTTTGTTGATTTTCTTTGTCTTTTTGGTGTTCAAAAGCCAAAAGCTGTGATAGAATAGGCTTCATCAGGCCGTCGACAAGACCGGCAAATGTCAGGAAAGGAAAGAATCCATTATGAGTGAAGAAAATGTAATTGCACAGGAAACGGAAGAGAAGGAGGCGGTGAACGCAGAAGCCTCCGCGGCCGAAGCAGCCAAGACCACAGCAGAGCCGGTTTCTGAAACAGCAGCAGAATCTGCTCCGGAAACAGCTTCTGAGGCAGATGACGCAGTGAATGCAGCTCCCGAGGTAAAAGCAGAGGAGACGACTGCCTCCGAGCCCGCAGCCGAAGCAGCAGCCCCGGCTCCCGCGCAGCCCACTGAGACTATGGCAGACTACGATGCAGCCATCACAGCATCCATGAAACCAATCCACGAGGGCGATATCCTCACCGGAACAGTCATCGGTGTCTCTGACGAAGAGCTGATCATCGATCTCGGTATCTACACAGACGGCGTTATTCGCGCGGAAGACGCCAGCGATGATCCTGCTTTTTCTCTTAAAACCTTCTCTATCGGCCAGGAAATCTCCGCCACCGTTATCCGCCGCGACAACGCGCAGGGACGCATCCAGCTCTCTCTGAAAGCCGCAGCCGCGGTCCTTGGATGGGAGCGCCTGCAGCAGTTGCAGAAGGATCAATCCAACATCACAGTAAAAATCACCGAGGCGGTGAAAGCCGGCGTGACCTGCTATGTGGAGGGCATCCGCGGATTTATCCCCGCTTCCAAGCTTGCTCTGTCCTATGTAGAAAATCTGGACGAGTATGTCGGACGCGAGATTGAGGTCCGCGTCATCACAGCTGAGCCGGAGGGCAAGCGTCTGGTACTCTCCGCCCGCGACATTCTCCGTGAAAAAGAGCGCGAGGAGCGCAAGCAGCGCATTTCCAATATCCAGGTGGGATTTGTCACCGAAGGCACAGTGGAAACACTCAAGGACTACGGTGCTTTCATCAATCTTGGAAAGGGCATCAGCGGCATGGTACACGTCTCCCAGATCAGCCGGGATCGTGTAAAATACCCGAGCGATGTTCTCAAAGAAGGCCAGACTGTCAAGGTAAAGGTCATCGGTATAAAGGACGGCAAAATCAGCCTCAGCATGAAGGCGCTTGAGGATGCCGCTCCGCAGCAGATCGAAGAAGAGACCTACAAAATGCCGAAGGCAGAGGAGGCAACCACCTCCCTGGCGTCGCTGTTTAAAAATATTAAGCTTTGATTGAATGATAAGTTAAGTTTTTTTACAACCGCGTATATTCAATCATATCAGGCAGGAAGGCGCATACACTGGGTGCGCCTTCCTTTTATGCTCCGCCCTGAATGTACTCCAGTATTCCATCGCAGATCGCCTGCGCTACCTGATCCTGATAAGTTTCCTCCTGAAGCAGCGCTTCTTCCTCAGGATTTGTCAGAAATCCGCACTCCACAATCACCGTCGTGCTGACCGATCTTTTCAATATGTAATAAGTCGTATTCCCCTTCTGCGTCCGCGGCCGCTCGATAGGGAGCTCCTCATTCAGGCTGTCCTGAATCGCCGCCGCCAGCTTTTCTCCTTCCACTGACTGCCCAAAGTAAAACACCTGCGGTCCTTTTACAGAAGAATCCTCCGGATAGCTGTTCTGATGAATGCTCACCGTCAGTAATGGATCCTCCTCGGCAATGATCGCCACCCGCCGCTCCATGTCCTGCGCCTTTTTATTCGATGCGTCCGCGTCATACAGGCCGTCCTCCGTCTCCCGCGTCAGCACCACCTCATAGCCTTCCGCTTCCAGCAGTGCTGCCAGCTTTTTTGCGTAAATCAGGTTCAGCACCTTCTCATTTGCACCGCTCTCCCCGACCATGCCGGAATCCATCCCGCCATGTCCCGGATCAATGACAATCTTACCGGAGATTCCATTTTCTGCCGTCTTATTTTCAGAAATTCCGTCCTCAGCCGGCTCGCTTTCGGAAACCTCACTTCCTGCGGTCTTTTCCGCCGCCTGTTTCGCCCCATACGCCGGCAAAAAAAATGCCGCAGCAAACAAAACGAAGAGCATAAAATACTGAAATAATTTTAAAAATCTCTTTCCCTTTATTTCCACGCTTCGCACACACTGACTGCTTTTTCTCTATACTATGCCGCCTCTGCGCGATTTGTGAATAGTCAGTTTTCTGTAATCTTGTAAAAGGCCGCCAAGCGCATGCTAAACTGGCCGGAATACCCCTTCAATGAATCTGGCTCCGGAATTTCCAATCCGCAAAATCCAAACTCAATCATTTACTCCTCCAACATCGTATTGATCCTGCGGAAGCGCCGTCCACCCTGCCGCTCCAGATCCTCCCAGATCTCTCCGGCCAGTTCAGCAAGCACACTGTCTCCGAAAGCGATCTGTCCAGCGTAAATACTCATGCCTTCAGCAATAGCTTCCTGCGCCTCGCGGTATTCTTCGAAATGATCGTCGCCTTCGCAGAAATCTGCATTCACATCTATTCCGTATCTGACGCGAAACAATTCCGCGAGTTCTTCTTTGCTCGCGGCCTGCTTCTTGCCAAAGAAAATGGGACCAAGCACTTCAAAAAGCAGCTGCTTCTGATATTCTCTGAGTTCGTCCTCTTCACATGCCACCAGATAGCTGCTGACAGGCACCTTTACGCTATGACACACTTTGCCTCGCTTTGCTTCACTTTTGTTTAAAGTCAGATCTAATTTTTTCCACTCATCAGCCATATCAAGTTTTTTCGTTCCGGGGATTATGATAGATGTCAAAATATACAAGTCAGTGCCCTTATGACTCCGGCTACTTGGCTCGTTGCTTCGCGAGAATAGAGATAACCGCCATCTGACGCTGCGGCGGTTGAGATCTTCTTTGAAATTGTCCTTAAAAGATTCACATAAACACGTTTTTATACTATCCCATCTTCAGGGAATTGTCAACATTCTTTTTTGCGAATTTAATTCTTATCTGCGTATCGGTTCTTTGCATACTGTTTTTTCAGCCGATGCCTGCTGCAGGCCGCCCTCTGATCAATCTGCATAAGACCGTCATTTTTCCATAAAACCTGCAGCGGCATCTGTCGCATTCCTTTGGAAGCATTCATCTTTCCGGTTCACACATCTCCTGAATCATGCATTTCCAGATTCAGGATTCTTCCATTCATTTTCCGTTCATTCATTCGGCAGCTTTCCGAAACGGACACGGATATAGGCCTCGATTGCCTCCATCACACCGACAAATCCCAGACGCTGGCTGTTCAGGCAGAGGTCGTAATTTCTCGCGTCGTTCCACTTGTTCCCGGTATAGTAGTTGTAAAAGTCGCTGCGGGCTTTGTCCGTTTTCTCGATGAATTTTTCCACGTCCTTTTCGGGGCATGCGTTCCGCTCGATCGCCTGACGGACGCACCAGGCTTTCGGCGCGTGGACAAAAACACTGACTACACCCGGGTAATCCTTCAGGACATAGTCTGCGGCGCGGCCGATGATCACACAGGACTCACGCTCAGCCAGGTCGCGGATGATTTTGGCCTGATAGTTGAACAGATTGTGGTCGCTGACAAATTCGTCGCTCCCCGGCGAGATCAGGCGGCCTTTGTATTCGCCCTTTGACTTTTCAAAAATCTGCGGACGCTTCAGCTTTTCGTCCTTCTGATTAAAAAGGGCTTCGTTAATACCGCTCTCCTCAGAAGCCATGCGCAGGACTTCCTTGTCATAGCACTGAATTCCCAGATCCTCTGCAAGCATCTGCCCAATGGTCTTGCCGCCGCTGCCAAAATGGCGGGCGATGGTTATCACGATATTCTGCTCCATACATGCACCTCCTGCTTTCTTTATCACTCTCCGAGATACGCCTTCTTGATCGATTCGTCATCCATCAGATCGGACGCGCGGCCTTCCTGCACGATGGAACCGGTCTCCAGGACGTAGGCGCGGTCAGCAATCGCCAGTGCTTTTTTCGCATTCTGCTCGACCAGAAGCACGGTGGTGCCGCTGGCGCTGACGCTCTGGATGATATCAAAAATCTCGTTGACGAGGATCGGGGAAAGTCCCATCGACGGCTCATCCATGACGATGATGCGCGGATGCGACATCAGGGCGCGGCCCATCGCCAGCATCTGCTGCTCGCCGCCGGAGAGAGTTCCGGCCATCTGATTTTTGCGCTCCTCCAGGCGGGGGAAGCGCTTGTAGACATTCTGCAGACTTTCCTCGACTTCTTCCTTATCTTTTCTGGTATAGGCGCCCATTTTCAGATTCTGATAAACGGTCAGCTGCGCAAATACACGCCGGCCCTCCGGCACATGGGCGATGCCCAGCTTTACGATCTTATGAGCGGGCATTTTCGTAATATCCTGCCCTTCAAAAATCACCTGTCCCGCTTTCGGCTTGATCAGCCCTGTAACCGTGTGCAGGATCGTCGTCTTTCCGGCTCCGTTTGCCCCGATCAGGGCAATGATCTCCCCCTCATTGACTTCGAAAGAAACCCCTTTAATCGCTCTGATCACGCCGTAGTAAACTTCCAGATCTTTCACTTCCAGCATTGCCATAGTATTTCTCCTTATTCTCCCAGATATGCCGTGATCACCCGCGGATCCCGCAATACCGCCGCCGTCTTCCCCTGCGCAAGGACTTCGCCGAAATTCAGCACCGTCAGTTCCTCGCAGATACCCGCCACCAGCTTCATGTCATGCTCGATCAGAAGAATGGTCACGCCAAAATGATCCCGCACGAAGTGAATGGTGTCCATCAGCTCCTTCGTCTCATTCGGATTCATTCCGGCGGCAGGCTCGTCCAGAAGCAGCAGCTTCGGGTCTGTCGCCAGCGCCCGGGCGATCTCCAGCTTACGCTGTTTGCCGTAGGGAAGGTTGGAAGCCTTGTAGTCAGCCACACCGTCCAGATCAAACACCTTCAGAAGCTCCAATGCCTTCTCATCCATCTCTTTTTCCACCTTCCGGTATTTCGGCGTGTGCAAAATACTGGAAACAAAAGAATATTTATATTCATTCTGAAGAGCTGCTTTTACATTGTCAAGAACCGGAAGCTCCTTGAACAGACGGATATTCTGGAAGGTACGGGCGATGCCGCATTTACAGATCTCGGCCGTGCTCTTTCCGATAATACTCTCGCCGTCCAGAAGGACCTGGCCTTCATCTGGCTTATATACACCGGTCAGCAGATTGAACACGGTGGTCTTACCCGCGCCGTTTGGCCCGATCATCCCGTAGAGTGCGCCTTTTTCGATCGTCATGTCCAGCGCGTTGACTGCCCGAAGTCCGCCGAAGGAAATACCGAGATTTTTTACCTCTAACATTGCAGACATATCACTCG
>JAJBVE010000023.1 GCA_020859995.1 Clostridiales bacterium
GTGAGCCAGGAAACCTGCTTGGTGTGAGAGAAGAGCTTCCGAGTAAAGCTGAACATTCCGGCACAGCCAATCTTATTTCTGATGGCTGTTAAAGCTTGTGATGGGGAAACAGGCACATGAAAATCAAATGGAATGTTGTCTCGAGGCAATGAGCAATACACAACTTACCTCCTTGTGTCAGAAGGATTTCTGGTGCTCCGCAATCATCATGAATCCTTTTGAAACACGTACAGATGACGTTCCGCAAGCTGATCTGTACGCATGGCACAGTCTTTCGGAAACAATCCGCAATGTTTTCGGAGATTGTGCCTTTTTCATATTTTTCATCCCTCCCGCATATATTTAAAGCAGTGACACCCACGATGTGGGCAGTATATGCAGGGGGTCTTTTTATGGAAAAATTCGATTTATACAGAGACATCCGCACGCGGACGAACGGTGAGATCTACATAGGTGTTGTAGGCCCTGTGCGGACTGGAAAGTCAACATTCGTGAGGAAATTTATGGAGCAGATGGTTCTTCCATCCATTGGGGAGGCGGACGGGAAAACTCTCAGAGACGAATTGCCTGCAAGCGCGTCTGGAAAAACGGTTACCACAGTAGAACCCAAATTTGTTCCAAAGGAGGCATTCCCAGTCGAAGTCGAAGACGGGGCTGCAATGAAAATACGACTGGTGGACTGTGTAGGGTTTCTCGTACCGGGAGCAGAAGGCGTGACAGAGGATGGGAAAGCCCGAATGGTAAAGACTCCATGGAACTCCCATCCGATTCCTTTCGAAGAAGCCGCTCGAACTGGCACCAAAAAAGTGATCACCGACCATGCTACGGTTGGCCTGGTCATTACTTCAGACGGAAGTTTTGGAGAATTACCCAGAAAGAGCTTTTTAGAAGCGGAAAAAGAAACGATCGGGCTGCTAAGACAGATGGGAAAACCATTTTTTGTGATAGTGAATTCCTCCCGGCCACACTCCAGGGAAGCTGAGACTGTTTCTAAACAGATTTCTGAAAATTATGGAGTACACACAATGATTCTGGATTGTGAGCAGATGGGCGCGGCCGAGCTTCGCATGGTCCTGGAACAGTTCCTGATGGAATTCCCTCTTACACGAGTAAGTTTTCAGTTACCAAAATGGGTAGAAACGCTGGAAGACGGGCATTGGCTGAAACAATCTCTTTTCGAAGCTGTGAAAAAGGCAATGCAGTCAGTTCATACCATGCGCGATATCACAAAAATGGGAAGTATATTTCCAGTTGAATGTAAAAATATTACGCAGGCCCAGTTGGTACAGACAAATCTGAATGATGGAAGTGCGCAGGTGCTGCTGTCCCTGCCTGGTTCTTTATATTATGAAATATTAAGTGAAATGACAGGGGCGAATATTAACAGTGAGTATCAGCTGATATCATTGATCAGGGAGATGTCCATAAAGAAAAAGGAGTATGATGCCGTCGCGCAGGCTCTTGCTTCTGTCCGCGCTACCGGATATGGAACAATTGCGCCTTTGAGAGAAGAAATTACAATGAGAGAGCCGGTGATTATCAGGCAGGGCAATCGTTATGGTGTGAAAATCGCGGCAGAGGCGCCGTCGATCCATCTGATCCGCGCGGATGTGACCGCGGAGGTATCTCCGATAGTGGGAAGTGAAGAGCAGGCAAAAGATCTGGTCTCTTATATCAGCGGGAAGGAAAATAGAAGTGAGGAAATGTGGAATACGCTGATTTTTGGAAAATCTGTTGATCAGCTTGTAGAAGAAGGTATTCGCGCAAAGTTGTCTTCTGTGAACGAGGAATGTCAGAAAAAGCTTCAAAATGCCATGCGGCGGATCGTAAATGAGACAAATGGGAAAATAATATTTATAATTATTTAAGTTAGTAATTGACATTTTAAATAAAGTAGCATATAATATGAATAAAATATTACAAATTATTAAATTTAGTTTCAAAAAAGACTGGCGGAATGGTTTGCGGCAAATCTTTTTGCCGTTCACTAAAAGCAGCAGATCGAAGGATTTGCGGGTATTTGCGAGGAAATGTACATGACAGTTCAAAACACGTGCAGAAAAAGGCTGATCGTAGCAGGATTCTTTTTTATCCTGATGTTTTTATGCATTCATGTGAAAGCAGACGCGGCCTGGAAACAGAATACCGATGGGAGTTATTCATGGTACAGCAGCAGCGGAAAACTTGCCCGGAGCAAGTGGATCAAGAGTAAATATTATGTGGATGCCGACGGCATTCGCGTGACCGGACTGCAGAAAATTGGAGACAACTATTATTACTTTAATAAATCAACTGGGGAATTACTCACCGGTACCTGGATTAAATCCGGGACAAAATATTATTACGCAAGAAAAAGTGATGGCGCGCTCTATACCAGCTGTCGGAAAAAAATCAGCGGATATTATTACTATTTTAACGCGAAAGGTGTCCGCACTTCAGGGAAGAAGACAATAAACGGAAAGACCTATTATTTTGCCAAATCTACTGGTAAGATGGTAACGGAGAAATGGGTCAGTATCAGTAAAAAATATTATTACTTCGGCAGTGACGGAGTAATGGTAAAAAGTTCCTGGGTCGGCAGGTATTATGTCGATTCGAAAGGAGTTCGCCTGACCAGTCAGTGGAAGGGCAGCAAGTACCTTGGAAGTGATGGACAATGCGTTTCCGGCCTTCAGGAAATTGATGGTGTATACTACTACTTTAATACCAAAACTTATAAAAAAGTTACGAATAAAACGGTTACCATTGGACTGTATACATATGAGTTTGACAGCACGGGTGCCGGTACTCTCACTCTGGTAAACGGGCGGGAGCTCGCTTCCATCTCTGTAGAAGAAACCTACTATACGGATGATATCGTGGACGATGAAACTCTGCTGGCGGCAATTATCTACTGTGAGGCGGGCAATCAGTCCTATACCGGGCAGCTGGCTGTTGGCATAGTGATCCTGAACCGGCTTAACAGTGATTTGTTCCAGGCTTCTACTTTACGGGAAGTGATCTATTCGGTCAGCCAGTTTGAACCGGCTCGGAACGGCCGGCTGACAAGCGCGCTTACCGGCGCTATCACTGTAAGTTCCAGCTGCCAAAAAGCCGCCAAGAAGCTGATCACTCTTAATGAAAAATATAAAATCGGCAAGACTCCGACCCTGACTGTAGATGGGGAAAAAGTAAAATTTACTTATCTGTTTTTTATGACTCCCGCAGCATATAAAAGGCTTGGATTGACAGCTGAGTATCTGACGATTGGCGGCCATGTGTTCTTTAAGACGTGGAAATAAACGTCCAGAATGAAGGAAAATACCGTATAATTAATAACGGTAAAATGACACGCAAAGATCGAAAAGAAAGCCGAAGTGAAAAAAGGATGGAATCGAACATATGATTGATTTTGTCCTTTTTTTATGCTATAGTAAACATCGTTGGCTATTCGCCATAGAATTCCTTCGCGTCTTTTTGACGGATGATTGCTCAATCAGGAGAGACAGATGAAAAAAGCGGATATAAAACTGATTTTAATTGTAGGAGTTCTGTGTGCCATATTTTTTATCTGGCGAATCTGTACACAGAGCACAGGAAAAACTGTGGTTGTGCAGGTCAACGGGACAACCTGGGGGACCTATTCCCTGTCCAGGGATCAGACGATCGAGATTAACGGCACCAATGTACTGGTCATAAAAGATGGTGAGGCCTATATGTCTGAGGCCAGCTGCCCAGACGGATTGTGTATCAGTCAGGGGCACATTTCCATCGTTGGTACGATGATTGTCTGTTTGCCAAATCGTGTGGTGGTTCAGGTTACAGAAGATGACGCAAATGAAGATGGACTGGACGCGGTAACTGGATAAAGGTTTCTTTTATGCCTGGGACCTGTTCATTTTAGTCACACATGGATGTCTATATCAGAGGATGATTTATGAAATACAAAACAGCTTATCTGGGAATGTTTACCGCGCTGGCTATGATACTCAGCTACGTAGAGTCTCTGTTTCCTTCTTTTTACGGAATACCCGGCGTAAAGCTGGGGCTGGCGAACAGCATGTCACTGGTGATACTTTTTTTAATCGGTACTTCGGGAGCATTCTGTGTATCTGTATTGCGCGTGATTCTATCAGGGTTTTTATTTGGAAACCTGTTTTCCATTGCCTATAGTCTGGCTGGTGCCCTGCTGAGCCTGTCAGTGATGGCAATCGCCAAAAAGACCAGGACTTTTTCCGTGGTTGGTATCAGCATGCTGGGAGGGATATCTCATAATGTCGGACAGCTCCTTGTCGCGATCTTTCTGGTGGAAAATCTGAATCTGCTCTATTATCTGCCTTTGCTGCTTTTGTCTGGACTGTTGACGGGGCTGATTATTGGGATTCTTTCCAGGGAAATATTGAAACGTCTGCCAGGAGATTTATTAAAGAAGAACTCTGTGCCTGACTCCGGCAACGACAACACCTGAAAATTTCACAGCATTTGACGGCATTGGATCTATGTCTGATAAATGGAAATGACTACAGGAGGGCAAGTTTAAATGATAGCATATTTAAAAGGAACAGTAGCTTCTGTTTCGGAATCAGTTCTGATTCTGGATGTGAATCAGGTGGGCTACCGGATTTTTATTTCTTCTCGTGACGCGCGGGAAATGCCGCCGCGCGGACAGGAAACAAAGGTATATATCTGGATGAGTGTCAGCCAGGACGCGATTCGCCTTTATGGATTCCTGAAAGAGGAAGACCAGGATTTGTTTAAGCTGCTGATTAATGTAAGCGGTGTCGGTCCAAAGGCTGCTCTTGGAATCCTCTCCGCACTGACAGCGGATGACCTGCGTTTTGCTGTCCTTTCAGATGACGCGAAAACGATCACACAGGCTCCGGGCATTGGAGCGAAAAGCGCGAAAAAGATTATTCTTGAATTAAAGGACAAGCTGAGTCTCGAAGACGCGTTTGAACATAAATTAGCTTCCACGGAATCGGCTTCCGCGGGGAACACCATTCATTCGAACGCGGCGGATGAGGCAGTGCAGGCACTTGCGGCGCTTGGCTATTCATCCAGTGAAGCGCTGCGTGCGGTCAGAAAATGTGCTGTTACAGAGGATATGGATACCGAGACAATTTTAAAGCTGGCGCTGAAACAAATCTGAGTATTGCGATAGAAGCAGACCGCGCGCAAGCGAGGGTCTTTACTGACCAGGATACAGAATGTTGTTGTGGTACGCCGCAAAGACCGGCGGGCAGGGAGGATTTGCATGGCAAAACGAGTGATCGCTACTGACGCGACAGAAGAAGATATCCGGTTGGATGCAGGGCTGCGTCCGCGTCTTTTACAGGATTATATCGGACAGGAAAAAGTGAAAAGTACATTAAAAATATATATAGAAGCCGCAAAGGCCAGGGGAGACGCGCTGGACCATGTCCTTTTTTACGGGCCTCCTGGTCTGGGGAAAACGACGCTTGCCTGCATTATCGCGAATGAGATGGATGTAAATATTAAAATTACGTCTGGTCCTGCGATCGAAAAACCGGGAGAAATGGCCGCCATTCTGAATAATCTGCAGGAAGGGGATGTCCTTTTTGTCGATGAAATTCACCGCCTGAACAGGCAGGTTGAGGAAGTCCTATATCCGGCTATGGAGGATTTTGCCATTGATATCGTAATTGGAAAAGGGTCCGCGGCACGTTCTGTAAGACTGGATCTGCCGCATTATACATTGATTGGGGCTACGACCAGGGCCGGCATGCTCAGCGCGCCGCTCAGAGATCGCTTCGGAGTGGTGAATCATCTGGACTATTACTCTGAAAAAGAATTGCAGACGATCGTTCAGCGTTCGGCTGCCGTGCTGCAGGTGGACATTGACAACCGCGGCGCCCTGGAAATTGCGCGCCGCTCCCGAGGAACGCCAAGGCTTTCCAACCGCATGCTGAAGCGTGTCAGAGATTATGCCCAGGTGCGTTATGACGGACGTATTACTGCTGCCATAGCTTCTGAAGCGCTGGATCTGCTGGAAGTGGATCGATTCGGTCTGGATTCCGTTGATCGTTCCATCCTGACCCTCATGATCGATAAATTCGACGGAGGTCCGGTGGGCCTGGATACGTTATCTGCCGCGATCGGAGAAGATTCAGGTACAATTGAAGACGTTTATGAACCATATCTGATAAAAAATGGCTTTATTAATCGTACGCCTAAAGGAAGGGTAGTAACCCCTCTGGCGAGGGAGCATATTTTGGAAACGGGGAAATAGAAAGAAGTAGTTGTAATTTCGCGAATCAGCGTTTATAATGATTCGAACAGAGAATACAGACACTCGTGTAACTATTCAGAACGGGTTTTCAAGCTTACAGCAGAGTTTTATGAAAACCGGAAGTATTTGGGGAGAATCATATGTCAGCCAAAAACAGTACCCAGGTGATTATAGCCGGGAAAATATATACACTGAGCGGATATGAGAGCGAAGAATATCTGCAGCGCGTCGCAGCTTATCTGAATGGCAAAATTTCGGAACTTCGGAATCTGGACGGATACCAGAGGCTTTCCCCGGATATGAAGTCCATTCTTCTGAACCTGAATGCGGCGGACGATTATTTTAAAATGAAAAATAAAGTCGATGAGCTGGAGCAGATCCTTTCAGAAAAAGACCGGGATATCTATGAACTCCGTCATGAGATCATCAATTCTCAAATCCGCCTGGAAAACGCGCAGAAGCAGATACAGACGCTTGAGGATCGAAGCGCGGAACTGCAAAAAGAGATTATACAATTAGAAACCCAGCTGAAGACCAGTCATAGACCGTAGGAGGAGCTTTATAAAAACCAGGAATTCCAGCGGCAGTTGAAAATCTGAATATGATACAGGTCCGTGATTGACTGATTGAAACGGGAGGAGCCATGACAGAATTGCTTGCGCCGGCAGGGTCTCTGGAGGCGCTGCGTCAGGGGGTAGACGCAGGCGCGGATGCGGTTTATATTGGCGGTCAGATGTTCGGCGCCAGAGCTTACGCGGATAATCCAGATGAAAACGGTTTGATAGAAGGTATCGAATATTGTCACCTGCGCGGCAGAAAAATATATCTTACAGTAAACACCCTATTAAAAGAACGCGAGCTGAGGAATCTGTTGATTCCCTGGCTCGTCCCATTATATAAGCATGGTCTCGATGCGGTGATTGTGCAGGATATCGGTGTGCTGCGCATTTTGCGCGAGACTTTTCCTGATCTGGAGCTTCATGCGAGTACGCAAATGAGTGTTACAACCCCCGCCGGAGCTTTGTGGCTGAAACAACATGGAGTCAGCCGTGTGGTGCCGGCCAGGGAGCTTTCACTTGCTGAAGTACAGGCAATCGCGCGTACTGGCGTGGAAGTGGAGACATTTATCCATGGCGCCATGTGCTATAGTTATTCCGGCCGCTGCCTGTTCAGCAGCGTGCTGGGCGGAAGGAGCGGAAACCGCGGCCGCTGCGCGCAGCCATGCCGACTCCCTTATGATTGCCTGAGTCTTTCTGATAAGGTTGGCACGAAGTGTTCATCCGGATCAAAAAAACATCTGCTCGGTATGAAAGACATGTGTACACTGGATATATTGCCGGAATTGATAGATTCCGGAATTTCCTCATTTAAAATTGAAGGCAGAATGAAACAGCCTCAATATACAGCCGGAGTCACAGCTATATACCGCAAGTATATGGATCTTTATGCGCAGGTCGGGCAGAATGGCTATCTTGTAAAGGAAAAGGATCGCCAGGCTCTGCTGGATTTATTTGACCGCGGAGGCTTCTCCAGCGGATATTATTTTGTAAAAAATGGCCCTTCTATGATTATGGAAAATCCGGCGACGGAAAGAAATACGGATAACGCCAGGCAAAAAAGCGACCGGAATCAACGATTTTTGCAAGAAAAATCTACAGTAAAAATTAATGGAGACTTAAGGATTTATCCGAATCAGCCTGTTATACTGAGGATATGGACTGCCGACCCTGGCGCTGAAAAAGTTTTTGAGGCTGAAGTTCATGGTGATTTTCCAGAAGCAGCCCGAACAAATGCTGCTACCTCCGATGACGTTTCCCGCCAGATACGAAAAACAGGCGGCACACCTTTTGAGTTTAATCAGTTAACGATTGATCTGGCGGATGGCCTTTTCCTGCCGGTGCGAATGCTTAATGAACTGCGCAGAAATGCTCTTGAGCAGTTGAAAACACGAATTCTCAGTGAACGAGGGCACCTGGAGAAGCGTCTGGCTTGCGGTATATACGCAGACACGGCTGCCCTTGCCGGGTCCGACGCGGATTTTTCTCAAACAGTTTTCAGGCATGTAAAAAACATACTTCCCTGCCTGAATATTCTTGTTACGACCATGGAGCAGCTTGACGAAGTGCTTCGCTGGAGAAAAGAGACTGCATCGGTCTGCCAGTCCTGTCATGTTGATACGATCTATCTGGATTCTTTTCTGCTGGGCGGCAGAGAAGGACTTTCAAAAGCCTGTGTTCTGTTGAAAGCGCGGATGGATATTGCGCGAAAGCTGGGAATAAAATGTATGTTTTGCCTGCCGCCTATATTAAGAGAATCGGGTCGCGCCGTATTGGAACATCCGGCTGTAAGCGATTTGCTGGGCGGTATGGATGGATTTCTGGTACAGACGATTGACGAACTCTCCTGGCTTCGGGAGCAGCCGTTTAGCGGAGCAGTTGTTTCGGAGAGCTGCCTGTACACGTTTAATCAGGCGGCCAGAGCACAGCTTCTGGAAGAAGGCATTTCCCGCCTCACATTTCCTGCCGAGCTGAACGCGAGGGAACTTATGTCTTTGGATGGAGGCAGCAATAGTGAGCTTGTCGTCTATGGCCGGGAGGCTCTGATGCAGTCCGCTCAGTGCCTGAGAAAAAACACCTCCGGATGCAAAAATGGCGGGCTTTTGTATCTGCGAGATCGAAAGGGGATTTCGTTCCCTGTGCTTACACGTTGTCTGTTCTGCGTGAACACCATTTATAATTCGGTTCCTTTGCATCTGGCAGGGTGTTTTGATGATATCAGGAAGATCGCTCCATCGTCCGTCCGACTCTCATTTACGATTGAGACAAGAGACGAAACAAGACACATACTGCGTATTTATGAACAGCTTTTTGACACAATTTCATCTGGAAAGAGCCCGGTCAATCTGGCTGGCGCAGGCTTTCAAACGACGAAAGGTCACTTTAAAAGGGGAGTTGAGTAGCATATGAGCAGCTTACTCTACGAGATTTCAAAATATCTGATGCTTGTATTAATGGCGTTTTATACCATGCAGTGTTATACCGTTTTCCGCAAAAAAGATGAAGACTCAAGACAGTATCTGTTTTTGCGCCAGAATATGCTGATGTTTTTCCTGCATTTTGTGGGATATGCGCTGATTTATCTGGAATTACGGGAAACAGAAGTACTGTTTTTTTATGGCGCTCAGGTATTGTACCTGTTTCTGACTCTGGTTTTGTTCCGCCTCATTTATCCGATGGCCTCCAGGCTGTTGATTAATAATATGTGTATGCTCCTTAGCATCGGCTTTATTATGATTGCCAGGCTGGATTATGATGAATGCCTGAAACAGTTTGTGATTGTTGTGGCAGCTACTGTGCTTGCGCTGCTGATTCCGGTTATTATACGCAAACTGCGCTTTATTACGAAAATGTACTATGCGTATACACTGCTTGGAATTGGGCTGCTTGGCCTTGTGGCAGTTGCCGCGCGCACGACTTATGGCGCGAAGCTTACTATTTCCATAGGTGGTTTTTCCTTTCAGCCGTCCGAGTTTGTGAAGATTGTTTATGTTTTTGCTATAGCCGGACTACTCTGTCACGCAAAAGATTTTCGCAGGATTGTGATTGCGACCTGCCTTGCCGCAGCTCATGTATTGATTCTGGTTGTGTCAAAAGATCTGGGAAGCGCGGTCATATTTTTTGTTACATATCTGGTCATGATTTTTATCGCTACGAAAAATCCGTTTTATACACTTGCCGGGATTCTTGCTGGCAGTGTTGGAAGTGTTGGCGCGTACTTTTTGTTTTCTCATGTCCGAGTGCGTGTACAGGCATGGCTGGATCCTTTTGCGGATTATCAGCTTACTGGATATCAGGCGGCGCAGGCTCTGTTTTCTATTGCGGCCGGAGGCTGGTTTGGTACGGGACTCTATCAAGGCTCACCGACCGCTATCCCGGTAGTAGAACAGGACATGATGTTCGCGGCTATTGTGGAAGAACTGGGGATTATTTTCGGCATTTGCCTGATTCTGGTCTGTATGAGCTGTTTTATTATGTTTATAAACATTGGCATGCAGCTGACAAATAAATATTACCGTCTGGTGGCGGTCGGGCTTGGCACTACTTATGGAGTGCAGGTCTTTTTAACAATCGGAGGCACGATCAAGCTGATACCGCTCACTGGTGTTACTCTGCCTTTGGTGAGTTATGGCGGAAGTTCTGTTCTCAGCACGATTATTATGTTTGCGATCGTACAGGGGCTGTATATGCTGCGCAGCGATGAAGAAGTCAAAAGAGAACAGAAGGAATCTATGCGCATGCAGACAAGTAATATTCCCTATGGGCAATATACCCGGCCGGATGGTCAGCAAAGCTCCGTTTCTTATGGGAGAAGTGTGTATCCGCCGGCGGGAAATGATTACCAGAGGGGAAGACGGCAATCTTCTGCTTCTTATGGAGAAAGCAGATATCCTTCTGCCAAAGATATGGATTATTATGATGAGGATCAGCAAGTCTATTCCTCTTATCGAAAGGGAGAGCCTTCCGAAATAAACAGAAAGTCTGATGAGTTCGCATCTTCAAAATTCCCAAAACGCGGAAACAATCAGTAATCAGTTAACGACAGATTCGTCAGATTCTGGAGATTATGAGAATCATAATAAAGGAATAACAGAAAGAGAATGATAATATGGCAATGAAGCTTTTTCAAAAAAAAAATAAAAAAGAGCAAGACAAAGAAAAAAAGCCGCCTGTCAGAGAAATTCATTTCGAACAGGAGTCTGAACCTGTAGACGCGAAGGGGCGCAATACAGAACTTGGAATTGTAACGTATGTTTTTGTGCTTTTGTTTATTGTTATGATTGGATATCTTGTTTATCTTAATGTATATAAAGCGGATTCTCTGAATTCCAGTTCTTATAATACAAAGCAGGACGCGAACGAGGACAAGTATGTCCGGGGATCGATCTATTCTGCTGACGGGCAGACACTTGCATATACAAGCGTGGCTGAAGATGGAACAGAGACACGTGTCTATCCATATGGCAATGTATTTTCTCATGTAATCGGTTATTCATCAAATGGAAAATCTGGTCTGGAATCCACCTGCAATTCAGACCTGATGACTTCTCACACATCTGTTCTGACACAGCTTCGCGAGGAATCGGATGAGAAACAGCTTGGAGATTCTGTATATACGACTTTGAACACGACACTGCAGCAGGCAGCTTACAGCGCTCTTGGGAGCTATAATGGAGCTGTGATCGCGATGGAGCCCGATACCGGAAAAATCCTCGCTATGGTTTCAAAACCGGATTTTGACCCAAATTCCATCTCGGATATCTGGGAACAGGTTGTAAATGACAGTTCCAGCAGCGTATTACTGAATCGGGCTACACAGGGGCTGTATCCGCCTGGATCTACCTTTAAAATACTTACGACCCTTGCTTATATTCGAGAAAACCCAACGACCTGGTCCGATTTTTCTTTTACATGCGAGGGAATTCTGGAAGAGAGCGGAGCTTCCATTCATTGCTATAATAGTAAAGTACATGGGGTTGTGGATCTGAAAACCGCTTTCGCAAAATCGTGCAATACGACTTACGCAAGCATAGGTCTGGGATTGGAAAGCGGAAGTCTGGCCTCCGTCTGCGAGGAATTCCTGTTTAACTCTGCGCTTCCCACTTCTCTGCAGCACAGTACCTCCCAGTTCAGTCTGTCTGATAATGCTTCCTACGGAGAAATCATGCAGACCGCTATCGGCCAGGGAGATACGCTTGTGACTCCGCTTCACATGGCTCTGATCACGGCGACTGTCGCAAATGACGGCGTGATGATGCGCCCTTATCTGGTGGATTATGTCGAGGCCAGTGACGGTTCATCTGTATCCTCTAATAGTCCTTCTAAATACAAGCGGCTTCTTACAACAGAGGAAGCCAGTATTTTGCAGGAATTCATGGAAGAAACTGTTATCAGCGGCACCGCGACTTCTTTGAGCTGGTATGATTTTACGGTCGCGGGAAAAACGGGGTCAGCGGAATATGGCTCCGATGACAATGGCGGTACGCACTCCTGGTTTGTCGGATATTCCAGGGGCAGCAGCGGTCAGGCAGATCTTGTAGTGGTGGTAATCGCCGAGGACGGCGGTGCCGGAAGCGATACGGCCGTGCCTGTCGCGTCCCAGATTTTTCAATCCTATTACAATTATGTGGCAGAATAATTGCTTTATACCGTATTATGTCCAGTAATATTATTCAGAATATTTACGCGGACAATTATCTTCGAAATCTGTTCTTGAAATTTGTCCCAATTTTCAGACGAATTTCGGTTGAATGTTTTTCTGAAAAGAGTTATACTGTCTCCAGTTTGATCGAACAAACAAAGCTACAGGAGGGATTGCAATGATTGAAGCAACAAGCTGTGGCGGTGTTGTGATATTCAGGGGAAAGGTACTTGTTTTATACAAGAGTTATCGGAATAAATATGAAGGCTGGGTTCTGCCAAAAGGAACCGTCGAAGAGGGCGAGGATTTTAAAGAGACCGCTTCCCGCGAAGTCCTTGAAGAAACGGGGGTCAGGGCCGCCATTATTAAATACATCGGAAAAAGCCAGTACACATTTAATGTGCCGGATGATGTCGTATCCAAGGATGTCCATTGGTATTTGATGATGGCAGACAGCTATTACAGTAAACCACAGAGAGAAGAGTATTTTGTTGATTCCGGATACTATAAATATCACGAAGCCTACCACTTACTGAAGTTTTCTAATGAAAAAATGATTCTTGAAAAAGCATACGGCGAGTATTTGAATTTAAAAAAGAACAATCTTTGGGGCAGCCGGAAATATTTTTGACGCTTAGAGACAGTTAAGGAGTTTGGCGAAAATCCAAATGAAATGGTATCGAAATCTATATATTGGAAAGACTTTAAAAGGAAAAAAGAAAAAAATCATGCGCAGCGTCCAGCATGGGAAGCCGGTCAGGGATCTGTATCTGATTCTTCTGCGCGAGGATCAGGAACACAATCAGCTGGAAATCATGAAGCAGTCTTTTCTCTATACGATTTTGCCTGATACGGACTCTGTGCTGGTAGTAGGGGCAGCTTCCGGGAGGCTGGAAGCAATGGATCTTTTACTTGAAATAACAAATGAAGTGTATCGCGCGACTGGCGGAGCCCTTTTGCGGGAGTATATTTTAAAGTGCCAGACGGGAGATATGACACAGTCCCCATCGTGATGATATGAATGTGGCTGCAAAGCGAGGGTTGCGAATAGACATGATTTCTATTATTCTGCTCATTTTTAAAATAATAGGTTTCGTTCTTCTTGCAATGCTGCTTCTGGTACTGCTGATTTTATTTTCGATCCTTTTTGTACCGCTGCGATATGATGCCAGGCTGATCAAAACGGAAGAGGCGTTCTCTGGCGAAGTTCATCTGACCTGGATGCTGCATCTGATTTCCGTGCGTGCCCGTTTTGACGTACTGAAGAAAAAATCAGATATGCAGTTTCGCGTATTAGGAATTTCTCCTGCGGACATAACGAGTTTCATTAATAAAAGAAAACACGAAAGAAAACGTATAAGAAAACGAAAAGGACAGCCAAAAAAGAATACGCATACGGTCAATAACAGTAAGAAACCTTCGCAAAACTCTGACAGCAGCAGGAACGTGACGTCTAGGACCCCAAAAGCGCCTTCATCAGCGCGAAATGCATTGGAGAGCGAAAGTAAAAAGACTGATGAACGCATGATAACACATTCTGGCACTGATCCAGGTGCCAGTAAACAGGGGGTGTTTTATTCTCCTCCAGATCCAAATGTCAGCAAACAGGAGACATCGCGTCCCAGTCTTTTAGCACCTGATGTCAAATCTCATGGAACTTCTCGGCGCTCCCGGATTTGGCAGAAGCTATTGGCCTATGTGAACAAGATAAAGCTGATCCCGGCGAAAGCGAAACAGATGATTCGGACGATCCGTTCATTCCTGAAAAAACCAGCCAGTTTTTTGAAAAAAATAGAAGATTTTTGCCGGATTGCGAAAAAAAATGACTTATCTGCGCTATGTAATGAACTATGGAGTATGCTCAAAGATTTGCTGAGACATTTCCGTATCAGACACGGATCCGGATTTCTTCAGTTCGGTACTGGAGACCCGTCTTTCACTGGTGAGATTACAGGTATGATTTATTTGCTTTTGCCGGCTGCGTGCGGTGATATACAGATACAGCCTCAGTTTACAGAGAAAGCATTCAGGATGGATATTCGTATTCGCGGACATATCCGCATGATTCATATTGTACGAGCTTTATGGAGTGCTTTCCGAAACACAAAATTACGTGGTTTGCTCCGAGATCTTCGCTCGTAGTTTTTTGAACAACTGACAGTCTCCGCTTACCAATAGTTTTTTATACGATCTTTGTTTTATCTGTTTGTGTGATTTTACTTTTTCATAAATTGAAGACATCGACTTGTTTGAATTAAGGTATCTAATCATTGTATCTCACAGTATATAGAAGAGGAGAGGGATATGGCAGAGAATTTTCAGAATACGGTTGCTTCCTTATTTAAAGGAATGGATAATTTTATTACCACGAAAACAGTAGTAGGTGACCCGATTACAGTATGTGATACTATCATCCTCCCGTTAGTAGACGTTTCGTTTGGTGTGGCTGCATCCGCAAAATCGGAGGACAAGAAAAACTCCGGCGGCGGTGGGATGGGCGGTAAGATTTCACCGAGTGCTGTATTGGTAATCTCAAATGGCTGCACAAAACTGGTAAATGTAAAGAATCAGGACGCAGTTACAAAAGTGCTGGATATGGTGCCGGATCTGATTAATCGTTTCACGTCAGGCGGAAAAGATGAGGAACACACGGACTCAAAGG
This sequence comes from Clostridiales bacterium, assembly GCA_020859995.1. GTDB lineage: Bacteria > Bacillota > Clostridia > Lachnospirales > Lachnospiraceae > Choladousia. Next base: position 15,090 of record JAJBVE010000023.1, read on the forward strand.
TGGATGAGGCGATACATGCCGCATCTGAGGAAGAGACCACATTTTGATTACATTCTGATACGCATCAGGAAAAACGACTTGATACAGTTTGAAACCGCTATGTATTTTCTGACCATACTTGGCATATAATGAACAAAAGATAATAAGGTTTTTGTAGAGATGCAGAAGCTGATTGGGTATACAATTTTCTGGATTGCCATCGGAATGACGATCGGAATGTTTGTCAATAGTACCCTGCTATGCGTTCTGATTATTCTGCTTTTGCTCCTGGCAGGATATAATCTGTTTATGAATTAAAGAGCTGTCTATAATGATGAATATTTATTCCCGCGAACCTTTTATTCCCGCGAAGCAGCGAGCCAGGTAGCCGGAGATCCGTCGGCAAGCCGACACCTTATGACATAGCCTGCACGGGTATTTGACTTGTATTAGTTTCATTAATTTCCTTTTGCGGTCTTGCGCATCATATATGCACAAAAAATGTCAGGAAGGTTAACTCCTGACATTTTTATGCACAGAGCCGGGCGGGGGTTTTTATGGCTAAAGCCGCACCTGGCTCGCGCAGGAAGATAGGGGAGAAAGACGTTTCCCTATCTGATTATATGCCTTCGCAATTGGAAGGTGCTTCCGTGGAAAATGCCATTTCAGGCTCTTTCTACTCTGCCAGATCTCAGGCAGTTTGTACATACATAAATCTTCCTGGCAGAAGTCGGGCCGGTTTTTACTTTGACCTTCTGGATATTGGACTTCCAGATTTTATTGCTTCTTCTGTGGGAATGGCTCACCTGATTGCCGAAATGTACGGATTTATCACAAATAGCACATTTTGCCATGACTGCACCTCCTTGATATAAATTCAGCCTTTTTAACAGCAGGCGATATACCGCTTAAAGACTCACAACAAAATGTATTCTACCAGAAGGATGATCAATTTGCAAGCGGAAATTATAAATTTCACGTAAAAAGATATTTGCAAATAGCTGTATTTCTGTTAAAATAATGAGCAAAGAATATCTGAAGGAGGTTCCCGGCTATGAAGGGACGCATGAATAGTGAACTTGGCTCCATTGTAATTGACGCGAATGTAATAGCCACCTATGCGGGCAGTGTAGCGGTTGAGTGCTTCGGCATCGTCGGAATGGCTATAGTAAATATGAAGGACGGTCTGGTAAGACTGTTAAAAAAAGACAGCCTCGAGCGGGGGGTAAGCGTGAGGATTGAAGATAATCGTATCACGATCGATTTCCATGTGATTGTTTCCTATGGAGTAAGCATTTCCGCGGTTGCGGACAATCTGTTTAGCAGCGTGAAATATCGAGTGGAAGAATTCACTGGTATGGAGGTTGAACAAATTAATATGTACGTAGAAGGCGTACGAGTAATTGACTGATGGAGGATTCTGATCATGGATACGAAGGCGATTTTGCAAACACCCCCGAAGGCCGATCAGGCTGATCAATGCCCAGAAAGCAATATTATGGCTATTGACGCGTCTCTCTGCGCGAAAATGTTTCTGGCAGGCGCCAGTAATCTTGAAGCAAAAAAAGAATGGATCAATGAATTGAATGTTTTTCCGGTACCAGATGGTGATACCGGCACAAATATGACTCTTACCATTATGTCTGCGGTAAAGGAAGTGCAGGCGTTGGATCCGCTGACGATGGAATCTTTTTCAAGGGCAGTTTCTTCAGGTTCCCTTCGGGGAGCGCGGGGAAATTCCGGTGTTATTCTTTCTCAGCTTCTGCGCGGCTTTACGAAGGTGATCCGCACGGAAGAATTCATTACTCCGGTTGTTTTGACAACCGCATTTCAAAAAGCGGTAGAGACCGCATATAAGGCTGTAATGAAACCGAAAGAGGGGACGATTCTGACAGTAGCCAGGGGCGGAGCAGAGCGCGCTGCAGAATTACTGGAAGAAAATCCGGATATCTCACTTTACGAATTGATGAAAAAAGTGCTTGAACGCACGGAAGAAGTCCTTGCGAAGACTCCTGACCTGCTTCCAGTATTGAAGGAAGCTGGTGTAGTCGATTCCGGCGGACAGGGACTTGTGCAGGTTCTAAAAGGCGCGTTTGACGCGTTTAATGGGTTGGAGCTTTCACCAGCTATTGATCAAGCTTCCGAAGCGGCGAATACTGGTGATGCTGATTCCAGAGGGGAAGAAACTGCTTCTTCCGATTCTGCCCAAACGGCGGAAAACGGCTCGCCTTTGATTAAAGCGGAAGGGGACTCCGAAATCCGTTTTGGATACTGCACAGAGTTTATCATTCTTTTAAAAGCGGAATACACACCAGAAGCTGAGCAGGAGTTAAAATCCTGTCTGGAATCTATTGGAGACTCTCTGGTGCTTGTAGCAGATGACGGATTGCTCAAGGTGCATGTTCATACAAACGACCCTGGTCTGGTTCTGCAGCGCGCGTTGGAGCTGGGGGATTTGACTAAAATTAAGATAGATAACATGCGGATTGAGCATCAGGAGCATGTTGCCGCCAGCCAAGAAAAAGCTTCCTTAAAGGAAAATGCCACACAGGAAGAAAAAACGGACTCTTCATACGAAAATTCGACGACGCCTGACAATGCGCGGGACTGGAAGGAGGCAGGATTTATTTCTGTTTCAATTGGTGAGGGAATCGCGGATATTTTTCATAGCCTCGGAGTGGACTGCCTGATAGAAGGCGGGCAGACGATGAATCCCAGCACCGAAGATATGCTGAACGCAATTTCGCGGGTTCCTGCAAAAAATATTTTTATTCTTCCTAATAATAAAAATATCATTCTTGCCGCAAATCAGGCTCAGTCTCTGGTAAAGGACAAAAATATTTTTGTTATTCCGACGAAGACTGTGCCGCAGGGCATCACCGCGATCATTAATTATGTTCCAGAGAAAACGCCGGAGGAAAACGCCAAAATCATGGAGCAGGAAATTGAGAATGTGCGGACCGGTCAGCTGACCTACGCTGTGCGCGACACACACATCGAGGATAAGGTGATTTCCGCAGGAGATATCATGGGCGTTGGGGATCATGCGATTCTTGCTGTGGGAAAAGACATTGATTCTGTCGCGGAGGAGACGGTCCGGGAAATGATGAACGATGAGGCGGAACTCATCAGTATCTATTATGGAGAGGACATGCGTCAGGAAGAGGCGGAACAGTTCTGCAGCCGTATGGAAGAGCTCTATCCGGACTGTGATGTTGAATTGAACTATGGCGGCCAGCCGATCTATTATTATATTATATCTGTAGAATAATGGTAATTATTCATTACAGTATTTCGGATTTGCCGCACAGCGGATATAAAAATGCGTTTATGATCCGCAGCAGGAGTAGAGTATGAACCTGGATTCACCAATTGATTCTATCAAAGGAATCGGTCCCAAAACGAAGCAGCTTTTTTCAAAACTGGGAATCGAAAACGCGCAAGATTTGTTAAATTATTTTCCTCGATCGTATGATCAGTATCAGGCACCGATATCTATCACGGACTTGACAGAAGGAGAGATAGCCGCGGTAGAAGGAAGACTGATATCGCCAATTACGAATCGCTATTTTAAAGGACGCTGTATTTCCACAGCGTCCTGTTCTGATGGAAACGGCGTAATCTGTCTGAACTGGTACAACATGCCCTATCTGAAATCATCACTGAAAGCAGGGATGACTTTCGTATTCCGAGGCAGGCTAAAGAAAAAAGGCTCCCGGATGCTGATGGAGCAGGCTGCTGTTTTTCAAAAGGATCAGTATCAGTCTCGTACATCCACCTGGCAGCCAATCTATTCTCTCACAAAGGGACTTACCGAAAAAACGGTGCAAAAAGCTGTCAGAGAGGTCCTTCGGAATTTACCTGCGTCTACAGATTATTTGCCAGAGCGTGAGAGAACGCGCTACCACCTTTGCGGCTGTACAGAAGCAATTAGTCAGATGCATTTTCCTCAGAATCAGGAAAAGCTGATTGAAGCGCGCAGACGACTGGTTTTCGACGAGTTCCTTTTTTTTCTGCTGCGTCTGCGCACTCTGAAAGAGCATAAACAGGACCTTCATAATGCTTTTCATATCAGCCCAAGAGGAGCAGCCGACAAACTGATCGCTTCACTTCCTTATGAATTAACCTCCGCGCAGCGCCGAGTTTGGGCGGATATTGAGCGGGATCTGCAGGGAGATAAGGTTATGGCCAGGCTGATTCAGGGCGATGTAGGATCCGGAAAAACGATTCTTGCTGTACTGGCACTTTTCGAAACGGCAGAAAATGGCTATCAGGCAGCTCTGATGGCTCCTACGGAAGTCCTTGCAAGGCAGCATTATCAGACGATTCAGGCACTGATAGCCCAAAACGATTTTCCATTTGAAGTCCTTTGCCTGACCGGTTCTATGAGCGCGTCTGAAAAACGACTCGCTTACGCGAAAATGGAATCGGGCAAAGCATCAATTATTGTCGGGACGCACGCATTGATTCAGGATAAAGCGATTTATCACAATCTCGCGCTGGTCATTACAGACGAACAACATCGTTTTGGTGTACGTCAGAGAGAGACGCTGGGAAAAAAAGGATATACTCCTCATACACTTGTCATGAGCGCCACTCCGATCCCCCGCACGCTTGCGGTGATTCTCTATGGGGATCTGGACATTTCTGTTCTGAATGAGATGCCTTCAGAGAGACTTCCGATTAAAAATTGTGTCGTTCATACGGGCTACCGTCCAAAAGCGTATGCTTTTATAGAATCAGAGGTGAGAAAAGGACACCAGGCTTATGTGATCTGTCCAATGGTGTATGACAGCGATATTGTTGATTCCGAAAATGTTACAGATTACGCAGAAACACTAAGAGAAAACCTGGCACAGGATATTTGCGTCGGATGTATGCATGGCCGAATGAAACCGGATGAAAAAAATGAGATCATGGAACGGTTCCTGCACAATGAAATCCAGGTGCTTGTTTCCACCACGGTTGTAGAAGTTGGCGTAAATGTGCCGAACGCGACTGTCATGATGGTCGAAAACGCACAGCGTTTTGGGTTGGCCCAGCTTCATCAGCTCCGCGGACGAGTGGGACGCGGAGCCGCGCAGTCTTACTGCATATTTATACAGACAGATAAAAATGAAGCGAACCAGAAACGTCTGGATATTCTGAATCACTCTAACGATGGCTTCGAAATAGCTGCTCAGGATCTGAAACTGCGCGGCCCCGGAGATATCTTCGGTACTCGTCAGAGTGGTCTGATGAATTTTCAGCTGGCTGATATCTATCAGGACGCGGACATCCTGCGGCAGGCTAATGAAGCGGCAGAATACATTCTGACAGTAGACCCGTCACTGTCTCTCCCCGAACATGCCGGGTTGAAAACACAGTATGAACGGCTGGAGAAAAAAACAGGGCAGACCGATCCAGGATTGGGACTTTAGCCCGAATATCCGGCCGGATTGCCCTATTTTGACTATTGTTCCATATAATAGTGGTTACATATATCGTTGATTTATCTGGAAAATACGTTGTTTGGAAAATAATTTTGTCAAATTTTCGACTTGTATTGCTTTTGGATTTGTTATATCATGGCTACGTAATGAGTTATAAATATCGTAACTGTTTAAACATCGTTATACGCGGAACTTTTACACAACCTGTGCAGGCTTCGCGTGTCGAGTAAATTCCCTGCGCAATTGAAAGGCGGGGAGCCGTCCGGAGAGGAAATGCCTCACCTGGCAGGTAAAAGCTCATCTGCAGCAAATATTTGATGGGCGCAAATCAGAAATGAATGGAATGAAATTGGAGGAAGAAAAATGCCAACAGGAAAAAAAGAGTTCGGAAGAATTTGTGGGAGAAATGATAGAGTCAGCGAAAAAAGCTACTAAAAAGGCTACCGCAAAAGCAGAAGTGGCTGCAAAAGAAGCGGCAAAGAAAGCAGATACAATGACAACTGAGGCAAAAAAAGCTGTCGCGAAAGCGACCAAAAAGCCGCTGAAGGAAGAAATTTATCTGCAGTACGCTGGGAAGGAAATCAGTAAAGACGAGCTGATCAAAAGAATTAAGGATATCTGGACCAAGGAACTGAATAAAAAAATTGGCGATATCGTCACGATCACTGTATATCTGAAGCCGGAAGATAATAAGGCTTATTATGTAATCAACGGAGAATATTCTGACAGTATTGATCTGTAAAAACAGCTTACAAAAGATCGAGCAGGAGACTGATTGCGGGCTCCTGCTTGCCTGTTCGGGGCGGGTGCGGCTTTAGCCGCAAAACATCCGGCTCTGCGCATTAAAAAGAAAGGCAGTTCTTGTATTTTCTACATGGACTGTCTTTTTATAGCGCACATAAACATAACACGCGCAAACTGAATTTCAAAAATCTACAGGTCATCTGAACGAACATTCAATCTCCAGTCCAAATCTCCCCTCGCAAGTCCAAGAACCAGAGATTCGGCAGTAGCGATATTTGTCGCAATCGGGATATTATACTCATCACAGCATCTGGAAATAGCAAAAATATCCGGATCATTTGGGCTGGCCGTAATCGGATTATAGAAAAATATAACCATATCCATGCTGTTGCGCTCGATCATATCTATAAATTGTTTGTCTCCGCCCACACTGCCAGGAAGAAACTTATATACCTTGAGATTGGTGACTTCTTCAATTCGTCTTCCTGTGCCTCCGGTAGCGTACAGGTTGTGTCTGGAGAGAATGTATTTATATGCAAGGCAAAAATTCTCGATGAGTGTCTTCTTGTTGTTATGCGCTATAAATCCAATGTTCATCTGGGCCTCCACCTTTCTGCGCTCAATAATACTCCCTTATATCATATCTACGCAATCCATTATAGCAACTTTTTCTGAAATTACAAGAATTTTTTTATCTGTTTTTAGCGAAAATTAATAAAAAAACTAAATAGGATGGGATATGTGATCAATTGAAAGGAAGACCTGAGTAAAAAGATGATATGCAGAAGGCTCCTTCGCTCCGCAGTTTGCGCGGAGCGAAGGATAGATTGGCAATTGCTGAAACCGATTACATCATTGTGCTGTTCGCAGAGCCGGTGCCGGTGCCTGCTCCAGTAGTGCCGGACATCTGGCGCTCCTGGGATTCAATCATCTTTTTCACCATATAGCCCCCGACGGATCCATTCTGCTTCGAAGTCAGATTTCCGTTGTAACCATCGCTGAGCGGAACACCCAATTCACTGGCTACTTCAAATTTGAAACGGTCCATTGCGCTCTTTGCCTCCGGTACTGCTGTGGTATTTCCTGAACGATTAGACATATTAAACGCCTCCTTTGTTTATAATCTTTTTTATCTGATAGAGTAATATCCGCAGCTGATTGCTGCATTTGTAGTATATCCGTCGGCGCGGGATCTAAACTGGAAATTGCTGCCTGATCGAATATGTGTTTTGTATTGACAGCACGGCATGAAAAATTTATAATAGTCACCGTGAAAAAGCTTTTAAAGAATTGAGAATGGATATTTAGGCAGATGAGAGTGATTGCTGGCAAGGCACGGGGGCTGCCTCTTGTTACAGTCAAAGGGGATCATACCCGGCCGACGACTGATCGGATTAAAGAAACTCTTTTTAATATTTTACAAAACGACCTGTACGGAATTCGATTCCTGGATTTGTTTGCGGGGAGCGGCGGTATTGGGATAGAGGCATTAAGCCGGGGAGCAGCTTTTTCCTGTTTCATTGACAATGATCGTTCCGCATTGGCCTGCATTAGAAAAAACCTGTCATTCACTCATCTGGAGAACCAGGCAGAAGTGATCTCAGCTGATGTACTTACAGGGCTTTCACGCCTTGAAGGTAGCGAACCGTTTCACATAATATTTATGGATCCTCCTTATGGGAAGGGACTGGAGCATCTGGTGCTGGAGTATGTGGCATCGCACAGACCATCCTTCGCTGATACACAGACGCTGTTTATTGTTGAGACGACGCTTCACGCGGATGTGTCCGGACTGACTGATCTGGGCTATTGTCTGTACCGTGTAAAAGAGTATAAGACCAATAAGCATGTTTTTCTCACAATGAGATCGCCGGAAAAGGAGACACTATGAAACGTGCTGTATATCCCGGGAGTTTTGACCCGGTGACCAAAGGACATCTGGATATCATAGAGCGCGCCGCGAACCTTGCGGACGAGCTGATTGTAGGTGTTTTGAATAATAATGAAAAAACACCGTTGTTTTCTGTCGAAGATCGTGTTAAGATGTTAGTTGATGTGACTGAACATATCCCGAATGTGAGGGTAGAAGCGTTTTCCGGACTTTCCGTTGAGTTTTGTAAAAAGTGCGACGCTTCGTTTCTTGTAAGAGGTCTTCGTGCCGTGACTGACTTTGAGTATGAGCTTCAGATGGCGCAGACCAATCGAAGTCTCGACCGGGATGTGGACACTTTATTTCTTACGACCGCGCTGAATTATGCGTATATCAGTTCAACGATCGTAAAAGAAGTTGCATTTTACGGCGGTGACATTTCCGGATTTGTACCGCCGCAGATAAAGGAACGCGTATACGCGAAAATTGATGCTTTTCGCGCGGCGCAAAAAGGAATCTGATGGCGCGTATATCATAAAGCATCATTAAGGAGAGGAGTATCATGGCAAGCAGCAGAATCGAGCAGATTATTGAAGAAATTGAGGAATTTATAGACAGCTGTAAATTCCAGCCGCTATCTTCCACAAAGATTGTCGTAAATAAGGAAGAGTTAGAAGAACTTCTTCGGGAACTTCGTATGAAGACTCCGGATGAAATCAAACGTTATCAGAAAATCATCAGCAATAAGGACGCGATCCTTGAGGACGCGCAGTCCAAAGCAGACGCAATTATCGCGGATGCGAAAACGCAGGCCGAAAAAATTGTCAGCGAGAGCGAGGTCATGCGGATCGCGGTGGAACAGTCGCAGCAGCTGATTGAGGAAACAAACAGGCAGGCACAGGATATCATGGATCGCGCGACCGAAGATTCCAATAACATTCGCATGAGCGCAATTCGTTATACGGATGATATGCTTGGAAATCTTGAAAAAATCATGAGTCATACGATCGATACGGCCGGGACAAAATACAGCAATTTTATCAACTCGATTCAGTCCTGCTATGACATTGTGAGCAAGAACCGCTCCGAACTTTCGCCTTCTGTCGAACCTTCCGGATATACCCAGCCAGATACATCGGAAACTCCCGAACTGCCGGACGAGGAAGAGTAATATTCAGGCTGGCTACATTGTCACGGAGAGATAGAATGAATGGATCATGGAAGAGATATCCATGAATGCGCCCATAGAACAGCACAGGACAGTCCAATAGCAAGCAGGGTGATTTTCACCCTGCTTTTTATATAATGAAAAAGCATGCTTTGATCCATCCTGGCGATACCGACGCTCTGAGCCAGAGCTGACAGACCTCCGAAAGCGCCTAAAGCGGACACTGCTATATATTTTACGGATACGGATAAGCCTGACTCCGCGATCATACGTATTCCCGCAGTTACTTCAATGCCGGAGGTCAGCAGCAGAATAACCGGGTTTGCGGAAGGCACAGCTGTTTTGATCGCTCCGGAGAGAATCGTGAACAGCATGATATACGCGCCCAGGCGCAGCGCACTGCTCATCGCGTCATAGATGCAGCTGTCAATCAGTGAAAACAGGTTTGTGTTCCGCACTGGTTCACTGCCGGTTTCGCAGGTATCGGCGTCGTCAGTTATCTGTATACTGTTTTTTCTTGCGTCTATCCAGCCGTTTATCACTGCCGCTCCCAGTATCTGAAACAGAAACCAGCCGGCTTCCCGGGGAAGCTGCATTTGCTGAACGGACAGATAGGAGAGAATAAATCCAGGACTCAGATTATTGGCGAACCCAAGCAGCAGATGAGCTTCATTTCGACTGATTTTACCATTTTGATAGAGATCAGCCGTCAGGAAAGCTCCCATTGGAAATCCGCACAGAAAGCCGGAAAGGATGACGAACGCGCCATAAGCCGAGCAATGAAAAGCCGCCATCAAAGGCCTGGTTACCAACCGGGGCAGATCGGATGCTCTTACAGCGCGCACAGCCAGAGTACTAAGAAACATAAATGGAAAAATAACCGGGAGCACCTGCTGGTACCATAGAAGGAGACCGTCCCTTGCGGATAGAAGGGCTGTCTGTGGAAAGAGCAGAAGATAGCCAAAGGCCGGAAGAATCAGAACAATTATTCTTTTTGCCATATGCGGTCCTGACTCACATATCTGGTTCGTTATGTCATTTTATGAGTGCTCTGGTTCTGGTATGCGCAGGGACAGCGCCCTGGATGGCAGGTATCAATATCCATCGTCCATCGCTGATATGCCCAAAGAAGTATGGGGTCGTAAAAGATAAAAAATACAGATGCGGTTGTTGTCATAAATCATCCTTATCAGAAATATACTAAAAGTAACTGCTTTGTGGAGGCGCATCATGACGCGTCCGGGAGACAGCATTCGAAAACGAATGCCGGAATATCTGGCTTTCCTGATTTTTTTACTGGTTGTATCCAGCTGGCTTTCTTCACGGTTGTATCTGTATTCTGCCGCGGAAATGTATACAGAGCGGGTAATGGAAACAGATTCTTTCCGCAGGATGAGTCTGACAGATGAGTCACTCGCAATGCTTCTGGAAATAGTAAATGAGGGCGGGATGACACCAGGTACTGTTCTTGGCGTGCTGTACCCCTTTTATCCAAATGGATATTCCTCGCTTTCTAACGGCATCAATCTTTCAGGGATCGGACTGCTCCGGAAATCTTTTCTTGGCAGAAACCGTGATGGATACCAGGCTGTTTCGGACGCATTCGCGGCCATATGGGACGATGTCCGGTGCTTTCCGGTCTCAGGAGAGGGTTTTTTCTATGAAAATACCTGGATGTACGAGCGGGCTTACGGTGGAATCCGGGGACATGAGGGGACGGATATCCTGCCTCCTGAAAATCTGTCCGGGATTTATCCGATCGTGAGTATGACAGACGGAGTTGTGGAAAAAATTGGCTGGCTTGAAAAAGGCGGATACCGAATTGGGATACGCAGTGAACACGGCGGCTACTTTTATTATGCCCATCTGGATTCGTATGCACGCGACTTTCAGGTCGGAGATGAAATTACTGTCGGCGAGCTGCTCGGCATGATGGGAGACACCGGCTATGGTGTGGAGGGAACCCGCGGACAATTTGATGTGCATCTTCATCTGGGAATCTATATTCAGACGGAACGGGTGGATGAGCTTAGCGTCAATCCTTACTGGGTGCTTTGTTATTCGCAGAAGCTGCAAAGCGAATAAATACTATTTATCCCGCATTGCAACTTTTGATTTTATATGTTATGATACGCAGGATGGCTGTGCGCTGATCGAGGTGAGAATGATATGAAAATACAGCTGTGGAGGGAAATCTTAAGCCCGTATGATCTGGCAGTGAAAGAGCTGATCATAAAATTTGAACATCTGATGCATGAATATAGAGAGCAGGGGCGATATTCCCCGATTGAGCAGGTGACCGGCCGTGTAAAGACGGTATCCAGCATTCTGGATAAGGCGCAGAAAAAGGGGATCGCCGCAGATGAGATTGAGGAACGTATTACTGATATTGCCGGAGTCCGCATTATCTGTCAGTTTGTAGAAGACATTCAGAAGGTCGTGGACATTATCCGTGCGCGCTCGGATATGGAAATTGTCAGTGAACGGGATTATGTCAGCCACATGAAGGAAAGTGGTTACCGCAGCTACCATATCATTATCCTTTATGAGGTACATACGGTGAAGGGACCGCAAAAACTCCATGCGGAGATACAGATCCGTACACTTGCCATGAATTTCTGGTCTACGATCGAACATTCACTGCAATATAAATATAAAGAAAATATACCGGATCACATCAGTCAGAAGCTGACAAATGTGGCTAACGCGATTATTTCCCTGGACAATGAGATGTCTTCCGTGCGCAGTGAAATAATGGACGCTCAGATCTCATCGCACATAAGATCCAGTTTGGTCTCTGACGTTCTGACGACGATCCAGAATCTGTATCGGGTCACCACCAAACGCGAAGTACAGAAAATCCAGGATGAGTTTTACCGGATATACGAGCTGGATGATATTGATCAGCTTCGCCAATTCGCCAGAGAACTGGATGTCATCGCGGAAGGATATCGTGTACAGTCGGTGGAGCAGGGAGGTTCCGAAGATACATGGCCTTAAAAGACAGACTGCCGGAGGATTTTATCCGGCACATGCGCCAACAGCTGCCAAATGAGACGGAAGCATTTTTGAATTCCTGTGAAGAGGAAGCGTATGCCGGTATTCGTGTGAATACCAGAAAGATTTCTGTTTCTGAAGCGAAGGAAATACTGCCCTTTCCGCTGCGTGAGATTCCCTGGACGGAAAACGGGTTTTATATAGACAAAGACATACCGGCAGCCAGGCAGCCTTATTATTATGCCGGACTCTATTATCTGCAGGAGCCAAGCGCCATGCTTCCTGCTTCTTTGCTGCCGATCAGTCCGGATGACCGGGTGCTAGATTTGTGCGCCGCTCCGGGAGGAAAGGCAACGGAACTTGCGTCGCGGCTTTCAAACAACGGCTGGCTGGTCGCGAACGATGTGAGTGCCGGACGCGCGGGGGCTCTTCTTAAAAACCTGACTATCTGGGGAGTACCTAATACTTGTATTACTGTAGAAACTCCGCAGCGTCTGTATGAAGCGTTTGGCTGCTGTTTTGATAAAATTCTGGTCGACGCGCCCTGTTCCGGGGAAGGAATGTTCCGGAAAGACAGCCATCTGATTTCTTCCTGGATGGAAAAGGGCCCGACTTATTATGCGCCGCTGCAAAAAGAGATTCTTTCCTGGGCAGTAAAAATGCTAAAACCGGGCGGGATGCTTCTTTATTCCACATGTACATTTTCGACTCTGGAAGATGAAGATGTGGTTTCTGACGCTTTACAGAAAAATCCGGATCTGGAGCTGGTATCCTTACCGCTTTTAGACGGCTTCCGGCAGGGCTTTACGTCCGAAACAGGGATCGGACCATACCCTGACTGCCTGTCAGGCTGCGTCCGACTCTATCCGCACAGGATTTCCGGGGAAGGGCACTTTGCCGCCCTTCTCCGGAAAAAGAGTGGCACAGCCGGCAGCAGCGTCTCAGGAGATGAAAGCAGTGGAGCGGACTGGTTCGGTGACTGGAAGGCTTGCGGCGATGCTTCTTATAATAGAAGAGCCAGCGGTACTGCGTCAGACGGATGGATGACTGGTTATGAGAAAACGCGATCCGCACAAAAACAACAGATTCCAAAGCCTGTCCTTGACTTTTTTTCCGCTGCTTACGCGGCGGATGCGCGGACAGATATCAATGCCCTGCTGCCAGCCTGGCATTATGAACAGATGGGGGACAAATGTCTGCTGATGCCTCCCTGCTCTTTGCCGCGGGGGATCCGATACCTGCGCACGGGACTTCTGCTTGGATCACTGAAAAACGGACGTTTCGAGCCTTCCCAGGCTCTGGCCCTGCTGCCGGAAGCGCCTCTTTCTTTTAAATGTCTGCATTTGCCGGCAGAAGATGAACGTGTCATTCGTTATCTGAAGGGCGAGACACTGGCGCTGACGGACGCGGAAACAGCTGCGGCGAAGAAGAGTAAAAGCAGCCATTCACCAGACTGGGTACTGGTATGTGTGGATGGCTATGGTCTCGGATGGGCAAGAATCAACGGCAGCGGCCTGAAAAATAAATATTATCCGGGCTGGAGATTACAGTGAAAAAGAGAGGATGCTTTTATACATATGCTGAAACAGACAGAAGCGGTGATTTTTGATCTGGACGGTACCCTGATGGATTCTATGTGGATGTGGGCTGATATTGATATTGAATTCCTTAGCCGGTTCAATCAGGCACCGCCAGAAGATCTTGCTGTCACGATTGAAGGAATGGGGTTTACAGAGACCGCGCAGTATTTTAAGGAGCGTTTTGCCCTGCCCTGTACGGTAGAAGAAATCAAGCAGGAGTGGAATCGCATGGCTTTTCAGAAATATTCGTGTGAGGTTCCGCTGAAGGCGGGCGCGCGGCATTTCCTTAGCTATCTGAAAGAGCGTCAGATTCCTGTCGCGATTGCCAGCAGCAACAGTCGGGAGCTGATTGTTGCCTGCCTGACGAATAATCATGTTGAGACATTTTTTGATCAGATTGTTATCTCCTGTGAGGTTGCCAGAGGCAAGCCGTCACCGGATGTCTATCTGCTCGCGGCTGACAGGCTGGGAGTTTTGGCGGATCAATGCCTGGTCTTTGAAGACGTGCCGATGGGCATTCTTGCAGGAAAAAACGCCGGTATGCGGGTCTGCGCGATGGAGGATGACTTTTCCATTGCCAGAAGGCAGGAAATCCGTTCTCTGGCGGATTATTATATTCGCAGCTATGATCAGATTTTTGACGGCACATATGAAGTTTTGAAATGACGCATCATGTTAAGGTGACGCGTATTTAAAAAGATTTGTATTAAAAGGATGTTTTATTTTAGAACCGCATGTTTTCAGGTCGATACGCGCTTTAACGGAAATGCGGCAGATAGGAGCGGAAATGGAGTTTCTGCCAACAACAGCTTTAGAAATGAAGAAACAGAATATTGAAACACTGGATTTTGTCTATGTCTGCGGAGATGCTTACGTAGACCATCCTTCCTTCGGACACGCGATTATCAGCCGGGTACTGCGGTCCCGCGGATATTCGGTCGGCATTCTTGCTCAGCCTGACTGGAGGCGCAAGGAGAGCGTGATGGCGCTGGGGCGTCCGAGACTTGGTTTCCTTGTAAGCGCCGGGAATATGGATTCCATGGTAAATCATTATTCTGTATCAAAAAAAAGGCGTTTTTTTGATGCTTACACGCCTGGCGGAAAGACTGGCAGGCGCCCGGATTACGCGGTTGTAGTATATTGCAACCTCATCCGGCAGGCTTATCGCGACGTGCCAATCATTGCCGGCGGGATTGAGGCAAGCCTGCGCAGGCTTGCGCACTATGATTACTGGTCGGATTCCCTGAAACGGTCTGTGCTGATGGATTCGGGAGCGGATCTGATCTCCTATGGAATGGGAGAACGCTCCATCGTGGAAATCGCGGAAGCACTGGA
The DNA here is from genome assembly GCA_020859995.1 of Clostridiales bacterium. GTDB lineage: Bacteria > Bacillota > Clostridia > Lachnospirales > Lachnospiraceae > Choladousia. The sequence goes on from JAJBVE010000023.1 coordinate 30,195, forward strand.
TTCCGGCCTTTCCATTAAAGATATTACGTTCATTGACGGTACCTGTTATAAGACGAAGAAGCTGGAGGATGTTTATGATTATGAACTCCTGCCTTCTTTCGAATCGATGAGGGCGGATAAACGCCGGTACGCGCAGAGTTTTTATACGCAGTATCAGAATACGGATCCTTTTACCGCAAAGAGGCTGATTGAGCCTTATGGGACGGTTTATGTGGTACAGAATCCGCCGTCGAAACCGCTTACGATGCAGGAAATGGATGATATCTATGACCTTCCTTATTGTCGGGCCGCTCATCCGGCCTATGACGCAGCCGGAGGAATTCCGGCGCTTGAGGAAGTGAAATTCAGCCTGATCAGCAACCGGGGTTGCTTCGGCGGGTGCAGCTTTTGCGCGCTGACCTTTCATCAGGGACGGATCGTGCAGGTGCGCAGTCATGATTCCATCGTACGGGAAGCCACGCTGATGACAGAGGATCCGGATTTTAAAGGATACATCCACGATGTAGGAGGTCCGACAGCGAATTTCCGGCATCCGGCCTGCAAAAAACAGCTGGAGCATGGCGTATGTAAAAACCGGCAGTGCCTTTTCCCGGAGCCCTGCAAAAATCTCGACGCGGATCACAGTGATTATGTCCGGCTGCTGCGCCGCCTCCGAAGTCTTCCGAAGGTAAAAAAAGTATTTATTCGCTCCGGTATCCGCTTTGACTATCTGATGGCAGATTCATCGAATGAGTTTTTTCAGGAATTAGTCCGATATCATATCAGCGGTCAGCTGAAGGTAGCTCCAGAGCATGTGTCGGATCAGGTTCTGGATATGATGGGAAAGCCGCGGCACCGTGTTTATGAAAAATTTACGGATGCTTATCGGAAGATGAATCAATCCTGCGGTATGGATCAGTATCTTGTTCCTTATCTGATGTCTTCCCATCCGGGCTGCTCGATGAAGGAAGCTGTGGAACTGGCGTGTTATCTGCGGGATATTCACCACATGCCGGAGCAGGTGCAGGATTTTTATCCGACGCCATCCACGATCTCGACCTGCATGTATTACACCGGTCTTGATCCGAGAACGATGCAGCCGGTGTATGTGGAAAAGAATCCGCACCGTAAAAAGCTGCAGCGGGCGCTGATGCAGTACCGTAAACCGGAGAATTACGAACTGGTTGCGGAAGCTTTGCGGGAAGCCGGGCGGACGGATCTGATTGGATATGGACCGAAGTGCCTGATACGGCCGCCGCGCGCCGGAAAGAAATCAGGCGGAATGTTTTCTGATACACGAAACGATAAGAAAAAGAGGAGATGATTTTTTGAAAAAAACAGCAAAAGGGAGCTGGGGTTATGTTAAATATGAAAAAAAGAAACGCTTTCTGATTACGTTTCTGATGTTCCTGCTGCCTCTTGGCATTTACATCATCGGCTATCTCACGGTAAAATCCAGATTGAATCTGTTTACTGTGATCGCGATTCTGGGCTGTCTGCCGGCATGCAGATCGGCAGTCGGACTGATTATGATGCTGATGCAAAAATCTATGCCCAGGGAGCGATATGAGGAAGTGAAAAAAGCGGCGGATGGCCTTGTCACGGGCTATGAACTGGTCATTACCGCTTATGAACACACTTCGCTGGTAGAGGCTGCTGTTGTCTGCGGAGATCAGGTTGTCTGCTATACGCCGGATGACAAGACAGACCCGGCTTATCTGGAAAAACACATCCGTCAGATTCTTTCTTCAAACGGATATACGGAAGCTCAGGTCAGGGTCATGAAAAACTGGAAGCAATTTTTGCAGCGGGTTTCTGTAATCGCGGAGAATCCGGAAAAGTATCGGGAAGGACTTCCCTTTACGCCGGATGACCGCTACCCTTCTCTTAACCGGGATGAAGTGATTTACCAAATTCTGCTGGCCATCTCGCTCTGACAGTGTATTTTTCCTGCAAAAATGCGGGGATGTCAGGGCTTTTATGGTCTGATCTGCGATCTGCGCGTCAGGTGGTGCAGAATGCTTTCGTTATTTTTGATGAGTTCTTCGTCTATATATGGGAGAGTGAAATGAAGCAGATTCATGTAACAGAAGACAATGCCGGGCAGCGTCTGGACAAGCTGCTGCTCAGATATATGCGGGAAGCGCCAAAAAGTTTTATGTATAAAATGCTTCGTAAAAAAAACATTACATTAAACGGGAAAAAAGCAGATGGCCGAGAACTGGTGCAGCCAGGAGATGAGGTAACGTTATTTATTTCGGATGAGACGTGGAGAAAATTCGGAGGGACAGAGGAAGTCCATGCGAACATGGCAGGCTCCCCGTCCATACTTCATTGCCCATCGATGAGTCCTGCAGCGGGAAAGCAGAAGGTTCCGGCACTTGTGCCAGGCGTTAAGCCCCCGGACATTGTTTATCAGGATGAACATATACTTTTGTTTAACAAACCATCCGGAATGCTTTCCCAGAAGGCTGGTGCGGATGATGTGTCTCTGATGGAATATCTTGAGGCTTACCTGCTTTTGAACGGGTGTCTGAGCGAGGAACAGATGCGTCTGGTGCGCCCGTCGATCTGTAACCGCCTTGACCGCAATACAAGCGGCCTTCTGGCGGCAGGCATCAGCCTGGCAGGTCTGCAGACACTGAACCGTCTGTTCCGTGAACGTTCTGTGCGAAAGTTTTACCGCTGCATTGTCAGCGGTATTTTAACCGGGGAAGGGCATCTTCACGGATTTCTTGTGAAAAACACGAAAACCAATACTGTGTCTGTAAGAGAAAACATGGCAGAGGACGCGAAGCCCATCGAGACGGCTTACCGAGTACTTTCCGCGGAAAATGGGCTTTCTTTGCTTGAAGTACATCTGATCACCGGGCGCAGTCATCAGATACGCGCGCATCTGGCGTCCATCGGTCATCCGATTCTTGGAGACCGCAAATATGGCGATCCCGCGCTAAACGAAGTGTACTTGCGCTCATATGGCGTCCGCAGTCAGCTTCTGCATGCGTACCGCATGGAGTTTCCTCAGATAGAAGGCAGGCTCTCCTATTTGTCGGGGAAACACTTTACCGCTTGCGAACCTGAACTTTTCAGGCGTGTTTTGCGCGCGGACAGGAGGTGAGTCAAAATGGCTACCTGGAACACCCGCGGCCTGCGAGGGTCTACGCTGGAGGAATTGATCAACCGCACCAACGAGATTTACCGGGAAAAAAATCTTGCCCTGATTCAGAAAATACCGACGCCGATCACGCCGCTGAAAATAGACAAAGATGAGCGGCACATCACGCTGGCTTATTTTGAACAGAAAAGCACGGTGGACTATATTGGAGTCGTACAGGGGATTCCTGTCTGTTTTGACGCGAAGGAATGCCATGTGGATACATTCGCACTTCAGAATATTCATCCGCATCAGGTGGATTTTATGACCCAATTTGAAAAACAGGGAGGGATTTCATTTTTAATCCTGTTTTTCAGTGAACGAAACGAGCTGTTTTATCTTCCCTACCGGGATATGATGAAATTCTGGAATCGGGCGCAGGAGGGAGGACGAAAAAGCTTTCGATACGCAGAATTGGATCAGAATTATTATATTCATCCCAGAGGAGGTCTGCTGGTTCCTTATCTGGACGCGCTGCAGATTGATCTGGATGAACGGGAAGTCTCTGAAAGTAAAATATAATTTTCTGGACATCTGCCCCGGTTTTGTGTATGATAACAGAGAAAAATAACAGAATTTATATCCCAAACAGGATGCTGCGGGTTATTTGGGCTGACGTGCCTTTACAGGACTGTCTGTCAGGGTGACCTGTCACGAGGAGATACCATTTATGAAAAAAATTTTGCACACGCCGGATGGCGTGAGGGATATCTATAACGAGGAATGCGAGCAAAAACAGGCGCTGCAAAACGCGCTCCATTCCGTGATCAAATCCTATGGATACCGGGACATTGAGACCCCGACTTTTGAATTTTTCGATGTGTTCAGCCGGGAGGTTGGCACAATTCCATCCAGAGAACTCTATAAGTTTTTTGACCGCGAGGGAAATACCCTTGTGCTGCGGCCGGATTTTACGCCTCCGGTAGCCCGCGCGGCCTCCAAGTATTTTTTAAATGATAACCGTACCCTTCGGCTTACTTACCTGGGCAATACTTTTATCAATAATTCCAGCTACCAGGGACGGCTCAAAGAGACGACTCAGATTGGCGCGGAGCTGATCGGGGATGACAGCGCGGATTCCGACGCGGAAGTGATCGCGCTCGCCATCCAGATGCTGCAGTCGTCCGGCCTTTCGGAATTCCAGGTTACTCTGGGGCACTGCGGATTTTTCAATGCTCTGGTACAGGAAGCAGGCCTGGATGATGGGAGTACAGAGGAATTAAAAGAACTGATTTCCAATAAAAATACCTTTGGCGCGCAGAAGCTGCTGGATCAGAAAAACATCAGCGATTCTCTGAAGAAATGTTTTGCCGCGCTGCCGGGGCTTTTTGGCACAGCGGAAGTGCTGGATCGCGCGGGAACTCTGACGGATAATCCGGAGGCGCTTGACGCTCTTGCCCGTCTGAGAGAGATCTGGGAAATCCTGAAACTCTATGGAGTGGAATCTTATGTTTCTTTTGATCTTGGGATGCGCAGCAGGTATATGTATTACACAGGCATCCTGTTTCGAGGGTATACCTTTGGTGTGGGCACCGCGATTCTGAAGGGCGGACGCTACGACGGCCTGCTGAGGCATTTTGGCAAAGACGCGCCTGCGGTCGGATTTGTCGCGGAGATTGACCAGTTGCTTTCGGCTCTGCTGAGACAGAAGATTTCTCCGGATGTGCCGACAAATCATTGTATGATTTTGTATGAGAGCGCACAGCTGCCCGAAGCGATCGAACGTGCCCGCGCAATGCGCGCCGAGGGAAAGAATGTGGAGCTTGTCCGTATTACAAAAGAGCGGACAAAGGAAGAATGCCTGAAGTACGCGAAAGCATCAGGCTGTGATTTGATCGTGGAATTATAACAGACAATGAAAACGACTTACGTCGTTTACTATATTTAAAGGATAAACGAAAAGCAGGAGTAATGATATGGGAGAAAACAGATACCTGACATTTGCTCTTACAAAGGGCCGCCTGGCCAAACAGACTCTGGCACTTTTGGAAAGGGTAGGAATTACCTGTGAAGAGATCAATGATCCGGATACACGCAAGCTGATTTTTGTAAACGAAGACTTAAAGCTGAGGTTCTTTCTGGCGAAGGGGCCGGATGTGCCCACTTACGTAGAATATGGGGCAGCGGATATCGGTATCGTCGGCAAAGACACAATTCTGGAGGAGCATCGCAAGATATACGAAGTGCTGGATCTTGGATTCGGCCGGTGCAGGATGTGTGTCTGCGGACCGCAGTCTGCCGGGGATTATTTAAAAAGCCAGGAGCGTATCCGCGTAGCGACGAAGTATCCGAATATCGCAAAGGATTATTTTTATAACCAGAGAAACCAGACGGTTGAAATTATCAAGCTGAACGGTTCCATTGAGCTGGCTCCGATTGTAGGTCTCTCCGAAGTGATTGTCGACATCGTGGAAACCGGATCGACGCTTCGGGAAAATGGTCTGGTAGTCCTTGAAGAAATCTGTCCGCTCTCCGCGCGCGTGACCGTAAATCCTGTAAGCATGCGTATGGAAAATGAACGAATTACCAGGATTCTGCAGCTGATGAGCGGCGCGATTGCCATAAACTCTTAAGATATCGTTCTTGCCGCCTCAGGGAGCCTTTGACTCAATTTTTAGCCGGATGAACAAAGACTGACATTTTGTCAATTTATACAGACGCAACATAAAGGAAGGTGTAAAGCCATGAAAATGATTCCATTATCTGCCGAGACCAGAAAGGATATTACCGCTCAACTGCTTAAAAGAAGTCCGGACAGCTATCAGGGATTCGAAGAGCGAGTAAAGGATATTATTCAGAATGTGAGAGAGCGCCGGGATGAGGCTGTTTTCGGTTATACCAAACAGTTCGATCAGGTGGAAATTGACGCGGATACAGTCCGCGTTTCCCCGGAGGAGATTCAGGACGCCTATGCGGCCATTGATCAGAAGCTGCTCGCCGTGATCCGCAGATCCTGCGCGAATATTCGCGGTTATCATGAAAAGCAGCGCCGCTGCAGCTGGTTTGACAGTAAGCCGGACGGCACTATGCTGGGACAGAAAGTCACCGCGATCGGCACTGTCGGGGTATATGTCCCTGGAGGGAGCGCGCCGTTAGCGTCTTCTGTATTGATGAACATAGTTCCCGCGAAAGTAGCCGGCGTAGAGCGGATTATTATGGCTACACCGCCGGCGAAGGACGGCAGGGTACCTGTCACTTCTTTGGTGGCCGCCTGTGAGGCAGGCGCGGATGAAATCTATAAGGTTGGAGGCGCACAGGCAATTGCCGCTTTTGCCTATGGGACGGAATCCATTCCAAAGGTAGATAAAATTGTCGGCCCTGGCAATATCTACGTCGCTCTCGCTAAAAAAGCGGTTTATGGCACCGTCGGGATTGATTCCATCGCCGGGCCGAGCGAGATTCTTGTCCTTGCGGATGAGTCGGCCAACGCGCATTATGTAGCGGCGGATCTGCTGTCGCAGGCGGAGCATGATCCGCTGGCTTCCGCAATTCTGATTACGACCAGTGATGCTCTGGCACGAAAGGTTTCGGAAGAGATTGAGGAATATCTGAAAACGCTTTCCCGCGCTGAAATTATCCGGAAGTCTCTGGATAACTATGGCTTTATTCTGCTGGCGGATTCGATGGAGGACGCGATAGACACAGCAAACCAGATTGCTTCTGAGCATCTGGAGATTGTGACGAAGAATCCTTTTGAAGTCATGATGAAAATCAGAAACGCGGGCGCGATTTTTATCGGAGAGTATGCTTCTGAGCCGCTGGGCGATTATTTTGCCGGTCCGAACCATGTGCTGCCGACCAACAGTACGGCCAGGTTTTTTTCACCCTTGTCGGTGGATGATTTTATTAAAAAATCCAGTATCATTTATTATTCAAAAGATGCGCTTGCCCAGGCAAAGGATGATATCATAGCCTTTGCGAATGCAGAGACTCTGACCGCGCACGCAAATTCGATCCGTGTGCGCTTTGAAGACGGACAGAATTAAGCTCTGAATTTTATTATATGAGGGAGGCATTCTATGGACAGGATTGCGAAGGTTGAGCGAAATACAAAGGAAACCCGGATCCGAATCGAGTTAAATCTGGATGGATCGGGAACTGCTAATATCCATACCGGCATCGGCTTTTTTGACCATATGCTGGAAGGCTTTGCCCGACATGGCTTCTTTGATCTTAACGTGGAAGTGGACGGAGACCTGCAGGTGGACGGTCATCATACGGTGGAAGACACCGGCATCGTGCTGGGGGAAGCCATCCGCCAGGCTTTGGGCGATAAAAAAGGAATCCGGCGTTATGGAGACTGCACGCTGCCGATGGATGAGGTACTGGTTTTGTGCGCGTTGGATTTAAGCGGACGCCCGTATTTCTGCTCGGACGCGGATTTTAAGACCGAACGGATGGGCGGCATGGATACGGAGCTGGTGCGGGAATTTTTCTATGCCATCTCTTATTCGGCCGCAATGAACCTTCACTTTTGCATGCTGCGCGGCGGCAACAGCCATCATATGGCGGAAGGGATGTTTAAGGCTTTCGCGAAAGCACTTGATCAGGCCTGCAGCCAGGATGCGCGCATATCCGGAGTCCTCTCTACCAAGGGAACGCTGGAGGGATAAGACACGCTCCTTGCAGGACCAGCAGGGGAGCAGGATGTGAAAAACTGCATCCTGTTCTGTATAAGATGAAAAAAATATTCTCAAGTCGATGGATAAATGGAGAAATTACTATGAAGAACAGAGAATTAATCGTTCCGGTTTTCTTGAAGGAAGGGAAGATCCTGCGCGGTCCGCTGATGACGGATGAGGAAATTACTGACGCGTCATCCTTCGCCTCATCCTGCGAAAATTTCGGGGCGGACGCGTTTCTGATTTTTGACTTATCAGATACTGACGCGGAGCATGACCAGTCAATCGGGCTTATAAAAACAATCAGTCGTTCAACCGACCTTCCTTTGTACGGCGGCGGAAATATTCGGCGCCTGGAGGACGTTAAAAAGCTGATTTATGCCGGATGTAAAAAGGTTTTTTTGAATTTTTCAAAAGAATCGAATGTGAAATTATCCAAAGAGGCGTCTGACCGCTTCGGCCATGAGCGCCTGATGGCCTGCGTTGGGACAAAAGAAGAGTATGCGCTTGCTGTTTCCAACGCTGCGTATCTGGAGGGAATTCTGGTACGCATGGAATTAACAGTTTCTGCCTGTGAGGATGTCTGGGAAGATATTTACCTGGAAATGGACGAATTCGGAACAGATGCTGCTGCTGTTTCTCTTTCAGAGAACGCAGCTACGGGAGTTTTCTGCAAAACCTTTTCCGGAGAAGAATTTCCTTTTCTGGAAGTAAAACATGATCTGATACAAAGAGGGATTCCGGCTAATGTGTTCGAATCCTCTCTGGCCTGGTCGGATATCAAGACCGGAAGTGACGGCCTGCTCCCGGTTGTTGTCCAGGATTACTGCACTCTGGAGGTTTTGATGGTTGCTTATATGAACGAGGAAGCCTATCAGACAACGATTCGGACCGGCCGCATGACTTACTGGAGCCGCAGCCGCGGGGAATTATGGGTGAAAGGCCTTACCTCCGGCCATTTCCAGTACGTAAAAGAGCTGGCGATTGACTGTGACAACGACACGCTCCTCGCAAAGGTCGCCCAGATCGGAGCGGCCTGTCATACTGGTCACAGGAGCTGTTTTTACCGTCCGATTTTACAGAAGGAATATGATTCTTCCAATCCTATGAAGGTTTTTGAAGAGGTATTTGCCGTCATCGAGGACCGGAAAGTACATCCCAAGGAGGGCTCTTACACAAACTATCTGTTTGATAAGGGCATTGATAAAATCCTGAAAAAAGTCGGAGAGGAGGCAGCAGAAATTATTATTGCCGCGAAAAATCCGGATCCGGAAGAAGTCGTCTATGAAATTTCGGACTTCCTATATCACGTCATGGTTCTGATGGCAGAGCGTGGTCTGACATGGGAGGACATTACCAGAGAACTGGCTAAAAGGTAAGTCTGGACGGACCGATTTACGGCCTGTATCTGGCATTTTCGATGAGCAAAAGCAAATCGGCGATCTCGATAGAGAAATTGAGATGATTTGACCTGCCGAATTGAATCCATAATGAAATAGATATCCTGATAAGGATACCAGAGACATAGGATCTCTGACATCGTTTTTTGCGATTATCGTCTATCCCCGCGAAGCAACGAGCCAAGTAGCCGGAGTCATAAGGGCACTGAGTGCCAGTGGCATCTACCCTTCGTTTCGGTCGGTCCTTAACGCGTGCCACTGGCACGCAGGACCGTTAAGTGCCCACCGGAGCGAAGCGTAGATCCGTCGGCATAGCCGACACCTTATGACATAGTATATTCGCCAAAAACGGTCAGAGTTCTATGTCTTTTTTTGATACTTTGTTTTTTCGTTCATACAAAATGAGTGAACTGTAAATTAATTGTAAAACATATCAATGATATAAACACAGAAATTAAGTTTATACTTTTTTAATAATTATATGCGTGACATCTCACAAATATCGTGCTATACTCGATCCATCACATAATTATTTTTTACATATGATCATAATCTGCGCACTCCATCGGGGAGATACTCTTATGGCGACGTTCTGTCGCCGCTTTCCAGATTTTGAAAACAGACATTTGCTGATTTGCTGAAAACTGACAACCCGGTCTCTGACCTGCCGTTTATTTTACGGTTATCGATGCCGATTAAGGGTATTTCATCCTTTTTACGCTTATATGGTTTCAATGGGCAGGGACTGCTTAAAGGAAAAGGAGTATCTTGATGCGAAACAAAAAGAATAGAATCACGCGAACTATAATTGCTGCCATTCTGGCGGTTACCCTGACAGTTTCAGCAGCATATCCGGGAAACATTCCGTCGCGGGCGATAGAAATTTCCGCTGACACTGCTGCAGAATCTTTAGACGACATGCTTTTAGAGGAAACGACCGTGGAAGACTCTGATGCTTCTGATTCAGAAACACCTGCCGCGGAACAATCGGACACGGCTGTTTCCGAGAAACCTGCCCTGGAAGAATCTGAGACAGCTGTTTCTGAAGAGAGTACGGAAGGAAACGATATAACAGAAACGGAATCTGAATCCGGGAATACGACAGAAAACAATAGGGATGCAGCAGAAAATTCTGAGTCTGATGACGTGCAGGATGACACAGCGGACGAGCAGGATTCTAAGAGCTCTGTTGAGCCGGAGACAGCCTTTGAGCCGGACACGGAAGTATCTGAGAAGGCAGAGGACGATGAGTCAGAAACCGCCGAAGATACAGTTTCGTTTGCCGACAAGGAAATCGAAACGGAATGCGTAAACGAGACAGATGCTTTAGCTGAAACAGCGTCAGAAACGCAATCCGCCGCGCAGGCTGCAGATGATGAAGAAACGGTTCAGATGAATGCACTTCCTTTGTCTGAGGAGGAGGACGAATACAACTTTATCCAGTACCTGATGACGGAAGGAGGCTGCCTGAACATCTATTACGCGGATGGAACGGCGGAAGTGCTTGTTCCTGAAGATTTCACGGGCGATTACGACGTGGAAGTAAACATGCCGGTCAGCGAGGAAGTCAGCTACACGGCCTTCGCGTATGACGGGTATGTCGTTGATACGGTTCTCATCACGGATGAGAGCGGCAACGAACTTTCTTCCTATGACGGGAATGGCGGGTCCCAGCTTTCATTTTCAGCCATGGCGAAGTCCGACTACAAGGTCATCGTCAGCGTTTCTTTTAAAGAAAGCGAAATGCCGGAAGGAGGGCAGGTCATCCGTTTCGTAGGAACCGGAACGGGCAGTATAAAGATTTACTCTGATGAATATATGGAGGATCTGATTGCCACCCTGGATGAGACCGGAGAAGAATATGATGTGTCCGGCCTTGGGACTACCTTTTATCTGTCTGTGACCGGCGACGAGGATTCCGGGACCACGCCTTACGATGTTGTTATGTATAAGGACGCAGAAGAGGTTTCCAGCGAGTATATTTACAGTTCCGTGAATGCTGATTTTAATGTGGACGTTACGGTATCGTTCGATGGGGACGGTTACGAGGCGGCTGAAATTGGCCTGAGGACGATCAGCGAAATCGGGGGCATCCCGGAGCTGCTTGGAGACGGGACTTATTATACATATTACAAAAATCTTATTGCGAATAATCTGGAAAACGATATCACAAAAATGACATCCAATCCGGAAGTCAATGATGTCTACGCAACAAGGGCTACTGTAATATCCCATTTTTCACCGACGAACTGGTTTTCAAGCCAGGCACCTTTGTATGTGTCTTTGATTTTAACGCCTGAAAGCCAGCAACAAAACAGTAATTATGTTTATGACCTGTTGGGAAAAAGAACTTATAAGTTATATGAGTGCGCAAGCACTCGACACCAATACTGTCCGAAGTATGGTCAGACCGGGTATCTGTATTTCATTGTTACTGATGTTGATGCTACAACAGGAGAGGTCAGCCTTGAACTCTTTTTCCTGAACGATAACGGCACACTCTATCAGCATGCCCATAAAGGCTATGAATCATATACGCTGCCGACAGGTTCGCTGCAGATTATCAAAAGCTGGGAAAAAAACAGCAAGATGGTTACGATTGATACAGATATCTACAGCCTGAAAACAACCTTTACGATTTATTCGGATAAAGCGTGCAAGACGGTGGTAACAACGGTTACGACGGATGCGGAGACAGGAAAGGCAACTGTGGATGGCCTGGATGCGGGGACGTATTACATTAAGGAGACATCCAGCCCGGATTTGGCCCTGGATGACGATACAGTAGATACGATAACCATCAAAACAGGAGAAACCGCAACCTACAAGAAAACCAATACGCCCGGGAAGGTACGCCTGTCGCTTAAAAAAGTGTCTAGTGAAGACGAGAAGTATTATTCGACCATGAAAGGTGCGGTTTACGGCGTATTTGCCTCGAAGAAAGAAGCCCAGGATGCCACCGAGGACGATTATAAGGACACTTGTGTCGCATCCATAGAGATAACCGGGGCCACAACGGTGTGCGATGAATATTTCCTCATCGGTAAGACTTATTACGTGAAAGAAGTTGTAGTTCCGGACAGCGGGGAATGGGCTCTTTCATCTAAGGTTTATTCGTTTAAGGTTACGTCCGCTGACGCAGTGGAAGTAATTAAGGATGACGGGAAAGAATATATCGATGTTTCGGTGACAGTTACAGAAAAGGAGCCTAAATACGTCAAGATCCGGATCCTGAAGAAAACCATCAAGGGTGTTACGGAAGATGTTGACTACGATTCCGATTACGTAGGATACGAGAACTGGCTGAAAGACATCCCGCAGTACACGCTGAAAGGGGCGCAGATCACTTTCTGGTGGGATAAAGAAGATGCTGAGAAAGGAAATGAAGATACCGCTATCGGCACAGTTACGGTAAAAGCGGCAGATGATAACGGTGATTATTATTCTACCTGGCTGTACCTGGATACGACAGAGATTGCCCTTGGCGAAACGAAGACGATCTATTTTAAAGAGACAAGCCCCTCAATTTTCGGCTATGCACTGAATAATACCGTTTACAATAAAACTGTTGATTATGACGAGGAAAAAAGCGAGAACGGAGCGGTAGCGCTTGAGTATGAGTTTTCCCTGACAAATTATCCGTCATACGTGATTCTTGAAAATTACGTGAAGAAAGTAGGCACGGGCGGAGAACCGGTTGAGGGCGCCATCATAAAAGTTACTTACTACCCGTATGCGTATGGTTCGACGGATATCTATACCTGGTATTTCAAAACAGGCGAGAATGGCAGGATCCTGACAGATTTGGATGAAAATGGGAATCCGCAGGTATTAAATAACAGTACGTATTCATCAGATTATATTTATTACAGCAAAAGTGAGGGCAATGAAGGAGTGGCTTACTTCCCTATGGGGTTTTATACGATCCAGGAAGTCTACGCGCCGGATCCGTATGTGCTGGACGATACTGTTTATTATGGGCAGACAGAGGAATTTACAAATGCGACTGAAACGACCAGAAGGTTAAGGCTGCGCGATGTGGAAAACGATGTTATTGGCGTGACGCTTACAAATGAAGAATATATTCCGTTTGAATTCATGAAGGTTGACGAGGCTGCTCATGAAGCTTTGGCGGGTGCCGAATACAGGGTATATTATTATAAGGGCGCGACAACTACGGCTGAAGCCGCAGCAATGGGCAGCGCGACGAAGACCTGGAGATTCAAAAGCGACAGCGACGGTTATGTCATCTATGATGCGGACCATAAGATATCCGGAGGCAGCCTGTACACGGATGATAACGGTGATTACGGCGTGCCGTTTGGTCTGATGGTCGTCGTGGAGGTCGTAGCCCCGCCGAACCATGAAGTGAATAACGATTATTACCTGAGCGCGTTTGATCTATACGCAGCGATGGTAATTAAAGTGGACTCTAAAAATGGTGCCAGGTTCTATTACAAGAGCAGCTGCGGGGAAACATCCAAAGGCGTCGTGTACCATGAGGATCCGGGCCCCGGTTACGTTACCCTTGTAAAGTCTTCCTCCAATACATCCATCACGAACGGCAACACCGGCTATTCTCTGATCGGCGCGGAATACACCGTTTACACGGATTCCGCATGCACGACGGTTGCGAAGAACACGGAAGGCAGCAACGCTGTTTTGACGGTAAAGGACGAAAATGGAACAACCAATACGCTCAGTATGGCAGCGGGGACGTATTATGTGAAGGAGACAAAGACTCCCGCGGGATTCATACAGGACACAGAGGTTTATCCGGTTGAACTGAAATCTACCAATACAGAAAGCAATCCTTACAAACTGAAAGTGTCTGATGTTCCTGTTACCTATACAGCAAAATTGGTTCTTGAAAAGACTACGAAAGATAACACAAAACTTTCAATGGCTGGCGCCATCTTTCAGCTGGATTTTTACGCCGGAACGACCAGCGCGAGCGGAACCGCTGCCAGAACATGGTATCTGACGAGTAAGGATGCGGGAGAAGGAATTGCAGATGTGCTATTAAGCGAAGACTATCTCGCATCTGGTTATTCAAACGATAGTTTTTACACGAAATCTGATAACAGTATTTGCCTCCCGATTGGCTATCTCGTAATTACTGAGATCCAGGCACCGGAAGGCTTCGTGAAATCAGATGAGACCGTAACATACACATTCACAACCAGTGGCTGGTCTATCGTCAACAGTACGGGAGGTTCGGTGTCGGGTTCGACAGCTACAATTCCGAACGAAATGGTTCAGAAAGCAGGCTATATTGATAATACAGAAATAGCAGGCGGGCTTTCTGTCCAGAAGATTGATTACATGCTCGGCAGCAGCAATGCCCATGGAGATACAGATCTTTCCGGCGCGGAATTTACAATCGTAAATGCGACAGGAAGAACAGTTGATAATAAGGATGAAACAGAAATTCCGACATCCGGGTTGTCTGGCACAAACGTAACCTATGCGGACGTCCTTGCGGCTGCGGCAACAAGTACTATGCAGGTGATTACGACGGACGCGGGTGGATTTGCGACAACGGATATGGATGGTGATGAGGTAGATGGCAGCTTGCCATTTGGTACATATTACGTGATCGAGACAAAAGCAGCGACCGGTTATCTCTTAAATGATACTTGGGTAGGCCGTATTGTTGTGGACGAAAATGGAAATCGCGCAGTCTATCCCGCACAGACAATCCAGGATTCCAAGTCCGGGCAGGAGACAGTGACACAGCAGATTTATCTTGGCGGGCTCTCTGTTCAGAAAATTGATGCTCTAAACGGCACGAATACGCCGACCGGAAGTTTGTCACTTGAAGGCGCGGAGCTTACCATCGTAAACGCTTCCGCAAATGCTGCGGAAAACGCATCCGGCACGGTAATCCCGACATCCGGGTTGTCCGGCAGCGTTACTTATGAGCAGGTGCTTGCTGCGGCAGAAACAAGTACGATGCAGGTAATCACTACAGATGACAGCGGGTATGCTGCAACTGGTTCCGGTGATCTCCCGTACGGTACCTACTACGTAATTGAGACCAAGGCTCCTGATGGTTACGAGGTGAATACTACGTGGGTAGGAAAAGTGGAAGTTGACAAAAACGGAATTATTAATGCGGCTGAAACAGATGTAGAGGATATGCCGACGAGAGGCGGTTTATCCGTGCAGAAGATTGATTACATGCTTGGCAGCAATGCAAAGCACGGAGATACCGATCTTTCCGATGCGGTATTTACCATCGTGAACGCTTCTGCCAGAACGACAACCAATGCGGCGGGGAATAAAGTCGCTACAACCGGCTTGACGGACGAGACTGCCACTTATGCGAAGATAAAGGAATATGTTGACAGCAGTTCCGGCGATACGACTTACATCATGCAGACCATCACAACGGATGAAAGCGGTTTTGCAACCACCGACACGGATGGTGATGGCGAAGACTACAGCCTGCCTTACGGCACGTATTACGTGATTGAGACACAGGCGGCGGCCGGGTACCTTTTAAACGAGACTTGGGTAGGACGCATCGATGTGAGCAAAAAAGGTGTGGTTTATGCGGCCCAGACAATCCAGGATTCTGAATCAGGACAGGAAACAACTGCACAGCAGATCTATCTTGGCGGACTTTCCGTACAGAAGATTGATTACATGCTCGATCGCAATGCGGATCACGGTGATACCGATCTTTCCGGAGCTGAGTTTACCATCATCAACGCATCTGATGCGGTGGCGGTCAATAAGGATGGGGATGAAATCCCGACATCCGGATTGTCCGGCGCAAGTGTCACCTATGCAGACGCAAAGGTTTCTATTGAATCCGGCAGCGTGATGCAGGTAATCACGACGAAAAAGGATGGTTCTGCAACAACGGGGACAAAGGATCTGCCGTTCGGTACGTATTATGTGATCGAGACAAAGGCGGCGACCGGATACTTCTTAAACGAGAGCTGGGTAGGACGCATCGAAGTGCGTAAAAACGGCGTGGTTTACGCAGCAGAGACGATCCAGGACGAAGATTCCGGTGACGAGACAACCGCACAGCGGATTTACCGCAGTGGGATCAGCCTGGTGAAGGTGGATCTGGAAATGCAGGAAGGCATCGAACAGGGAGAGGCTTATTTTGCAGGCGCGGAATTTACCATCATCAACGCATCCGACGCGTTAGTAGAGAATGCGGACGGGGTGGAGATCCCAAGCGCAAAGAGCAAGATTTCCAGCTCGCCGGATTATGTTGAGCTGCGTGCCCTGGCGGACGATGGCTCTTATACGGTACAGGTCATCACGACTGATGAGAACGGCCTGGCGGCAACCGGTATCAACGACCTGCCTTACGGCACCTATTACGTCATCGAGACCAAATCCTCTTATGGATATTGGATTGATGAGGATTTCATCGGGCTTGCGGTTGTACGCGAAGACAGCCTCAACCTTGCCCTCGGCACATATTCCGATTCCGGGGACAGCTATTTCATCGATATCAACGACACGTCATCGAACCTGGCGTCTACTGTAGACCAGCAGGTGAGAAGGAAAAACTTAAGCTTCATTAAAGTCGATATCGACGGAAATTATAAATCTTATATTCCGTTCCTCATTACGGCGATTGCCTTTGATGACCAGGGGAACGAAGTGGAACTGGAAAGCCATGTGATCGTATCAAACGCGTATGGTTATGTGGATACTTCCCGCACACATTCCGCCAATACGAACGGGTTTGACCAGTACGTGGTGGATGGAAAAGTGACGGCGGAAGGCGAAGCGCTTCTTAAAGAAGCTTCCGCCTGGGGCGTCTGGTTCCAGGGCAACGGTAAGATGGATACAGCGGATATGACGGTGACGGACAGCTACGGCGCGCTGTATACCTGCTATTACCGGATCACGGAGCTGCAGTGTGAGGATAATTCCGATCTTTCGGAAAATCTTCTGAACTCCGACCTGATTTATTTGTACAACGATACCGGAGACCTTACGGAGCTGCTTTCGAATAACGCGCAGATGTACGTATACCATCCGCTGGTGGATACGGAGATCGTATTGACGAGCGCGGCTTCGGATGTGCAGTCCGGCACACAGGTTGTAAGCGCCAATGAATCCGTGGAGGTAAACGATGAAGTATCTTATACGCATGTGTCATCTGACCATACGTATCGGATGGAGACACAGTTCGTTGATATTATGGCAGGAAATAAAGTCCTTACAATCCTTGGCACGAACGACGGCGACGCAGCTGTCAGCGATGACGGGCTGTGGGTAACAAAAGAATTCCAGCCGGAGAAGAAATCTGGTACGAACAACACCTACGGTGACATTACCATGTCAGCGCTGCTGAATACATCCGGCCTGTACGGACACACGATCGTCGCGGTTGATTACCTGTACCAGTACGTCAACATCGACAGCACAACCGGATACTGGGTTCTTGTGGCAAAACATGAGGACTATACAGATGATGACCAGATGCTTTATGTACCGGATATTCATACGAACGCGGTTGACGGCCTGACGGAGAGTCGTGTAGGCGCGGCGGATGAAGGAGATTATATCGTAGATACAGTTACTTATACAAACCTGGCTTCGAAGACCAACTATGTACTTTTGATGTATGTGGCTGACGCGGAGACCGGAGAGGCAGTCGTGACGAATGCGGATGGTTCACCGTTCACAGTAAAAGCCCGCATTATGAGTAATTCCACAGCGGCCATGATTTCCGGTACAAAGACCATGCCGTATTACTATATCGACTCCTCCGAATATTCAGGCAGGACACTCGTAGCAGTCGAGACCCTGTACCTGGCTGACGAGGACGACCAGCCATATGGCGATCCGGTAGTCGAGTCTACAAGTATTATCGATGAGGATGAGACCATCCGCTATCCGGTAGTTCATACTTCTGCAAGCGACAGTCTGACAGCGGATGATGTTGGTACTTCTTCTGAAACAGCTATCGTTTACGACGAAGTTACCATCGAGAATGTTGTTTTTGATGACAACGACCTTGATGGACAGTATACCTATACCGTGACCGGCACGCTGGTTTACCAGCAGGATTTCACGGACGCGGACGGCGTAAGCCATACGGCAGGAGAAGAAGTAGAAACCCTTGACGGCACGCTTGATACCGTGACGATTACGTCAGACGCTTCGGGCAACGCTACGTTTATGTACGCGGACGGCACGACAGCAAAGGGCAGCGTGAAGATCACGGCCTACGGACAGAATGCAGCAAAGACCATTGGCGGGGATGCGGCAGACAACAGTTACGCTGTCGATTCCACAGCTGCAATCGCGACTGTTACAGTAGAACTGGCCTATGTCGTAGATTCCTCGAAACTGGAGGGCGGCACAGTGGTCGTTTTCGAGGACCTGTACCACAATGATGCAAAAGTGGCAGGTCATGCGGATATTACCGACGAAAGCCAGTCCGTCCACTATCCGGAAGTGAAGACTTCCGCGGCAGACGATTCTACTTTGGATGATGTCGGGACAACGCAGGAAAATGCGATGATTACTGATACCGTGACCCTTACGAACCTCGTACCGGGACGCACTTACACGGTAAGCGGAAAACTTGTAAACCAGTCTGACGGCAGCGATGTGATTGTAGACGGCCAGACTGTAACGCAGACAGCAGAAATCACAGTCGGCGAAGGAACTATCACAGCGGCAAATGGCGAACAGACCACGGTTACGGCATATGACGAAACTTATCATACCGTAAGCGGGACTGTTGATCTGACATTTACCTTTGACGCAACCTCACTTGCAGGAGAGACTGTGGTTGTATTTGAAGACCTGGTGCACAACGACGTGGTAGTGGCAAGCCATGCTGATATCACGGACGAG
This sequence comes from Clostridiales bacterium, assembly GCA_020859995.1. Classification (GTDB taxonomy): domain Bacteria; phylum Bacillota; class Clostridia; order Lachnospirales; family Lachnospiraceae; genus Choladousia. The sequence goes on from JAJBVE010000023.1 coordinate 49,196, forward strand.
GGCCAGACGATCCACTTCCCGGAGGTTCATACAACGGCAGCCGATGATGCAACCGGTGACGATGTAGGAGCGCTGCGTGAAGAAGCAACGATCACCGATACCGTAATCCTGAAAAACCTCGTACCGGGACACACGTATACCGTATCCGGCAAACTGGTAGACCAGGAAACCGGAGAGGACTTCCTTGTGAACGGCGAGACTGTTACCCGGAGCGCTGTCATCACCGTAGGTGAAGGCACGATCACAGCGGAAGGCGGCGAGGTGACAGAAGTCACGGCGTATGATGAGGAGCATAACAGCGTAGACGGCAAAATTGAACTGGTATTCGCGTTTGACGCGAGCGCACTGGCAGACCAGACCATAGTAGTATTCGAAGATCTGGAGCACAACGGTATGACCGTGGCAACGCATGCGGATATCACAGACGAAAGCCAGACAGTGCATTATCCGGAAGTGAAGACATCAGCTGTGGATGATTCCACAACAGATGATGTTGGAGCGATCCGCGAGGAAGCAACGGTCACCGATACCGTGATCCTGAAAAACCTCGTACCGGGACGCACGTATACCGTATCCGGCAAGCTGGTTGACCAGGAGACCGGAGAGGACTTCCTTGTGAACGGGGAAGCTGTGACACAGACAGCAGAGATCACAGTAACGGAAGATGGCGAGATTGTGGCAGCGAACGGCGAAGTGACGCAAGTCACGGAGTACGACGAAGAGCACAATAGCGTGGATGGAACGGTACAGCTGGTATTCATATTTGATGCAGGCGCACTCGCAGGAGAGACTGTGGTCGTATTTGAAGATCTGGTACACAACAATGTAACTGTGGCATCTCACGCGGATATCACAGACGAAAGTCAGACGGTCCACTTCCCGGAGGTTAAAACGTCTGTTGCGGATGATGTGACAATTGACGATGTTGGTGCGATTCGCGCTGAAGCGTCGATCACAGATACTGTCATCCTGTCGAACCTCGTGCCTGGGCGCGAGTATACTGTGAAAGGACGCCTGGTTAATCAGGAAGACGGAAGTGATTTCCTTGTGAATGATGAGGCGGTGACACAGGAAACAACGATTACTGTAACGGAAGACGGTAAGATTGTCGCTTCCAATGGTGAAGTGACAACGGTAACGGAATACGACGTGGATCATAACAGCGTGAGCGGCACTGTGGAGTTAGTCTTCACGTTTGATGCTTCCAGCCTGGAGGGTGAGACGGCAGTTGTGTTTGAGGATCTGTACCATAACAACGTACGCGTCGCGTGGCATAATGACCTGAAAGATGAAGGCCAGACGGTCCATTTTCCGGAAATCCATACAACGGCTGCTGACGGTTATACCGAGGACAGCGTAGCCACTGTATCGGGTGAAGCGGTTATCGTTGATACGGTTATCTATTCGAACCTTATTCCTGGCCGCGAATATACCGTAAGCGGAGTCCTGATGAACAAGGAAACTGGCGAAACCATCCTTGATGCAGAAGGAAACGCAGTAACTGCGGAGCGTACCTTTACAGCCGGTGTTGTCGAAGACGGCATCACAGCAGAGGTTGATGAGGAAATGAACTCCGTAAGCGGAACCATTGACATTACCTTTACCTTTGACGGATCCCTTCTGGAAGATACGACAGCCGTAGCTTTCGAGGATCTGGTACACAATGGAATCACCGTTACCACGCACAGCGACATTACTGACGAGGACGAGACTGTCCACTTCCCGAAAATACGCACTTCCGCGATTGACGGGAACGTCGGCGACGAGGCAGGTGTGACTGGTAAGACGAGAATTGTTGACACCGTATCCCTCTGGAACCTGGAAACCGGCATGACTTATACAGTAAATGGCGTGCTGATGAATAAGAATACCGGAGAAAAACTGCTTGTGAACGGCGAGACGGTCGCGCAGAGCATGACAATTACCGTAAACGCGGGCGGCACCGTGACAGCTGAAAATGGCGGAACTGTCGGAAATGTTGTATACGACGCGAATATGAATTCCGTAGACTGCACGGTTGATCTGGTCTATACACTGGACGCTTCGGCACTGGCTGGTGCGACAACGGTTGTGTTTGAGGATCTGGTTCACAACGGCGTGACCGTAGCAAGCCATGCGGTTATCACAGACCTCGGGCAGACAATCCACTTCCCGGAGATCCATACGACAGCGACTGACCTTAACACCTCTGGCCATGTTGGTACAGTGAAAGGAACAGCAGTAGTTCAGGATCTGGTATATTTCACAAACCTGGTAGTCGGCAAAGAGTACACCCTGACGGGTACCCTCATGAACCGCAAAACCGGGCTGCCGTTCCTTGATGAGGCTGGTGCGGAAATCACCGCTTCGGTAACGTTCACGGCGGGAACAGAAAGCAGCGGAAACTATACCGTGAGCGCATACCATGAGGACAACAATTCCGTGGATGGTACGTATCTCATGACGTTCACACTGGATTCCAGCCTTCTGGAAGGAAAGACGGTAGTAGCGTTTGAATACCTGTATCATAACGACGTCGAAGTAACTACCCATACGGATCTTGGCGATGATGAGCAGTCCGTACACTATCCGGATATCCATACGACGGCAGTAGATTACAACACTGGCGACCATGTGGGAACTATCTGGGGCGCTCTGATCAACTTTGCAAGAAGCTTATTCGGGCAGGAAACAGAGGAAGACGCAAAACAGGTGATTACGGATACTGTGGCGCTAAGCAACCTCGTACCGGGGAAGACCTATGTTGTATCCGGCAAGCTTTATAACGCGACCGAAAGCCTGGCGACCGGCGAGGACACTCCGCTTGTCATTGACGGAGAGGAGATCGCACAGGCGGTTACCATTACGGTATCGGAAGACGGAAAGAGCATTACGGCTGCGGACGGTTCCGCGACTTCTGTGACGGCGTACAATGAGGAACTGAATTCCGTGGACGGCACGGTGGATCTGGTTTATACGCTGGATTCCTCCAAAATCCAGGGCATCGAAGTGGTTGTGTTTGAGAAGCTTTATCAGGACGCAACCTACACGCCGGAAACCAATCCGGAAGAAGTCCCGGAGGAAGACCTCGTAAACGAGCATTCGGATATCGAGGACGAAAGCCAAAGTGTGAGTGAGGTTTCCATCCATACCACAGCAGTGGACACCACGACAGGAGATCATGTAGGAAGCGTACCGGACGGCACAGATATTACATCCATCCGTGACGAGGTGAACCTAGCGGGACTTGTCTCCGGTATGGAGTACACCATTGACGGCGTACTGGTATCCCTTGGGGACTCTGATCTGTCCGCTGGAAAGATTTACTACTTGAAAACGGACGGGACCCTGACGGAGAGTCGTGAGGAAGCTTACACAGAAACCCTGACCTTTACAGCAGAAGAAGCATCGGAGACTTATTACCTGAACTTTGCAATCAATTCCGACAAGGTACAGGGGAAGAGCCTGACGGTGTTTGAGAATATTTATCATAATGACACACTGATCAGTTCGCACCCGGCAGGGGACGGCGATGGCTGGGACGAAGAATCCCTGGCAGAACAGACCGTTGTCTACCCGGCAGGGAAGACAAACGCGACAGATACAGCAACGGATGAGCATTTGTCCCTGGCTGATACAAACCGTACAATCGTTGACCGTGTGTACTTCGAAAACCTCCTTGTGGGGCAGGAATACACCGTCACCGGACAGCTGGTTTATAAGGAAGCTTTCACGGACGCAAACGGTGTAAGCCATAAAGCCGGCGAGGCGGTAACAGAGTCTGTGGCAGTAAGCTTCACGGCTTCGGAAGACCTGACGGCGGCATTGTATGAGGATGGCAGCGAAGCAGCGGTTGACTCCCTGAATGCGACAACCCTTGCGGATGGCCAGACAGTCATCAGCGGCTACGTGTCCATCAGCTTCACAGTAAATGCTTCCAGACTGGCCGGGGCAACGCTTGTGGCGTTCGAGACCTTCCGCCATGACGGGACGGATATTTATACACATAACAACCTTGAGGATCTGCCGCAGACTATCCGTATCCCAAAGATCGGGACAACGGCGAGCGTGAATGATCTTGACGAGACGGCTATTTATGACGCAGACGGAAACTATATTGATATCACCATCACCGACACGGTTACTTACGAGAACCTGTGGACGGCGGATGAGCTTGCGTCTATGGCTGAACAGGCGAAATACATCGTTTACCTGGACGGCACCGTCCGCGAGCAGGAAAACGTAATCTACACAGTATCTGAGGATGCGGTTTATATGCTGAAAGGCGTACTGATGGACAAGGGGACCGGCGAAGCGCTGGTTAACTCCAACGGCAGCATCTATACAGTATACTCAGAACCGTTTACCCCGGATTCCCCAAATGGCACGCAGGACGTAAAATTCGATATCAGTGCCGGTGAATTTCTTGGTGAGGACAGCGTAAGCCTGCTTGCGGGAGCGACTCTGGTGATTTACGAGGATCTGTACCTTGCAGTGACGAAGGAGGAAGCGGTTGAAGAGAAGCATGTGGCGGAACACCACGACATCAATGACGTGGAGCAGGATATCCGAATCCCGGATGGACGCACTCATGCGGTGGACGGAACACCTGGCAAAACGTTGCATACAGAAGATGTAATCAAGGCACTAAATGAGGAGCATGCAGGGGAATCCAGTACTGCACACGAGGCAGAAGCGCAAGCAAGTATGACAATAACAGATCTTGTCGCGTACGAAAATCTGCATGGATGTACGACCTATACGATAACGGGAACCCTTCAGACTGTCACAGCGTTTGATTCTGAGGGAAAGCCAATTACGTGGGAAGCCGCAAGGGATGATGACGGAAACGTGATTACTGCGACGGCGGAATTCACGACCAGCGGAAGCTATGATGATTCTGTAAGCGGAACAGTATCGCTCACGTTCACATTTCCAGGCCTGACACTTGCAGGTAAGACATTGGTGGCATTTGAGAGGATAAGCAGGGACAATGTGACAGTATTTGCGCATGCGGATATCACGGATGAAGCACAGACAATTTATGTGCCGGAAATAGGTACGCATGCCTCTGATGCGGAAAACGGTCTGTCTATGTCCCTTGCTGACAAAAATACAATCATTCTGGATGAAGTGATCTATGAGAATCTTGAAAATGGCAAGACCTATACCATCAACGCAGCGCTTTATAACCGCGAGACGGGCGCGCTGATTGATGGTACGGAGGTAACCGGCACGTTTATGGCAGGCAAAGAAGGGCAGTATGTGATTCCAGAAGGCGTTGACGACACTACACTTTCCGATGATATTTCCCCGACAGCGGCTGTGAACGGCTGCAGGGCAAGCGGCACGGTTGTAGTAGCAATTCCTGTTGACACATCCATTCTTTCAGGAAAATCTATAGTTGCGTTCGAGGCAGTTCTGGCTGCGGATACGGATGGAAATCTGAAAGAAGTTGCGATGCACAAGAATCTTGAAGACGAAGAACAGACGGTACAGATTCCGCTTCTGGGCACCATGGCAGCCATTGACGGCGAGAAGAGCGTGATTACGAGCGGGGATGTGGTCATCACCGATACTGTAAGCTATTCGAACCTGATTGCCGGAATGACCTATAAGGTATATGGTTCGCTGACGGATAAAGAGACCGGAGAAGCTGTTAAAGTGACCGCGGAAACGGAATTTACAGCAGAAGAACCTGACGGCACGGCAGAAATGACCTTTACATTCGAAGCATCCGGTTACGAGGATTACAGACTTGTAGCGTTTGAGAATCTCGTAGTTGTCATGGATGATGGGACAGAATACACGGTTGCCTGTCATGAAGATCTGGAAGATGAATATCAGACGGTGGAAATACTGGCGCCTCAGGTTGAAATCAGCAAACAGGATATTACGACCAGCGAGGAACTACCGGGAGCGACGCTTATTGTGAAGGATAGTGACGGGAACGAGATAGAACAGTGGATATCAACGGATGAACCGCATACCTTCCGCATCCCTGTTGGGGCCTATACACTGACTGAGATCACGGCTCCAGATGGTTATGAGGTGGCCGAAACCATCGCATTTGAAATTATTGATGGCGATGTACTGACTTCTGTTGTGATGTACGATACACCGAAGGGCACGACGACCAGTACTGGCTCTGCGCCGAAAACGGGCGACTGGTTCCGCTACGCAGTATCGATCGGGATCGTAGCGCTGGGAATCCTGCTTCTTGTATGGCACAAAAGAAGATTCCAGGCCAGATGAGGAGGAACCAAACAGAAAAATGACAGGGGACGTCAAAAGCGTTCCCTGCCGTTAAAATCGAATTGGGAGGGATGAGAAGAGAAATGATTCAAAAGCTCGCATGGCTTCTGATCCTGGCTGGAACTTTCCTTGCGCTCTGGATTTATACAGATGATCAGCATGGGGTGGATGAGTACGAAGTAATTTCTGATTATTATACTGATACGACAGTACCGCCGGCGGCAGATTCAGACGAACAGACGGTTACAGACAGACTGAAAGCCATAGATAAGCAGGCAGTTACCATTCCGGAGGACGCGCCAGAGAGATTGTCAATTGACTGGGAGGCGCTATCAGACGAGTATCCAGGCATCGTTGGGTGGATTTTTCTTCCGGCGTTGGAAATCTCGTATCCGGTCATGCAGGCGGGGGATAATGAGTATTATCTGCACCGGGATCCGTCAGAAAATTACCTGTACGCAGGCAGTATATTCATGGATTGTTCCTGCGGTGCTGACCTTACAAACCTCAACACGGTCTTATATGGACATAATATGCGAAACGGAACCATGTTTGGGCGGCTGAAGAAATACAACAATACGGAAATCCTGGAGTCATGCCCGTATTTCTGGTATAGTACGCCGAATCAGGATTATCTCCTGCGTATTTTTTCGATCCATGTAGTATCCGTTAATGGGGAAGCGTACCTGATCTCATTTGAAGACAGTGAGACATATGCAGGATGGGTTTCTGACATGCTTGCCGGCTCGGAAATGGATACAGGCGTGGAGACTGTGCCGAAAGACAGCCGTGTGATGACGCTCTCGACCTGTAATAACAACGCTTTGACCCGGCAGATTGTACAGGGATATATTCTGTGGCAGGGGGATCCTGTGGAAAGTGCGGGTTTTTGTTCTATGACTTCATCTGAAAAAACTGCCTGAAAGGTACTTTTCGATAAAATTTCAACCGTCTGGTATGGATTTACCTTCTGATAAAGGCGGATATATCCGCAGAAAAGGATGCCTGCCTCGCGCTTGCAGCGCGGTGGAAAGTATTGTGATTCTGTCATTTTGAAAGGAGGAGCGGGGAAGCCCCGCAAAAAAATTATGATTAAGAAAATAAAGTATTTATTTTTCAGCTTGTTGTCTGCTCTGATGTTGATGGGAGCTATGACAGTATCAGCAGATGATTGTGACCATGACTGGGAGTATTCTGATAAAATTGCGGCCACATGCAACGATCAGGGTTATACCCTTTATACATGCTCAATCTGCGGCAAGACAAAGAAAGAAGACTACGTGAACGCGCTCGGGCATGACTATGAATGGAAAGCGAACAACAACGGCACGCATACGGGCACCTGTACGAGGTGCGGGAAACAGGTGAGCGAATATTGTTCTGAATATTATAAGGATTACGTAACAAAACCGACCTGCGTGGAAAAAGGCTATACATCCCATATCTGCAGCAAGTGCGGCTATGTACTGGTGGATACTTATCTGGATCCGCTTGGTCATAATTACGTGTGGACGAACAACGGCGACGGTACCTGCTCCGGTATCTGTACCAGGGACAGCTCTCATGTAGTCACACAGTCCCATGACTATGAGACAATAGTTGTTGATCCGACCTGCACAACAAGCGGATATACAGCTCATATCTGCAAGGACTGCAGTTATGAGGTCGATGACGACTATGTGGCCGCGACAGGTCATGATTACGCGTACACGTCCAATGGCAATGGCACGCATACCGGTGTCTGCAAGAACAACCCATCCCATACGACAAAAGCGAACTGCACGCATGAGACAACGGTGGTCGCGCCAACCTGTGAGGAACAGGGATATACGCTGCATACCTGTACGGTTTGTGGTTATTCTTACAAAGACAATTACAAGGCAGCTCTGGGACATTCTCACGTATATACATCCAGTAATGACGGTTATCATTATGTACAGTGTGAGAATGATCCTTCTGAAAATTACCGTGAAAAATGCAGTTATACGGAGACCGTAATCGCGCCGACCTGTGAGGAGGCGGGCTATACTCTTTATAAATGCACGGAGTGCGGCTACAGTTATAGGGGTAATTATGTCGCGGCCCTCGGCCATGATTATACCTGGGTGTCCGCGAATGATGGAACCCATGTAGGTACCTGCAATAACGATTCAAGTCACATTGCGCGGGAGCAGTGTAATTATATTACAGAAACGACCGCGGCTACAGCAACCAGCTCCGGATATACAACTCACATCTGCAGCGTCTGCGGGTACAGCTATACAGACGGCTATGTCGCTCCACTCGGCCATGATTACAAGTACACGGATCTGGGAAATGGGACGCACCGCGTAACAGACAATAATGACAGCTCTTTAAATTACATCGAAAACTGCACTTATACAGAAACGGTTGTAAACCCGACCTGCACTAGTCAGGGCTATACGCTTCATACCTGTCAGAAGTGCGGAGCATCTTATAAAGATAAGTATACGGCAGCTCTTGGGCATAATTATGTATATACATCTGTTGATGAGGCTGCGCACAAAGGAATATGCGAAAACGACTCCAGCCATACCGTCATTGAAGCGCATACGGAAGTAACAAAAGTAGTAGCTCCGACCTGTACATCGAAAGGCTATACGCTTCACACCTGCACAGTCTGCGGTTATTCCTATAAAGATACTTATAAAGCGAAGCTTGGCCACAATTATGTATTCAAATCGAATAAAGACGGCACACACACGAAAACCTGTCAGAACGACAGCAGCCATGTGAAAACATCTAACTGTACGTACACCAAGAAAGTAGTAGCGCCAACCTGCACGAAGAAGGGGTATACGGTCTATACCTGTAAATACTGCGGCTACAGCTATAAAGGAAATTATACAGCAAAGCTTGGGCATACCTATAAATGGGTCATTGACAAGGAAGCGCAGGTTGGAATCGCGGGATCCAAACACAAAGAGTGTACGGTCTGCGGAAAGAAACTGGCTTCTGTAGAGATTCCGGCAAAGAAGGCTGGCACGCTGCTCCCGAGGGTGACGGACGCGAATGAATCCCAGCTGGTAATCAAGTGGAATTCCCTGACAGGCGCGACCAAATATGTTGTTTACGGTACAACCTGCGGAGATTACGAGTTCAAAAAGATTACCTCTACGACAGAAACTTCTACGGTTGTGACAGGGTTGGAAAAAGGAACATATTACAAGTATTACGTCGTAGCCTATAACGGAAAAGTAAAAATCCGTACATCCGAGCTCATCCACGCAACCACTAAAGGCGGAGTAAATACGAACCCGACAAAAATCACGGTATCAAAGGATGCTTATACGCTGAAGGTTGGAGCAACCAGGCAGTTAAAGGCTACCGTTACTGTCGGAACCTATGAAGATTATCATACCACTTTAGTGAGATATAAGAGTTCCAACACTTCTGTCGCGACAGTATCCGGCGCGGGTGTGGTTACGGCGAAGAAGAAAGGAACCTGTAAGATTTATGTCTATACATTAAACGGCAAGTATACAAAAGTGACAATTACAGTGAAATAACCGGGACGCAGCTTCTGGAGCATGTAAAGGAAAGGAGAGGGAAATGGATGCCATGCCATCAGGCATGCATCCGCCCCGGCGGCGTGGATTCTGATCTCCGCCGGGTCATCCCGTATACAATTATGAGACGGAACTATATTTTAGCAGCATGCATGGCAGTGATAACCGCGGCCGTATTGTCCGGCTGTTCAAACACGGCAGAAATGCAGGTGAATACAGAAACAGAGTTACTGTCAGAGACCGGGACGGCAGCCGCGATTGATGAAATTAAGAATGCAACGGAAGCGGCAGCCGATGCCGGGACAAAGAATGAGACGGCTGCTGTGACCGCGGAGCTGACAGAGGAAACCGGGGCGACACCGGAATCAGTGATAGAAAATGAGAATCAGGAAAACGCGGGCTTTGATGTTCAGCTGGGAAATTACACCGGCTTTACCTATACGCGCACATACACGGAGCCGGACGTGAACGCCGAAATGGAGAGTATCCTGGGGTATTATATCACCTACGAGGAAAGCGGCGCGGTCGCCGAAGGCGATTACATCCTGCTTTCGTTTACCGGCACGGTAGACGGGGAAGAAGTCGAAGGCATTGCCGAGACAGATTCTGAGATTGTTGTCGGTGAGGGCACTTATGGCGGAGATTTTGAGGAGAAGCTTGTCGGGCTGCCTGTAGGTGAAACGTCCGAGATTGAGGTTTCGTACCCTGATGATTACTGGCAGGAAGACCTGGCTGGCAATACTGCGGTGATGACAGTGACGGTATCCGGAAGGGCGGATGCGCCGGCGCTGACGGATGAATGGGTTTCTGAGAATACCGGTTACGAGTCTGTAGAAGCGTTCCGGGAGTATGTAAAGTCCTACCTGGTGCCGCAGGCGGAAGAGGAAGCGGATTCCGCCGCGATTTACAGTCTCCTGGAAGATTTGTACGCGGTAAGTTCAGCAAGAGTAAGCGAAGAGGAACTCGCGGAACGGGTAGAAGAAGAAGCTGCCTATTATGAGGCTTACGCGTCAGATCTAGGGATGGATTTCGATGATTATGTCGAGGCATATTATGGGACAGATACCGATTCTTTTATTGAGATGCTTGAGGAAGAACTTGAGGAAACCATTGCCCAGGAAAAGATTGTTGACACTTTCATTGAAGCGGAAGAGATCAATGTTTCTGAGGAGGCATTCGCGGATTACCTCAATACAGAAGCTGCCATTTATGGATATGACAGCGGAGAGGATCTGTATGAAGAGATGGACGAAATGGGCTATGGCACTTACATAAAGCAGCTGTTTAAAGAATATCAGGCAGGCATGGCTTTGATGGAAATCAGTGAGCAAATCGATCTGGAGGAAACCGAAGAAATGGAAACGGAACAGGATACAGAATCCATTACGGTCGGGATGAGTGATTAAGGGAGGGCAATATGATTGATAAATTCAGGCATGGATTCCGCCTGGCCCTGATGCTTGTACTGGTGTGCGCCGTGTTTACTGCCGGACGTCCGATAACCGCCCGGGCGGCGGCACAGACAAGCGTGAAGGTACTGTCAGTTGGGAATTCGTATACAGTTTCCGGATATACAAAAGTGACGTCCGGAACAAAGTCCGTAGCGACCACGCAAAAAAAGTCGTCAAAAAAATATACGGTGAAAGCCGTAAAAACAGGACGGACGACACTGTGCTGTTATAACAAAAGCGGCAAACTGGTGAAAAAGATTTATCTGCTTGCCACGGATGACAATTCTCTGTCATATGACAATACTTCGCTGACATTAATAAACGGGAAGACAAAGACGATATCAGCTGCGGCTCCGTCCGGCTGTTCGGTAGTCTATTCCAGCTCGAAAAAATCTATTGCGGCGGTAAACAGCAATGGTAAAATAACAGCGAAAAAAGCCGGGACAGCGCAGATTACAGTAAAGGTTACCT
>JAJBVE010000226.1 GCA_020859995.1 Clostridiales bacterium
TCAAAAGACTGCAATCAGAATCTTTCATCTTCTACTGGTAGGAATAGGAATTCTCATCCAGGCTATAGGTGCCGGTCAGGCTGCTTCCATCAGACAAGGTGAAGTATATGGTCGCTGTCCACGTATCCGCGTCAATCTCATACGAAATAACTTCTGTGGCAGTGACATTACTATACCCATTTCGATAAAGGTAATCGTAAAGCGTATATTGCAGCTCATAGCGGTTCGAGAGATAATTCGCCAGCGTTGCCGGAATCCCAGTGACGGAAAGCGTTGTGGCATCGTAGCTCCGCTCCGTTTGAGCAAACGTCTGCCCACTCTGAATTTCTACCGCATCCTGAGCCTGTTCATCGGCAGTGGATTCCGTCTGCGTCATTGATTCCGTATCCTCATTCGTTCCCTCCGTGTACTCCTGCAGATCCTGAAGCATCAGAATATACTGCCCCGGATAGTCCGGATACATGATGACAATCAGACTATTTTCATAATCATCCAGACTTGCGGTGAAAACACAGGCATTCTCCGATGAACAGGAAATCTCATTTTCAAAGACCACCTCACCCACTCCGGTCAATCCATTTTCTGTCAAAAAAGAAGATAGCGCGGTGAGAAAGCCGGATTCCCGAAATCCATATTTTTCTTTTTGCGTCTCTGTCAGTCCGGAAACACGGATTGACAGCAGAACAGTATTTTCCGAGTCTCCAAAGATTGTTTCTTGCCAGTCCTCAGTCTCATTTTCACTCTCCGTATCAAACCCTGAACCGCCAGCATTTTCTTCGTCGCTTTGATTTACTGCCGATTCCGTATCTGCAGCCTCATTGACAGATACATCGTTTTTCGCAGATTCTCCTGTCCCAGTCACACGAATTGTTTTAGCCGTCTCTGCCGTTTCCGATTCTGCTACGGATTCCTCTGTCTGCCGCTCCAGGCTTGTCTCAGAATTTTTTGAACTATTGCCAAGAAGATACACTGCAGCCAAAACAATCAGAAGTGCTCCGATCAGCCACTGCCTCCACTGATACAGAACACTTTTTATGTTCCGATCAGAATCACTTCCTTCCGATTCTCTTTCTGCCAACTCTGCCGCCTCTGTTTCAGATTCAATGTCTGCTTCCCTGCCTTCTATCTCCACCGCTTCCTTTAAGTCTTCTGGAATGTTATTTTCAGAACTCCCCACTCCCGTTGCAGTTATCTTTAACTCCTCATTCTCTTCCATTTTGTTCTCAGCCATATCCAATCCTTCAAAGCTCTCATTTAGCGGCTCCTGTGCAAATTTTTCGGGCAGCTTTCCGCCTCCCGTTTTTCTTTTTTTACTCATGTGAACCTCCCCTTCTTACAGTCCGGAAAAGCTGTAGGTATTCGCAGACTTGTTGTATGTTCCTGTGATCATGCCGCCAGAGCTGAGCCTGATCTGGATTGTGGCAGTCTGATTTTCCGGGTTGATTTCATAGGAAGACATGGTTCCGGTTATGCTGCCGGTATATCCTTTTCCGAGGATATAATCAAAAACAGACTGATAAAAAGCGTCTTCATCTCCGACAAAGCTTAGAAAAACCGTTGAAACAGACAGAATATCCAGGCTCGTTGTTGTCGTCGATGTTCCTGTACTGCCTGCACTTTCTGAGCCACTTGATTCTCCCGTGCTTCCACCTGTACTTAATCCACTGGAAGATTCATTGGAACTTGTGGTTGCTGTATCCACGACGGATGAATTGCTCGTGGTAATATTTTCTTCCTCGGTTTCCGTCTCCGCCGCAGCCGCCGTTTCTGTAAACACATAAGAGTCTTCCGTCACATAATAGGTTGAAAGCACTGACCAGGTTTCATAGCCATTGAAATAAATATAGTAGGAAACCTTCGGTGTGTCCGATTCTTCGGATGATATCCCGTCTCCAAAATACACGTCCGTCACCATCCGATATTCACTTTCATCCGAGTCAATCTGCAGGGCGTCTCCCAGCGACTGCAGGAATTTCTGTTCATCAAACATTCCGTTATAGCTGCTAAGGACTTCATCCGTGAGTCCATGCAGTGTAAGCCCATATGGGGACGCTTCCTCTGTCTCGCTCTCCGTTTCTGTCTCTGCAACAGCCGCCGGTGCTTCTGTTTCCACCACAAGGTCTACAAAATTGAAATTAATGAACACATCACGATCTGGCATAACAAAGCTTAACCGCATTTCTCCGCTTCCATCCTCTGTTCCGGAGACAGATCTCACAACACTGCTGACAGTCTGCATATCATAATCCAGGACATCGACGCTCTCCAGCGCTTTTCCATCCGTCGGTGTTATCAGCATCGTCACAAGGATATTCTCTTCCACCTCCAGCACAGAATCCGAATCACTATCCGATACCAGCCAGCTCGCGTCAAATTCAATCGTCCCGGAGCTGCTTTTATACAGCAGAATGTTATGTACCGGTGTTTCGGTTTCCGTTTCAGTAATTACTTCGCTTTCCGTCTCTGTCTCCGCGACATGATTCTGCCCTGACTTTTTCGACAAAACGGTCTGCATTACAGCCAGAACCACGATCAGAATAACTGCAACCGCGATTGCGATATAAAGTGGTTTGTTGCTTTTCTTTTTATACATTTGTTTTTTCCTCCTGTTACTCTACGCTGTACATGGAATATACTCCGTAGTAATCCCATTTTTTGTTGTAACTGCAAATGAACAATTCAGAGCTGCCGTCCGCTGTGAACAATTCGATCTGGCAGGAGCACTCCGAGTCGTTATTTCGGACAGTCTCGATAACCTCAATTCTTTCAATACCCACTAAATCATCATAGACAGAGTAGACATACTCACCGACCGCCGCCAGAAAAGATTCTTCCCCACCCGCTGAAAAATCCGGATAAGCCTCTGCCGCTGCATCTGACACAATGATTTCCGGATGAAATGAGCTGACATATGCTTCCATCGCATCCAGCCTCTCCGATTGAGCGGTATCTGCCTCCTCAGATTTTGCTTCACTTGATTCCTGATCGGCTGCCTGATTTGCAGAATCTGCCTGAACCCCCGCTGCTTCGTCTGCCACTAAGTTCGATTCGGATGCGTTCTGTTCATCACCGGATATTTCTGATTTCTCAGCATTTACTGCTGTCTCGTCGGTTCCTGTCTCCGCATCCGTTTCCACACTCAACGTAACGGTTTCGTCTGAATCGGGTGCATTCTCAGCTTCTTCTGTGCTTTCTGAAATAATGTCCAATCCTGTCAATAGCTCTTCCTCTGTCTCTATATCCGTTTCTGTTTCCGAATGTTTTGTAATTCTCCCCACAATCGCATCGGAAACTGCGTTTACCGCATAGGGCAGCATAATAGACGCCCCAATCAGCAGCACGAGCAGGATAATGTACAGCTTTATTTTCTTTTTATCCATTGCAAATCTCCCCATCCTGTTTTCATCAGTCCAGAAAGCATATTATATTTGCTGCTGTTCTGGACTGTTAGCCAAAGTAATAGTTTCCTCCGCCGATCTGCTCGGAGCCTTCTGTATAGTAACTGCGGAAACTCGTATGGGAATGGTTCCGGATTCCATTTTCTAGGCAGTCGCTGACCGCCTGTTTGACATAATCCGGTACGTTCCCGCCCAGATACCGTTTCCAGTTACTGTCAATGCTGTAGCAAAACTGTCCGCTGGCGGTCAGCTGCGCATAGGCATTGCTGCCCAGATAAGACCATTGTGCGCTGTCCACACGGTTCATTGCGGTACTGATTACTGCAAGTGCACCCGCATAACTTCCGCCATCCTCCTGGCAGACAATCGCCCAGATTGTCTCCATCTGTTCCTGCGTATAACTGGTATTGTCCGTGCTGTTTCCAGATGTTGTCCCTGTAAGCACCCGCCGCACCACATACTGTCTGCCATCAGAAGCCACACTGGACATACAGACTCCTCGGCTCACAGAATTATGCACCATCATCCCATCCCCTGCATAAATGCCGACATGGCCGCTGTTTCCAGACTGAACCCAGCCATCATAAAAAAGGACAATATCTCCCGGCAGGGCATCACTTAAACCACCATCGACCAGTATTCCCATATCTTCCATAGCAGTCGTCGTCCATCCGATCTCAATTCCAAAATGGCTGAATACTCCATGGACAAAAGAGCTGCAATCAGAATAGTCCTGCCAGTCCGTTGCCGAACCGCGCCCGGCACCATAGGAATATTGGGTGATCCCAATCCAGGACTGCGCATATTCAACGATTTCACTGCCGGATGCGGAATACAGGGTGCTGTTCTCTTCCTCTTCTCCTGCAAGGTTCCCGAACAACGCGGCAAAAAAAGTGAGCATAAAAAGAAGGAGCAAGACTGCTCCCCCAACCAAAGCAAGATATTTTCCGATTCCGGCAGTAATTTCGACTGCCTTCTTCTGGATCTGAATTTTTATTTCCGCCGCTTTTATTCTGACCGGGATATCAACCGTGCGCACCGTATTCGCAGCAGTTTCCCGTTCAAGCTCCGCCTGTTCAACCATCTCCGACTTCTGCAGTTTTTGGACGGATTCTCGTTTTCTGGCATCCTGGTCAAGCAGGCTGCCCAGCTCACGGATATACATTTTTTTCTTCGATATGGATCCCTTTTGAAAACCATCTGAGGTTCTGCGTCCCTCCGCTTTTTTCCAGAAATACTTTTTATCCGAATATGGTAAGTAAACTATTCGGTAATAAGCCTTCTCCGGATTTCTTTTCCGGATACCGGCGGATTTATTCTGGTATTTTTCCAATGGTACTGCTGCAAGTCCGTCCGATTTCTTTTGAAAAGACACATCCCTATTTTCACTGTCATTTCCCACCTGACGTACAGTATCTGCTTTCTGCAGCCTGGCCCCTTGAGTTTTCCGCTGAGCCTGTACATCTGTAAAACGCTGGCGGGCTTCCTTAATCACAGGAACTGACTGCTTTCCCTGCCGGAAATCCTTCCGCGCCCTGTTCCGCCGTACTGCTTCAAGCTTTTCCCAGGATATCTGCGGATTTACATAGATATTGTTCCCACGGTCGTCATCTTTGCGAATTTTTGGGGGTTCCGCAGGCGCGCGAATCTCTCTCGTGGCTTTTACAGTTGTGTGCGCATTTTGCGGTTTGGGACCGTCCTGGTCTTCGTCAGATATCCGGTATCTGAGACTCATATCTTTTCGCGCAGCAAACGCCGGCTCGGTTATTTCTGTCCTATCCTGATACCTTAGCCGCCGTTCTACCTTTCTCTCTACCATATTCAATATCTGCAGCTGTTCCCGGCGGCTGTAGCTGTTCCATTGTTTCCTTTGCTCCCGCGTAAGTGAAGCAAGCGCCTCCCGGCTCTCTTCCGAAAGCTCCTTATATCCTGTCCTATGCCCTGTGAACCTGACGTTTTTTTCCTTCACGCTAAATCCTGAATTTTCAGAACCTCTCCTGTCAGCTGTGCTTCGCCGGGACCAGATTTTGCTTTCACCAGCAGCCCGAAGGTTGACATCCCTCTTATCAATATCCCGTACTTCTTCCTTTTGTCTGATCTCCATTCGTGCCATCTTCCCCTCAGCGAACCAGAATCTCTCCATTCTTTTCTCCTATATACCTACCCATCCAACTGGATAAAAAATACAGGAAGCGGATGAAAACACTTTCGCTTATTCTATCGGATAAATCATTTCCTGTTGTGTCGGGGCATCCCGGATGCTTTCCACTACATCTTCCGGAAGATCAAGCAGGGCATTCCCCATCCTCTTTTTCTCCTTCCGCTTTGCCTTCTGAATTTCATGGAAATTCGTGTTTGCCAGGCGGTACATCTCTGAATCCTTCGGTATCCGCGCATCCGCAGGGATGAATGTCCCGCCGCCAAATTTCAAAAGGCCGCAGCCAGGGGATGTATTCTGCACATATTCCAGAAGATTTTCCGATATCCGAAGCGTGTTCCGCAGGATTTCCATTTCAATCTCAGACTGGTTAAAGAAGGCAATATATTCACTGTTGCAGAGCATCGTCTCGATTGTCTTTAATGACAGGCAATCTGCGATATTCTGTGTGATTGCCGTACAGATACCGCCCAACTTACGCACTTCCTTCCAGATCTTTTCAAAAAAGTTCGCCGTGTACTGGTGCGCGGTCATGTTGTGAAATTCATCGACATAAAGCCAGGTTGCCCTGCCCTTTACCGCATTTCTTGCAATCCGCGCGCGGATTCCTTCAAGCATGATCAGCATCCCGATTCCGCTCTGCTCTTCCCCCAGATCTGCAATCCCATAGACGGTCAGCCGGTTTCTGGTATTTACGTTTGTCGGCTTTGCAAACATATCAAGCGCACCATTTACGAAGATTTCCAAATCCAGCTTCAGTTCCTGCGCCAGCAGTTCCTCCTGTTTCCCAAGCTCATTATAAAAATCGAGTAGCGTCGGTGCTGCGACCCGCCTGCCACGCTTTTTCAAAACCGGCTCATAGATGCGTTTTACACACCGCCCGATCAGGGAACGTTCCTGTCCGGTAATCTCCCCTTTAATCTGTGTGAACAGGCTGCACATCAGCTGCGTCTTATCTACGAGAAACCGGTCAGCCTCCATAAATTCCAGGGTATCCGTATCAAGCGGATTCACATAGTTCCCCGCGCCGGAGCCAAATTCCACATATTCACCACCCAGATACTGCGTGACAGCCTTGTATTCCTGCTGCGGGTCAATGATGATAATATCGTCTTTCAGCCGTAAAAACGCCTCCACGATCTCGATCTTGACATACATGCTTTTCCCGCTCCCGGTCGTCCCCAGCACAAATCCATTCCCATTTTTCAAATGCTTCCGATCTCCGATCAGGACATTCTTTGACACCTGGTTTACGCCATAAAACAGCCCGCCCGGATGATACAGTTCATGCACAACAAACGGCGTCATGGCGCAGAGTGGCTGTGTAAACAACGGCCGCAGACCGTCCGTACAAAAACGCGCTCCGGTCGGCAGTGCCGTATTGATTGCATCGACCTGAAGCCACCTCGTTGGTTGGAAGACAAATCCTTCGCTCTCCGCTGTCTGGCAGAATGCCACCACATCGTTTTCCAGACCGGTCATACTGTCAGCAGTAAGGATTGCGTAAACCCCAACATAAAACATCTTCTCGTCGTTCTCATTCAGGATGTCCATGTAAGATTCCAGCTCTTCCTTTTCCCTGCGCCGCTCGTAAGTGATGTCCGAAGACCATGCGCGGGCATTGTTCCGTGCCTCTTGCTGCTTCTCAATCGCGCGGCTGTTCTGCAGATACAGTTCATCCATTCTTTTCCGCGTCACTTCCTGCGGGATTGCCGCTGCATCAATCGTGAGTATCACATGCTGCGAGCCGCCCATCAGCTTCTGGATTACCAATGTATCAATCGTATTGGGAAACTTTGGAAGATACAGGACTCTCACATATCTCCCGTCCACCTGCATGGTCAAACCGTCAAACTTCTCATATTCATTCTGACACTCCCGGACCAGCATCGGGCAAATATGACTCTTCCAGTCAAAGCGGCAAAGCGGCTCCTTAAAGTCAAAATCATATTCGGATTCCTCGCCCATCCGGTAAAAAGCAAACAGATAGCGCAGCCTTTCCTTAGCGTTCAATGGAAGCAATGCAGATTTCATCCGGCTGAAGCAAAGCGCGAGATTCGACTCAATCGAATGAAAATAGTCCCTTGCCTGCCCCATATTCTCCCGCTGGCAGCTGATAATAAAAAGCCGCACCTGGTCAATTCCGGCACGACCCTTTACAAGAGAATCCTCGATATGGCTGTTCAGTGAATCGGTCAGCTCTTTAAACCGTTTTTCTCTGCAGCGGATAAAAATATTCCGGCGCACCTGGTCCATATCACGGTTATTATTCATGACGCAGATTTTAAAGGAAACATTCAGGCTGTTCAGCATCCCGCAGTAGAGCTTCAGGAAGTCCTCTTTCTCATAATCATCCATCGTCGCAAAATTGGCATCTTCAAACAAATAAGCCCTGTCATACTGCTTTTTCGCGCCATCCGGCTTATTCTCCAACTGAAAAATGCCATCCTCGCTGATCTGGTAAATCGGGATAATCTGCTGCACATACTCCGGAGTCTTGTAATCCTTTTCCGTCTTTACTTTAAAATCAGCCATTTTCATGGTTCTGTCACCCCGTCTTCTTCATAAGGCCCCAACAGATATTTTCTATCTTTTCGTTTTATCTGGGGTTGCTGTGTATTGCCGTATTGCTTCCTGTTATCAGTTTCCTCTTGTTCCTTCCTGCTGCTTCCGCCACATTCTTCACCTGGCAGATTCTTTTCATTGAAAGTTTCCATTTCCAATCCCATTTGCTCAAAAACCATAGGGCGGTATCGGTACACCGGTCGTTTCGTTACCTCCCTCCGCCTTTTCAGATATTCAAGCGGCGGCAGCCCGTCTATTTTCAAAAATCCGGCTGCTGCAAACGGGAGTGCCGCCGGAAACACCAGATAAAGGGATATTGTCTGTGGAAGTCCCAGCACGCCATTACAGAGGAAATAACAGCCTGCCCCTACTCCGAGAGTAAGTGCGCACATAACCGTTTGTTTTAATGTCATCCCTTTAAAAAAATCGTCCTTGTATTCATCGATGTCCTTATTCACAGGTATCTGCATATCTCTCCTCCATTCGTTTTTAAGGTATAAAAAAAGCAGGAATAGTGATTCTCACCACTTTCTCTGCCTTATTTTTGCTTAAACAAAAAATTTCTATTGAATTATCTGCTGCCAAATGATATATTATGTGTAAGGAAAGCACCCACTCCAAGGTGGATGCCCCCGAAAAGGTTAAATCATACCTCTCAGTGAGAGGAGCCCATTCCGTTGGCAGACGGGATGGGCATTATTTTTTTCTCTTGCTCCTCTTATCGAGAAAGACAAGCAACGCTATTAACAAGCCTCCAAAGGATACCAATAAACCCAGTATCCCAAGTACGACCATTACGATCTCATAAGCTGTCATTCACGCCACCTCCCTTCCTATGTAATCATTGGCTCGGGAGGCTACCACACCCTGTCATGGGTACTTTCCACGCAGCTTTCACCACGCATCAAGCATCATATCATTTTTTATTTCAGTCTGCAACCGCTATCTTTCCGGTTGCTGAAAAATATTCTGTTCGTTCATTGTTCCAAATGGCCGATATCAATCATTCTGCTAGTCATCACCCCAGCCCCAGGCACCTCCGCACTACTGTATCCGCTCCTTTCACGCAGGCGCAGGCGGTTATCATCGGCAAGCAGTATTCACAAATTCCAAGCACGACGCCAACTACGCCGTCAACACTTCCAAATGCCGAAGTATCCTGAAACAATCCATAGCTAATGTCGATTGCAAGAATAATCACCAACGCCTCCAGGCAGTAACCAGTATAGGTTTTCAGCCACGCTATGCCAGACTGTGAAAACTCCCGTCCACCAGCAAATCCGGCAAATGCAACCGGAGCGAAAGGAATACACAACAGCATTTTAAAAAGTCGCGACAAAACCGATAAAATCAGCTGAATCGCGCACACGATAATTACAAGTCCGCCGATTACGCCTCCAATCATTGCTACAATCCCATATGCTAACCATGTGCCGCCGTCCGCGTCCGAATCATCCAGTTCATTCTTCATTTCATCAAAAAGTCCGTCCGCTTCTTCCGCTTCAACTTCCACAGAAACCGAGGTTACCAATGCGGTTGCACATTTCGTAATTCCGGTGGCAAGCGTCAGTGAATTTACGATAAGGGAAGCGGTTATCACATACCGGACAAAAAATCGGAACATACTTTCCAACGTAAAATTCGTGCGTATGTCGATACTCTCGTTTAGCCATCCAAGCACGAAGAACAACACCGCAAGAGCAGCAGCGACCGAAAGCATAATATTATAAATACTCCCAGTCACTGTTCCCCATGCATTCGAGACGGTCATCGGATCTTTCTGCGCGTACTGGATTGCAATGCT
>JAJBVE010000069.1 GCA_020859995.1 Clostridiales bacterium
AACAACAGCAGAATACTTTCTCAGCAATTCATCCTTTCGTTTCATGGCGGCTTCCTCACTGCAGCAGGAATAACCCCATCCGCTTCTCGTTCCATCTTCCTTCAAGGCATAAACATCAACTCCCGTCCATGTAAAATCATCCAGGGTGAGAGTTGAGATACGACCTATCTGTTCCGAAATCAACGATTTTTCCGGAAATTTCCGGATTTCCCGCAGCTGCCTCCTGCCACGCTTCCCAGCACTTAATCATCTCAATAACGTCAAAAAGCCCGTATTTCCGGGCTTTTTCAGACATGAAAAGACCTCAGCGCTTTCTCACTGAGGTCTTCAAACAGGGCTACCAGGATTCGAACCTGGAAATGACGGAGTCAGAGTCCGTTGCCTTACCATTTGGCGATAGCCCTATATTCATTATTTCCTGCGCTGTATCGACCAGCGAAGCCTTGCTTTTGTCGCTGTTCCTCACACGCAAGCGCTATTATAGCCCAACTTTGCGCAAAGCGCAAGTACTTTTTTTAATTTTCTTCACTTTTTTGTTCCATCTTCCCCGAAATGTGGTATAGTATGTTCCGATTTACGAAGTAAATCGAGAACTCCGGTATGTTCCGATTGTTCCTACCATTTTTCTGTAAAGGAGAGGCTTCCTATGAGTACACGAAATCTGACACTGATGACGGACCTGTATGAGCTGACGATGATGCAGGGTTATTTCGAGACAAACTCAAACGAGACTGTGATCTTTGATGCCTTTTACCGCAAAAATCCCTGCGGCAACGGTTACGCGATCGCGGCGGGACTCGACCAGGTCATTGAATATATTGAAAATCTGCATTTTTCCGCGGAGGATATTGACTATCTGCGGGGGCTGGGGATTTTCCACGAGCCGTTTCTGGCGTACCTGAAAGATTTTCATTTTGAGGGCGATATCTACGCGATCCCGGAGGGCTCGGTGATGTTCCCGCACGAGCCGATGGTGAAGGTGATCGCGCCGATCATGCAGGCGCAGCTGGTCGAGACGGCGCTTCTGACGATTCTGAATCATCAGAGCCTGATCGCGACAAAGTCCGCGCGTGTAGTGCAGGCGGCGCGGGGCGATGGGATTATGGAATTCGGGCTGCGGAGAGCGCAGGGCGCAGACGCGGG
This sequence comes from Clostridiales bacterium, assembly GCA_020859995.1. Taxonomy (GTDB): domain Bacteria; phylum Bacillota; class Clostridia; order Lachnospirales; family Lachnospiraceae; genus Choladousia. The sequence continues at coordinate 1,144 of JAJBVE010000069.1, forward strand.
CATCTATGGGGCGCGGGCCGCGATGATCGCGGGCTGTGTCGGCACCTCGAATGTGCTGGCCGGGCAGATGTTTGACGTCCCGGTCAAGGGAACGCACGCCCACAGCTGGATTATGAGTTTCCCGGATGAGTATACGGCGTTTAAAAAATATTCGGAGCTGTATCCGGACGCGTGTCTGCTGCTGGTAGATACCTATGATACGCTCCGCTCCGGTGTGACGAACGCGATCCGCGTGTTTCAGGAAATGCGCGCGGCCGGGCAGGATCTGAAGGGCTATGGCATCCGCCTCGACAGCGGCGACCTGGCCTACATGTCCAAGAAAGCGCGTAAAATGCTTGACGAAGCAGGATTTGAGGACGCGATCATCTCCGCTTCGAGCGACCTCGACGAATACTTGATCGACAGTCTGAAGACGCAGGGCGCAGCCATCACCTCCTGGGGCGTCGGCACGAACATGATCACTTCCAAGGACTGCCCGGCTTTCGGCGGCGTCTACAAGCTGGCGGCTGTCCTCGATGAAACTACCGGTGAATTTATCCCGAAGATCAAGCTTTCGGAGAACACGGACAAAATCACCAACCCGGGCAATAAAAAAATTCTGCGCATCTACGATAAGGAAACTGGAAAGATCCGCGCGGACCTGATCTGCCTGGCGGATGAGGAGTATGATCCAGCAGAGGATCTGGTCATCTTCGACCCGATCGAGACCTGGAAAAAGACGAAAATCAAGGGCGGCACCTACGTGCTGCGCGATCTCCTTGTCCCGGTATTTCGCGGCGGCAAATGTGTCTATACTTCTCCGAAGGTCATGGAGATCCGGGACTACTGCACGCGCGAGAAAAACACGCTCTGGCCGGAATCGCTCCGCCTGACCAACCCGCATGACGTCTATGTGGATCTTTCAGACAAGCTTTTCGCGATCAAGAGCGAGCTGCTCGAGCAGATGGGGCACGCGTCGCTGGCGAAATAATTGTGAAAAAGGAAACGACCCAAAGCCGTTTCCTTTTTTGCTTTCATTTTTGCAATTGCTCAGCACTGCCATCTCAAACTTGCACCGAAAAAGCTACTGCGGCCATAAGGCATCCTCAGGCTCCGTCAACATCTTTGCTTCTACCCTTCACTCCAGTCAATCCGGCTACGGCCATCCCTTCGTCCTTGATTTTCTGTGAAAGCCGGGACATGAAACAGTCCTGCGGTGCCAGATGGTCCTGCGGCAGTGCCTGATCCTGCATTCCGGCAGTGCCGGATGGTTCTGTAATCCTGCAGTACCAGACGGTTCTGCAACATCGGACAGTTACCCGGACGCTGCCTGCCCAATCACATCATTCGGCTTCCGCCGTTTTATAAAACACGAAATCATCCCACGCGCCCCAGCATCCGGCGGACGCGTCCACCGTGCAGCCAACGGTGATCGTCGTGGTCTCTGTGATGGTGACGTTTTCGATCGTCGGTGTCGCCCAGTTCCGCCAGCCGGTTAATTCGTTTTCGACCGTCAGCGTCTCATCACCCACCTGCGCGTACATCACGAAGCTGTCGCCATCCCCGGAATCGCCGCCCTGGAGGTAAGCGGTCAGCGTATACACGCCCGGCTCCAGCGTCACTTCCTGAGACGCCTCAAAAGCGAAGGAAGAACTGCTCCAGAAATGAAGACACCAGACGCCCGACCAGACATTGGAGGTCTCAGAATCCTTGATCCCGCCGCCCGAGCCGGTCACCGTCCAGGCCGTATCGCCGTCCTCAAAGTCGCCGTTTTCGATCAGATTCTCCACCGTATCCAGGAATTCTGTCTCGGCTTCCGTCTCCACAACAATCCGCTCCGCGGTCGTCCCGGTCTTTACATAATTGAAAATCTTCAGAGACTCCAGCGGATGTCCTTCAAAATCAAACAGCGCCTGGTTGTCGACCGCCGAGCCGCCATAGTAAACGCCCGCGTCGTCCGGGTCGTATTCCGCTGCGTAGGAAGACGCCCAGCCGGAGCCGTAAGTCTCCCAGATTTCCTGATTTTCCGCAAGAACCGTTTCAGCGTCCTCCGCATCCGCGTCATATACCTGCACCGGAATCCACGCCGGCTCCCAGTAGAAAACGCCGATGCCATTTGTCGTCTCTGCCATTGCGGAAATCACCGCTGCCACTTCATCTGCCTGACCCTGCACAGAAAAGTCATAATACGTCAGCTCACCGTAAGCCGTGTCATTGCTGCCCTTGGCCACCGTATTTCCGGAACCATCGCCGTCCTCAAGCGTGTATGCCCAGGAGGTCTCCGCCACAATCACATACTTGTCATATTTCTCCGCTATCGCCGAGAGCGTCTCGGTCAAATTTTCCAGCGTACCGTGCCAGTACGGATAGAAGGAAGAAGCAAACACATCATAGTCCACCTCGTTCTGCGCCAGAATCTTCGCGAAGGTCTCATATTTGCCGCTCTCCGGATTGGTAAAATGCAGCGCCACCAGGATCTCCTGGTCAAACTCCTCCGACACCGCGCGCACCGCCGCGCTGCCCGCCGAGAAAAGCTTGCACATATTCGACCAGTCCGTCTCACCGGCCATGCCGTTCGTCGTCTCATTTCCGATCTGCACCAGACCGACATCCACGCCCGCTTCCAGGATCGCCGTCAGGCTTTCCTGCGTCCAGCTGTTCAGCGCTTCTATCTTCTCCTCCAGCGTCATATCCTCCCACGCCTTCGGCGCGAACTGCTTACCCGGATCCGCCCAGAAATCCGAATAATGGAAATCAATCGCCACCTTCAGCCCGGCCTCGGTCGCCCACTGTCCGATGCGGATCGCCTGGTCCACATCACAGTTGCCGCCGCCGTAGCTGTTTCCTTCTGTGTCATAAGGATCATTCCAGACGCGGATACGCACATAATTGACGCCGCAGTCCGCCAGCAGCTCAAAAAAGCCGACCTCGTCCAGCTCATTCCCGTCAAAATCATAAAACGTCACGCCGCTGTCTATCAGAGAAGCGTAAGAGGAAATATCCACGCCCTCCATAAAATCCTCCGGCAGGTCAATGTGATCCACCGCGATATTCGCGTCCACCGAAGCCACCGTATCCGTCACTTCCACAATCGTCTCCTCGGAGCTCTCCGTCCCGGCGGTCACATCCTCCACCGCCTCCAGGATCACAGTGGCTTCTGTGTCTTCCACGACAACATCCACATCCTGGGCATCTGCCGTATCGGTGGCACCATTCTCGTCTGCTGCTTCTGAATCTGCCGCTGCAGCTGTCTCCTCCGCTGCATCGTCCGCTGACTCCGTATCATCCGCTGTGCCGCCTGCAGCCTCGTCCGCATCCGTGCCTGCCGCTGCTGCAGCTGCAGCGTCGGCATCATCGTCCTCACCCGCCGCTTCTGCGGCTCCACCTGCATCCTGCGAATCTGCGGCATCAGCGCCAGAATCCGAAGCATCGGAATTCTCCGCGCTGCCAGCCGTATCCTCTGAGCTTTCCGTATCCTCGACAATCACGGTTCCATCCTCCTCTGTCAAAGCCGCCTCAGAGGCTTCCTCCGCGCAAGCCATGAGTGTCCCGGCCGTCCCTGAGACCGCAGATACCGCCAGCGCAAGCGCCACAGCAGACACGATTGTTTTCTTTCTCAGTCCCTGTAATTTTTTCCAGTACATAAAATCCCCCTCCTATTGTCCGCAAATGCGTTTGCCACACAATTCATAACAACGAATCGGCAGTGTTTCCTTAATAAAAATAGAACCTCGCTGATCATTTTCCGTATGAATCACTGTGTCAACAAATCAACAAAAGCCATAATTGATAGAGCAACCTTGTTTTCATCTTAACACAAAGCTATGGATATGAAAACGATTTTTTGAATAATCTCCCTTAATTTACAGATACTATAGCAAACAACGCAAGATCATTTAGGAAGGAACTCCTGCTGCCATCCAGGAACAGGTATCAGGTTTGCCGCAAAACCCGCGAAAGCTTTTTATAATCACTGTCGTTTCACCGACATACGATAAAAATGGAAAACGGAGGAAAACACAAAATGAAAGCAACTGGAATTGTAAGAAGGATCGACGATCTCGGCCGCGTGGTCATACCAAAAGAAATCCGCCGCACCCTGCGCATCCGCGAAAGTGACCCGCTAGAAATCTTTACCGACCGCGAGGGCGAAATCATCCTCAAAAAATATTCCCCGATCGGGGAGCTTGGCAGCTTTGCAAAAGAATACGCCGAGGCGCTCGCTTCCGCGTCCGGACACAGCGTATGCATCACCGACCGCGACCAGGTCATCGCGGCGGCGGGCGGCATCCGCAAAGACAGCATCGGCGCTCCCGTGACCGGCCAGCTCGAGGAGGTCATGAACGAACGCGAATATATCAGCACCGGGCAAAACTCCGGCAAGCGCGTCAAAATCACCAGCGAGGACGCCGGCGACACCCTCCCGCAGGTCATCAGCCCCATCCTCTGCGAGGGCGACGTGATCGGCTCCGTCATCCTGCGCGGCCGCGACAACAACCGCCGCATGGGCGAAGCCGAACAGGTCCTCGCCAAATGCGCCGCCGGATTTATGGGACGGCAGATGGAGCAATGATTCATTCTGTGTCCAGACAACCACAAAAAAATAATTCATTATTACCGGAAAGCAATCGGGAAGCAATTGTCTGATATATAAACAGTTTATTTTCTTTGGTTCAGGAAACAGTTATGACATTTTAATATTTACGGAATTCAATGAAATATTTCAAAATATTCGGAATTCAGAAATATTCACACATTCTATTTGACAATCACGCAAAGGTATGCTAAAATCTTCACTTGTAGCGGTTAGTTATCTGCTGATGTGGCACAGTCGGTAGCGCACCTCATTGGTAGTGAGGAGGTCACGAGTTCGATTCTCGTCATCAGCTCTTTTAATCGCTCGAAGAGCCCTGATTTTGCAATGAAATCAGGGCTTTTTCTTTTTCTGAAAATGTTGGTTGATGCCGGAGATGGCTGGCAGGATGATCACCCTATAAATGATGGTACTCTGTGTTATGCTCCTGGCAGGCTGTTCCGCACGCACAGCGCCCCATATCCGGCCTGATTGTTCGGCCATTGTGTAAAGCCGGGCAGCTGCCGGGCGCCGCGCCAGAGGCAGGCCTTTACTTTCGCGCCGAACAGATAGGGATCGTGCCCGCGAAGGATGCCCCACTCCATCAGGAGTGCCGCCGCGCCGGTCACAAATGGAGCGGCGAAGGATGTGCCGGAGACGCTTACGTAGCCGCCTCCGGCAGCCGTGGTCGTGACATCCACGCCCGGGGCGACCAGATCGGGGCGGTTCAGATACCGGGTATCGGGCCAGCCCCGTCCGGAAAAGGACGCGATGGAATCTACTCTGGCATCGTATGCGCCAACGGCGATGACGCCGGACGCTGCGGAGGGAATGGTCATGGTGGTATCCGGCGTAGAATTTAAGAAACGCGTTCCTTCATTGCGGGCACGCGCGTCCGGCATCCAGATGGAATACTCGCCCGTGACGATGCGGCGCGGAGTCAGTAGGATCTGCCAGATGCCGCTGTCGATATAGTCTCCGTTCGGGATAAAGTCGATGTAAATTTCCTGCTGAGTCTGATAGGGGGATGGCTCGCCATAGTAAACGAGAAGCTCTGTGTTTCCCAGATGGTAGCGCACGGTTCCAATCTCCTCCGCGAATGGCCCCGCGCGGCGGCCGTTTGGATGTACAATCGTGATTTCGAAGCTGTCCGCGTAGTCCTTCCAGATCTGAAGGTTCATCGTCGTTTCAAATTCACTGATGAGAAATTCGACTGTTTCCGGCGAAGCCTGCCCAGATCCCGATCCGCCCAAATCAGCCACTGCAGTTCCCTGAGAAAGCTTTCCCGAAATGTGCCCGCCCGTATTACCTTCGTTTCCGGTACCGGCCACAATTACATTCCGTCCACGCTTTGAGAGCATATCAACATATGTCTCCAGCAGCGAATTTCCCCGGTGGGAACCGTATACATTGCCAAAGCTTAAATTGATCGCCACCGGCTGCCTCAGTTCTTCCGCTTTTCGCGCCACATATTCCAGTGCGGTCATCAATTCTGTCGTGCTCGGAAATCCGTCCGGACGCGGCGTTCCAAGCTTCACGACCAGAATGTTGCTTTTTGGCGCGACGCCCCGATAAGGATTCCCGGATGCGCGCCCATTTCCGGCTGCAATGCCGAGCACCTCCGTGCCGTGCCCGCTTGCATCCCGCTCCGGAACCAGCTCCAGACCCGCTTCGCGGGAGCCCGCCGCCAAAGCCGCATTGATCTCTTCCTGCGTGTACTCCACGCCGCCTGAAAATCCAGCCGGAATATGCCCCATATGCGCAGCTGCTGCGTCTGGCACTGCCTCTGTCACATTTTCCAGATCATTCTCCGACGCTCCGGCGCTCTGATCCCAGAGCGCGACAATGCGCGTCGTCCCGTCTTCCTTTCGAAAATCAGGATGAAAATAGTCCACGCCAGAGTCAATGACGGCCACCAGTACGCCGGAACCGTAGAGTTCGAGCGGTTCCGCCTGCACCGGGTAAAGGCAGGAAACTGACCGTCCGATGGACACGCTAAAATAAAGGCGTTTGGGCTTTTCTACATATTCTATCTGGGAAAAATCCGCAAGCATCCCCATCTGGCTTTGAGGCAGCGTCAATATCGCGTAGCCTCCTGAGAGGAGCACCCTCTCCCAGTTTTCCGGAAGCGCCGTCAAAAACTCCTGCGGCGTACCGCTGTATCGCACAATCACCTCCCATGTCTGCCGGGATCTGTCATAACCGACCTCCAGATCCTCCGATTTTTCCATCTCCTCATCCGTCGCATCCAGCGCCAGATTCAACAGATTATCAAGCTTCTGATCTTCCATAGCCATACCACCATTTGCGCCCCGGCAGGTCGTGAACCAGCGGACTGTCGCGTCCCAGCACGTCACAAACCAGTGGACTGCTGCGTCCCAGCATGTCACAAACCAGTGGACTGCCGCGTCCCAGCACGTCATGAACCAGCGGGCTGCCGCGTCCCAGCACGTCATGAACCAGCGGGCTGCCGACTGCCGCGCAAATTCGCACAACCTTTTTCTATAGTATATGTCCTTACCCGACCCTGCGCATAAAAAATGACAGTGAACGCTCTAAAAGAAATGTCCACTGTCATTCAGGGCAGCTACCCATGCTTTTGTTTTTACTCCTGACTGAACTGATCCTTGCCTACCTGGCACAGCGGGCATACCCAGTCCTCAGGAACGTCTTCCCATTTGGTACCCGGCGCGATTCCATTATCCGGATCGCCAAGTGCCTCGTCATATTCGTATCCGCAGACATCACAAATGTACTTCATATCATGCACCTCCGTTAAATTATTAATTTCCGGCATCAGTATATACGCAGTGTTTAAAAAAATCAAGATAAAAACCGTATTCTGTTTAATGAGCTGAATTGAAAAAGTAAATTCCACGCTGAAGGGGGACATGTTGATTTTAGTCTTTCTTTTTAATGATGTTTAATGACAGCGAAAACCGGCCTGCCGGCGGATCTTTATCGCTTCGTCTCCCGGCCTGTCTGCCCGTCTGCTGCTTCGTCCAAATGAATGAGGCTCCTGTAATCTTTTCCAGTCTCTGTCCGGACCGCCGCTCCCCGCTCCTGCAAAAAGCCTGCGATGATACTCCTGTGGCAGATCGTCTCATCCTCACAAAAACACGCCAGGCAGATTGTTTTCCCTGCCTTATCTTTTTCTACCAGTTCATCCAGCAGCGGCCGCGTCACAGAAGCATTTTCCCGAAATTCGCAAAGAAATCTGGGAATATATTCCGTCACAAATTTCTTATAGTCCCATTCGCCTCCATCCCTCCACGCGACAAACTGATGCAGAAGCTCCAGAGACGGGGACAGCTCCGGCACATGACGCATATGGGGATCCGGCTCCTTCCAGGATCTTACAATCATCCATGTTTCGTCGTAATCTTCATAATTCAACGTGGCAAAAGATTTAATAATAATCATAGTCTTCCTCCGATCAGGGACGCGCCGCACGGGGTACGCGCTGTTAAATTCTGAGTCTCAGGAATATCTTTTTCTTTGGTATCGTAGCATAGCCCTGTTGATCATGCAAGATGTTTTTAAGTGCATCTCATTTCTGATGCATCTCATTGTTGAATCCGAATAATGCTGAACCGCCCGGGCGATTCTTTTTCTCCCGGACGGTTCTTTTTTTCTGCTTTTTTACTTACTGTATTACTGGTTATAAAACTTCTCTGCCTTTACAGCGCCTTATGCGCCTTTCTGAGCTTTCAGAGATTTGCGTCAGCGGTTCGCTCGTCTTCCGGCGCGTCTTCTTCTGTAGAAGCCTTCGCCGAGAAGGACTGCCATCGCCAGCAGCATCAGGCTGAGGTACTGCGCCAGCGGCGTGTCGTCGCCGGTCTGAACTGCTGTGGTGGTCTCAGACTCTGCAGCGGCCTCGGTCTCGGTGACTGCTTCTGTTTCTGTCTCTGTTTCAGTTTCCGTTTCGGTCTCGGTTTCCTCTTCGGTCTCGAACTCCGACTCTTCCTCGCTCTCTTCGACTTCCTGGTTCGTGATGATGACTTCCGCGT
>JAJBVE010000048.1:0-2767 GCA_020859995.1 Clostridiales bacterium
GAAAAAATTTCCCCGGGCGGAAATTAATCCTTGCAATTAAACCGTCAGTATGATAGACTGTTCATGGTTTGACGAGGAGGTGTAACCAATGGCGATACTGAGAATTATTCTGACCGTGATTTTTATATTGATATGCATTGTTCTGACCGTGCTTGTTCTTGCGCAGCAGGGGAAAGACGAAGGACTTGGTTCCATCGGTGGTATAGGCAATACCTACTGGAGTCAGAACAAGTCGCGTTCCATGGAAGGAAATATCGTTAAAATCACAAAATGGCTTGCAGCTGCCTTTATCGTATTTGCGGTTGTTTTGAATCTGGGGTTCTAACGAATGGCGGGGACTGATGCAGGAAAGCATAGGTCCCTTTTCTTTTTATGCGGAAGGCAAAGGCAGTGTTCTGCTTGCTTTGGAAAAATGGGAGTCGGGAAATGGGAGAATCCATTAAGCTGATTGCGAATAATAAAAAAGCATACCATGATTATTTTATAGAAGAGACTTATGAGGCAGGCATCGCTTTGCACGGCACTGAGGTAAAGTCTCTGCGCCTTGGAAAGTGCAGCATCAAGGAGTCCTTTGTGCGGATCGAGGATGGAGAGGTACTGATTTACGGGATGCATATCAGTCCTTACGAAAAAGGCAATATTTTCAACAAGGATCCGCTCCGCGTGAAAAAGCTGCTCCTTCACAGACATGAGATCGGCCGGATGGCGGGTAAGATTGCCGCGAAAGGCTATACACTGGTGCCTCTGCGTGTATACTTTAAGGGAAGTCTTGTGAAGGTAGAAATTGGTCTTGCGAAGGGCAAAAAGCTTTATGATAAACGGCAGGACATCGCGAAAAAAGATCAGAGACGCGAGGCGGAGCAGGAGTTTAAACAGCGTTTACGTTAGCGGAGATGACAGGAAGGGGGATTCATATGCCAGGAAGAGCAGGAGGCGGACACGGTGGTGGCCCAGGCGGTGGTCCGGGCGGTGGCCCGGGAGGACCAGGCGGCGGATTCGGAGGCGGCCCGGGAGGACCGGGCGGCGGATTTGGCGGCGGTCCGCGAGGCGGCGGATACAGAGGCGGCCCTGGCGCACCGCCGCCGCGCAGAGGTTGGGGCGGATATCCGCGCAGAGGCTGTTGCAGCACTCCATTTTTCTGCATTTTGGTGGTAGTCGCTATCCTCGCGATCATTTTTTAGCGCCGCCCAAACGCGACTGACAGTCGTCACGCTATCTCAGGCGCGGCGGCTGTTTTCTTATGATGTACACGGCCGCGTAAGGAATTCCGCGGCTAAACCGTTATAGTAAAACAGGCATGAAACGGTCTGACCGTGAATAAAAATAGAGAGACATGGAAGAAGTCGTGGATTCTGGATTTAAATAGGATGAGGCATTCCAAAATAGCGGAGCGTTTTTTGACCATTGTGGAGATTTTGCTTCTGGCAGCGATTGTGCTGCTGTCTTTGTATTTGATTTACGGATATATACTGCAGGGAGAGAGCGCGGAGAGTGTAGATGCAGTGATTTCGGATGAATTCTCTGATGGTACTGATGCGATGGATTTGGAGGGATCGGCAGACGATCCGGCTCAATCCATTCTTGAGGAAACATCTGCGGACGAGTCGACACTTGTTCGGGTACAGATCCTTGACAATGACTATTCGGCATCTTTGTTTGATGTAATTACGGTATCCTGCGGGGCCGGCCTGCTTGTAGAGCGGGGGACCTATGCGGATGACTATGCTTTTCTTCCAGGTATGGAGACTTCTGATGACGGCAGCTTTCGCGTTGGCGCGGAGGGATCGGAGATTTCTGACAGGGATGAGGTTGTATGCTCTTCTGAAGGCGTAGGAGAAACAGCCGTCAAAGCGGGAGCAGATGGAGAACTTAGGGTTTCCGCTGATGATCTTCGCGAAGGGGAGGCGCTTCGTCTGACTGCGTGTGATGATGGGACGCTGACTGTGACAAGTCTGCAGCGGGCGGATGGTTCGCCGGCGTATGAGGGGGAATTATATATTTACCGTATGGACGGTGGACTGGCTCTGGTGAATGTACTTACGCTGCGGAAGTATCTCTATGGTGTGGTTGCCAGCGAGATGCCGTCCGGATATCCGACTGAGGCATTGAAAGCTCAGGCTGTCTGTGCCCGGACGTATGCTCTGCAGTGCCTGGAAAATCATAAAAAAGAAAAAAAGATCGCGGATCTGGATGACAGCGTCCGATTTCAAGTATATAATAATTACCATGCCGCGGACAGTTCCCGCGAGGCAGTAGATCAGACCGATGGCGAAATTCTTCTTGTGGATAACGTGCAGTATTATTCGACTTCCTGTCTTTCGGAAAAACGAGATGATCTGGGGGAAGAGCAGGCTTTTCGAGAATTTCTGATGGAAGCTGTGGAAGAAGAGGCGGAGTATGGGTCTGTCTGGATACGCTGGTACTGCGAGATCTCTGCTGCTGAAATTCTGGAAAAGCTGGAAACACAATACGATATTTGCGCGGAGAGTCTGGATGAGGTCGAAGTCGTGTCGCGCGGCGGGAACGGACAGGCTCAGCTCCTTCGTGTGACCGCAGGAGGAGAAAGCGTGGAGATCGCGGGGGAATACGCGATCAGGCAGTTCCTTTCTTCGGAAAAAATGGAAGTAACGCGCTCAGATCAGACCACGGTTACGGGAATGCAGGCGCTGCCCAGTGCTTTTTTCTATGTGGATTTGTTGGAGACGAGGGGAACAGATACCACAGGGACGGATGCCGCGGAAATAGAGGACGCGGGAGCGGATACCAC
>JAJBVE010000048.1:2867-59006 GCA_020859995.1 Clostridiales bacterium
GCGGCAGAAACAGAGGACGCGGGAGCAGATACCACAGGGACGGATGCCGCGGAAACAGAAGATGCGGGAGCGGATGCCGAAGAAGCGGATGACGCAGGAGCCTGCTCAACAGGATCAAAGAACACAGAAGCGGAAAGTGAAACCGTGCTATGCGTTTATGGCGGCGGCTATGGGCATGGGAATGGCATGAGCCAGTGCGGGGCGGCGCTGATGGCTGCACGGGGAGCTTCCTGCGAGGAAATTCTGGAGTATTATTTTATAAGCGAATAGAGGAACATTTGTCCGGGGAAATAGGAGGATCAGACCATGGAAAAAGTCCATGATACGATCAGATTTGCGAAAAATGTGATAAAAAAAGTGAATCGGGACCAGGTGCGCGCGCATTCGGCAGAAGCGGCGTTTTTTCTCATGATGTGTTTTTTTCCGCTGCTGATGCTGCTGATTACTATGCTGAAATATACTTCGATCATGCCGGCGGAAATCATTAATATGGCGGAGGAAATCATTCCGTTTGAGGTGAGAGAACTGCTTGAGCCGGTTCTGGATTCTATTTATAATCAGACAGTTGCTCTGGTTTCCGGTACGGTGATTGCTGCTGTATGGACAGTTGGAAAAGGTGTGCTGGGAATGGCGGACGGATTAAATACCATCTACCGGATTGAGGAAACCAGGAATTATTTTGTGACAAGATTCCGCGCTGCTGTATATATGGTCGCACTGGTGATCGCGATCGGAGTCAGCGCGGTGATTATGGTAATGGGATATGGCTTTAGCGGCTTCATTTCCGAAAAGATTACTTTGTTGAGTTTCCTCCCGGATTTCAGTACGATTATCCCGGCTTTGATTGCGATGGTGGTGCTGACAGTACTATTTGTGTTTATGTACAGTTATCTGCCTAACCACAGGATGAAGATGTCCGGCCAGCTGCCGGGAGCGATTTTCGCGTCGGTCGCATGGAGCATTTTTTCCTTTATTTTTTCGCTTTACCTGGATTATTCCGCGAATATGTCGGTCCTTTACGGCAGCCTGACTACGCTGGTTGCGATTATGCTGTGGCTTTATGCCTGCATGTATCTCTGGTTTATCGGCGCGGAGATCAATCATTATCTGGCCGCGCCGGAGCTGTTTTCGCCGGACGCGCCTGCGCCATGGGAGAGAAGTGCCGCGAATGACGGAAACGGACAGGACGGATGCTCTGCGGTGAAAAAAAGAAAAATGTGAATGAAAAAGTGCCGCGAATGCCCAAGTTGACAGAAGAAGGCTGCTACGCGGCAAAAGAAAAAACGAATTACGCATGAAGAGGTACCGCGCGGTTTGCGCGAGATAGGATGCAGAGGGAGTAACGGAAGCAGGATGAGACTATATATCATCAGACATGGTCAGACGGAGTGGAATTCTACGTATCGTCTGCAGGGAAGGACCAATACGCGGCTCAATGAAAATGGGTTGCGGCTGGCTGTGGAGACAGGGAAGGGGCTTGCTGCTATATCTTTTGATCTGGCGTATTCCAGCCCGCTCTCGAGAGCAAAGGAGACAGCCAGGCTGGTGCTGGACCAGCAAAAAGACAGGAACGCGCAAAATGACAGGAGCGTGCCAAATGACAGGAGCGCGCCCAACGGCAAGAACGCGCAGGAAAGTGCGTTGCGGGGCAGCGTTCCCATTATAGAGGACGAGAGACTGCTGGAGATCAGCTTTGGCGTGATGGAAGGCCAAAAAGTGCGGGATGACAATGGCGTCCTGGTGGTGGACAATTTCGTCCGCTTTTTTAACGATCCGGAGCGGTATCTTCCTCCGGATGAGGGGGAGAGCTTTCAAAGCCTGCTGGTTAGAACCGGGGATTTTTTAGAAGAATTGAAGCGGAAAGATCGACTCATTGACGGAGAGGCGGAAACGGATGGAGAGGGCAGACCTGTGAATATTCTTATTTCCACCCACGGCGCGGCTTCCCGCGCGCTGCTGGCAAATATCACTCACTGTCCGCTGCGGGATTTCTGGTGCGGCGGCGTGCCGAAAAATTGCGCTGTCACAATCGTCGATCTGGAAAACGGAGATTGGAAAATCAAAGAGCAGGACGTTCTTTTTGCGTCTGTTTGATGGGACGCTTCAGATTATATTATGATAGAAGAAGCAAAGGAAGCGAATGTATGAAGACATCTGATTTTAAGTTTGATTTGCCGCAGGAGCTGATCGCGCAGGATCCGCTTGAGGATCGCGCGTCTTCCCGGCTTCTTGTGCTGGATAAAGACACCGGTGCTATCTGGCACCGCCATTTTTACCAGATTACGGAATATCTGCGCCCGGGCGACTGCCTGGTGCTCAATAATACAAAGGTGATACCCGCGCGGTTGTATGGACACCGGGTACTGCCGGAGACTTCATGCGAAAAAAATGCGGATGAGCAGCCGCAGGGAGCTCTGATTGAGGTCCTTCTGCTTCGGCGCAGAGCGGACAATGTCTGGGAAACGCTTGTCCGTCCCGGCAAAAAGGCCAGACCGGGGACCAAAATTATATTTGGCGATGGGATGCTCGTCGGAGAAGTTATTGATATTGTGGAAGAAGGGAACCGTCTGATCCGTTTTACATACGAAGGTATTTTTGAGGAGATTCTGGATCAGCTGGGGCAGATGCCGCTGCCGCCTTACATTACCCATGAACTCAAGGATAAGAATCGCTATCAGACGGTTTACGCGAAACACGATGGTTCGGCGGCCGCACCGACAGCAGGACTGCATTTTACGCCGGAGCTGCTGGAGAAAGTCTGCGATATGGGAGTGCGGATTGCGGAGGTTACCCTCCATGTGGGGCTGGGGACTTTTCGCCCGGTGAAGGTCGAGGACGTGACGCAGCACCACATGCATTCGGAATTTTATATGGTTGATGAGGAAGCTGCGCGTATCATAAGCGAGACGAAAAAAAACGGAGGCCGCGTCATCTGTGTCGGTACCACGAGCTGCCGTACGATTGAGTCTGTAGCAGGGCGGTTTGATGGAGAAATTCGCCCTTGCAGCGGATGGACAGACATTTTTATTTATCCGGGATACCAATTCCGACTGCTGGATGGATTGATTACAAACTTTCATCTTCCGGAATCCACGCTGCTGATGCTGGTATCCGCGCTTGCCGGAAGAGAACACGTCCTGAATGCGTATCAGGTGGCGGTCAGGGAGCGTTATAGATTCTTTTCGTTTGGTGATGCGATGCTAATCACAACGGTGATGCCGAAAAATTAACGAGCGAAAATCACCGTTATCGTCAGATTTGAAGATGCGATGTTTATAACAACCGTGACGTCAAAGGAATAACGAACAGAAATCACTGTTAGCGTTAGAGTTGAAAATACAATATACAACATTATTAATGCAAAATCAGATAATTTCAATGCGGGACATGAACTGAAAAAGAATATACTGTAGACTGATCAAGCGGGAAATATTTGTTTAATGAGGATTAGTATTAGGGATTTGTCTGATGAAAATCAGGAATAGCCGATTTGTTGTGCGGACAATTGATGGGAGAGAAGTATGGAGCAGCAGGACATTTACGAATTGCTGAAGCAGGTGCGTGCCGGGAGCAGGACGCCTGAGCAGGTGATGGAAGATATTCGTATGCAGCCGGATATGCTGGTGGGGAATTATGCGGATATCGATCTGCATCGGAATATCCGGCAGGGGATGCCGGAAGTGATTTATGGAGAAGGGAAGACAGCGGAGCAGATTGCGGGGATTATCCGCGCGATGACAGAGCGCGGCGTGAAAAATATTATGGCGACGCGTCTTTCGCAGGAGAAGGCTGAAGCGGTGCGTCGCCTGCTGTGTCTGCAGCCGGAAAGTAAAGGGCAGGAAGAGGCTGGGAGCGGTCATGTAAATCAGCAGAATAATCGTGATGTCAGTGAAAGTCGGGAGTCTGTTTCGTTCGAGTATGATGCCACTTCCCGCATCGGTCTGGCGAATCCTTCCAGGACTGAGAAAATAGGCAAGGTGGTTGTCGTAGCTGCCGGGACGAGCGATCTTCCGGTCGCGGAGGAGGCCGCGATTACGGCGGAACTGTATGGGGGCCGGGTGGAACGGGTGTATGATGTCGGCGTGGCCGGGCTGCACCGGCTGCTGCATCGTCTGCCTGAGATCGAAGACGCAAAGGTGATTATCGCAGTGGCCGGTATGGAAGGGGCTCTGGTAAGTGTGATCGGGGGCCTGGTTGCCTGTCCGGTCATCGGAGTGCCGACCAGCGTAGGATACGGCGCGAATTTTGGCGGTCTGGCGGCACTGTTATCCATGCTGAATTCCTGCGCAAGCGGCGTCAGCGTAGTCAATATTGACAATGGCTTTGGCGCCGGAGTGCTGGCGGCGCGGATCAACCGTCAGTCGTGCGGCGGCTGATCCGGAGGCGGATTCTATTTGTTTGCCGCTGCGATGGCAGGCTGACTTGCTGCATGCGGTTTGCCGGTATTGATATATAGCGCTAAAGGGCACGAAAACATAAATATGGGTTTAATGGGGGCGCACCGATGAAATTTTTCCATTTATCGGATCTGCACATCGGCCTGAAGCTGATGAACCGGGATCTTAAGGAGGATCAGGAATACATTTTACGGCAGATTACGCATCTGGCGGCCAGGGAGCGGCCGGACGCGGTCGTGATTGCCGGGGATATTTACGATAAGGCAGTGCCGTCAGCTGAGGCAGTCGAGGTGTTTGACCGGTTTATCAGTGATCTGAAGGAAGCAGTACCGGACGCGGTGATCATGATGATCAGCGGCAACCATGATAGCGCTTCCCGTGTCAATTGTTTTCGCAGCGTGCTTTCCAGGCAGAAGCTTTATATGGTAGGGCAGCCGCCGAGGACCAAAGAGGAGTACCTGGAGAAGGTGGTCTGCACGGACGAGTATGGAAAGGTGAATTTTTACCTGCTTCCCTTCGTGAAGCCGTCCATGATCAAAGAGGTGGTCGGGACCAGAGAGGACGGGCTCCTTTTTTCTTATAATGAGTCTGTGCACAGGCTGATTGAGAGAGAAAAGATTAATCCGGACGAGCGCAACGTCCTGGTGAGTCATCAGTTTTATCTGCCCAAAGGTTTATCCGCAGAACAGGTGGAACGCATGGATTCCGAGATTGTAACGGTGGGAAATATCGATGAGGTATCCGCTGACATTCTGGAACGGTTTGATTATGCTGCTTTGGGACACATTCATAAGCCGATGAAGGTGGGAGAAGAGCGCTTCCGCTATTGCGGTACGCCGCTGGCCTGTTCGGTAAGCGAGGCAGGACAGGACAAAGGAGTCCTGATGGTGGAACTGGTTCCTGGCGAGCCGGCGGCGATTACGGTTCTTCCCCTGACGCCGCTTCGGCAGATCCGGGTCATCAAAGGGACACTTGAAGAGGTGCTGAAGCAATCCTGCGGGGACTATGTGACGGTCATCCTGACCGATCCGACTGACCTGGAAGTGTTTGATATGCAGGAGCGGCTGCGCCTGGCATTTCCGTTTTTGCTGGAAATTCGCAGAGAGCATGCGCGGACTGCTGATTATGGCGCGGAGAGCACAGTGGAAGAGGACATGGATCCGTTTGAGCTGTGCTGCGCTTTTCTGAAGGATACGGATGAGGAGGAGCGGAAGCTTTTGCTGGAAGTCATCCGGGCAGCGCAGGAAGCCTGATAGCGAGATCAATTGCCGGATGAATCATGTGAAATGAAGAACAATTGTCCAGACGATCAGGTGAAAAGAAAACCGATTGTCCGGACGATCTGGGTGAAAGGAAAACCATTTGTTCAGATAATCTGCGCGAAAAGAAAACCGATTGCCGCAAGCGGTGTTCTGCCAGGTGATATGTCTGCGGAAAGAGAAAACGAGGAAACAATATGAGACCGATTAAGCTTATCATGCGGGCATTTGGGTCGTATGGAAACCTGACGACGATCCGTTTTGACGGCCTGAATCAGAACTTATTTTTGATTACAGGTGATACCGGAGCCGGCAAAACGACGATTTTTGACGCGATTGTGTTTGCCCTGTATGGCGAAACCGGGTCCCAGACAAATAAAAAAGAAGGAGTTGTCCTGCAAAGTCAGTTTACCGCTTATGATCAGGAGCCATTTGTCGAGCTGACCTTTCAGGAGAAACATCTGGAATATACGGTTCGGCGTGTGCCGCGGCATCTGCGGCTGCTGACACGGGGCGCGCAGAAAGGCTCTGGCACACGGGAAGTCGGCGGCAGTGTCTCTCTTCTGATGCCGGATGGGACGGAGTACCCCGCAAAGGAGACAGATCACAGGCTGGAAGAGATCATCGGCCTGACCAAGGGACAGTTTATGCAGGTTGCCATGATTGCCCAGGGCGAATTTATGGAGCTGCTGCGGGCCAGATCTGATGAGAAAAAAGTGATTTTCCGGAAGCTGTTCCAGACGGATCTGTACCAGAAAATTGAGGACGAGCTGGGGCGCCGCAGGAAAGAGAAGGAGCAGGAAATTGCCGCAATCCGTGCGGAGAGCCGGACGGAAAGCAGTCATGTCATCATCCCGGAGGACTATCCGGATGCTGCCGGCATTCGCTCTTGGAAGGAGCAGATGGCCCGCGGCGAGATGACGGCTTTGGATCCGTTTCTGGAAGCACTTGACGGGCTGTGCGCGTGGCTGAAGGACGGACGGAGCAAAGCAGAGCAGGTGTATCAAGAGGCAAAAACGCTGGAAAACGCCAGGCGTTCCGCGTTTACAGAAGCGCATGAGCTGGAGCAGCTTTACACGCAGAAAAAGGCAGCGGAACGGGAGCTTGCTGAATGTGACGGGCAGGAAGAGGAAATGGCAAAAAGACAGGCGCTGATTACCTGGCTGAGGTCGTCCTTTGAGATTCGGGGAGAATACCAGCGGTATCTGGACGCGAAAAATGCATTAGAGATTTCTCAAAAAGAGCTCAGCCGCCTGCGTGCGTCTTTCCCTGCGATGGAAGAAGCCTGGAAGATGGCAGAGCTGGAGGAAGAAAAACAGCAGCGTATTTTGGAACGGCAGCAATCAGAAACGGCGCATGCGGAGGAACGGGTGAAACAGGCCCTTTTGGTGCTGGAGGAGCTTACTCGGGCCATCCGTCAGGCAGAAGCCGAAGAAAAGATCTGGAAGGCCGCGCAAAAAGAGGCGGACAGCTGCCGGATGAAGTACGAGGAGCTGGAGACCCAGGAAAAGCTTTGGCGGCAGCAGGAGCGTGAGCTTGCGGATACGCCGGAAAAGCTTGCCCTCTGGAAGAACCGCTATGAGACCTGTATCCGTCTGAGCGGAAGGGTGCAGGAAATCTTAAAACAGCAGACACTGACAGAAAAACAAGAGCGGGAGAGTAAGCGCACCATGCAGGAGTATCTGCGCGCGGAGAAAGCCTATCTGGACTGGAGAAACCTGTACGAGGGAAAAAGGCAGATTTTCCTGCAGGAGCAGGCCGGTATCCTGGCGGAAAGCCTCAAAGAGCAGCAGCCATGCCCGGTCTGCGGTTCCTTGGAGCATCCGCATCCGGCTCTGCGCGGAGAATCTGCCGAAAAGATCACCCGGGAAACTCTGGAAGAGCTTCAGGGGCAGGTGGACGAACGGTCTGAGGAGCAGAAAAAGCGGTCCGCCCAGTCGCATGCTGCGGCGGAGCTGTTAAAGGAAAAGCAGGAAACCTTAAGTCAGGAGCTTGCAAAGCTTGCTCGGGAGATGGAGGAAGCGGAGCAGCTGTGGCTGTCCGGGGAGAAGATATCTTTTGAAGAAGTGTCCCCGACAGAGATAATGACTTACGCAGGAGAATTATCTTTCGGGAAGAGAACAGAACGTTCGGAACGCATTACTGTGGACATAGCGGCTGCAGGAAAACAGATTGCATTGAGACAGGCTGCTCTGGAGAAGGAAAAAAAGTGTCTCGACCAGAATCTGGAATTTTTGAAAAAGCTCCGTCAGAATCTGGATGGACTGGAGGAAAAAAAGCAGACTCTGCATGAGCGGTCCGAGGCGGCGAAAAACGCGGAATCAGAAGCCAGAGCCAGGCAGATCAAGGCTGCTCAGACGCAGAAGAATCTGGAGTCTTCATTGATTTATCCTACAAAACAGGAGGCGGAGCGTGTCCGCAGGGAGGCGCAGGAAGCGCTGAAAAAGCAGGAGACCCTCAGCCGGGAGGCGTCTGGGGCTGCCGTATCTGCGAGAAAAGCGAAAGACCAGACTGCCGCACTGATTCAGAAATATCAGCAGGAGCTGCCCGGATGGGAGGGGCAGCGCGCTGCCAGATGGAATGCTTATCAGGACCGTATGACGCAGAAAAATCTTACGGAAGAACAGTGGATGGAGATCGTGAAGACGCATTCACCGGAGGAGGAAAAAAAGCTGCGTGAAGAAGTTGAACGGCATGCGCAGAGGAAAACAGCCGCCAGAAGCAGGATCGAGGCTGCCTCTGAGAACATCGGCGGCAGGCAGGAGCCGGATTTGAATACTTTGCAGGAAGAATTGCGTCAGGCAGAAGCAGCTGCGTTAAAAGCGCAGGACCGATTTACCCTGCTCCGGGAGGACGGCAGGGTGAATGAGCAGACCCGGAAAACTTTGAGCGCAGGTTATGAAAGACGCAGGCGGATTCTGGAAGAATATACCCGCCTGGACGGCCTTTATCGGCTGGTGTCTGGCAATGTAAAGGATGGCCGGATGGATCTGGAGACGTTTGTGCAGCGCTATTATATGAAGCGCATCCTCCACGCAGCCAACCGGCGGTTTCTGGAAATGTCCGGAGGTCAGTTTGAACTGCGTCTCGTGGAAGCTGAAAAAGCAGGAAAAGGAAAAAACCGCGGACTCGACCTGATGGTGTATTCAACTGTGACCGGGAAGGAACGGGAGGTTCGCACTTTATCCGGCGGTGAGTCTTTTATGGCAGCGCTGTCACTGGCATTGGGAATGGCAGACCAGATTCAGATGAGCACAGCAGCCGTCCAGTTAGATATGATGTTTATCGATGAAGGATTTGGCTCGCTCGACGATCATTCCCGGAATCAGGCCGTCCGAGTCCTTAGGGAAATGGCAGGCAGCGACAGGCTGACCGGCATCATCTCTCATGTGAGTGAACTGAAACAGGAAATTGACGATCAGCTGATTGTCACCCGGGACGAAACCGGCAGCCATGTCAGGTGGCAGCTCAGTTAAAAATGTAATTTGTGTTGTGCCGCGCAGGGGGGTGAAAGCGCGGCATTCAAAATTCTCAGGGTACTCCTGCGTATAAAAACTGTGCATAAAAACCGTGCATAAAAAGGATTCCTCCCCGCATATATTTGGTAATGGAAACGCCCCTTCGCTTATGCTCGGCGGATACTCCGCCGCCGTTAGAAAAAACATTTTGCGTTCGGGCGGCCTTGTAGAAGGTGTGTTACTAATACAGGCGGGAGGATTTTTTGTGTCTGAATATAAGAGATTTGTGGCTTATTTTTATGAATACATAGATGGGAAAAAGCAAAAGAATGCCGGGTTTGCCAAAGTGGAACTGCGGGATGGCCTCTGGAGGGTTCTGTTTCGCCTGACACCAGTGTTCGATTCCATGACATCAGTACATGTCTATGGATTTGTGCGTGAAGGAAATGATCTGTTGGGGCTTCCGCTGGGTATGCTAAATGGGGAGGATAATGAAAAGGAAGATCACCTGATCGGAAATCCTCTCCGGGAATGGGCGTGGAGTGCCCGGGAACCGTTGGGAGGCGGGAACTATACCTTTGATCAGCTGAACGGCATTTATATGCTAAGCAGCGACGGAAGAATTTTTGCAACTGTGTGGGACGATGAGGAAGTGGATCTGAGCCGTTTTGTGCTCAAACCGCTCGCCGCAGGAAGAAATTCCGAAAACCAAGCAGAAAGGGAGCTTCCGAACGCGTCGTCCGATGAAATTGCGCCTATTGAATCCCAGGGGATGCTTTCTGAACAGATGTTCTCATCAGTATTGGAATCTGCGCAGACAGTGCCGGAAGCGCCGCATTCCGCACAGGCGGTACCTGCAGCATCGGAATCCGCGCGTACAGTACCGGCAACACCGCATTCGACACAGGCAGTCCCGGCTATATTACATTCTGTGCGAAAGGATTATGCAGAGAAAACGCGCCCGCAGCAGAATCCCGCGGAAATGCTTCTCCACAGTCGGCAGCATTTTCAGCCGTTTCATGATGATGAGTTCGCTGAATGCGTGCAGATCCGGCTTTGCGACCTGACTCTATTGCAGCAGAATGGCTGGCAGGTCGGCAGGAATAATTTCCTGCAGCATGGTTATTATCAGTATCGCCATCTTTTATTTGGCAGGCGCACGGAAGGCGGCTATGTACTCGGAGTACCGTCTTTGTATACCCCGCAGGAAGAGTATATGGCTGGCATTTTTGACTTTAAACAATTTAAACTTTCCAACCAGTATCAATGTGGCCGCAAATTTGGTTACTGGTATCGAATTCTGAAGAAAGCAGAAGAGAGAGGACTGTCCTGACTGGTTTTCCAGAAAAAACAGAAACTCTGGTGTTTTATGGATATGGCCAGTGTAAGCTGCAAAACTTCTTGCTGGCTTTGCATATTATAAAGATGGAAGGAAAAAACGGATGGAATTATTTCGGGGACGTGGAAAAATAATTACGGGAGCAGTCATTTCCCTGATAGTGGCCTTTTTGACGACCGTCATCCTGCTGCTGGGATTTGCCTTTTTGCTTCTTAAATTCCAGCTGGACGCCGGAAAGACAGAGATCGGAATTCTGGTGATCTATGTCCTTTCCTGCTTCATCGGGGGCATTTATTGTGGGAGAAAAGCTGCCAGAAGAAAGTTTCTGTGGGGAATGCTGACTGGTATCCTGTATTTTTTACTTTTGCTGATCGTTTCTGGAATGGGAGAAGGGGCGCTCCAGCCAGAGCTGCCCCGGACCTTCACGGCTTTTGCATTGTGCACTGCCGGAGGAACATTGGGCGGGATGCTTTCGACCTGAGAGATGTGTGCTTGTTCTTCGGATGGGATCAACATTGCAAAAGTTATAACTGTCATAAATAAATAATCCTCTGGTTCCGGCTGCCGCGAAACTGCAGCGAGATGTCTTTTTCTGTTTCGATGAATTCCCCGTCAACGAGTACATCGATACAGGAGAGCATTTCCTGCGTCACATCCGTGAATACACGTCCGCCCGGAACCAGGTCGGCGTCATACAAATATCCGGTGTAGCACCAGATATCCTTGTCAGGATAGTGCTCCCGGATTTTTTTCATGAGGGCGGTGATCACCGGCTGGTTCTCCGGTTCAAAGGGCTCACCGCCAAGGGCAGTAAAGCCCTGAATATAGCCCGGTGCAAGCGCATCAAGAATTTCAGATACAGTCTCTTCGGTAAAGGGCTTTCCATACCCAAAATCCCAGGCCTCAGCGTTGAAACAGCCCTTGCAGTGATGGCGGCAGCCTGACACGAAAAGCGAGACCCGGACGCCCGGGCCATCAGCAATGTCGTATTTTTTGATAGTTCCATAGTTCATAGTAAAAACCTCACAGATGCAGCACGCGGTCTTTGATCTCCTGGGTGCGGCCCTGGTTCCAGTACTGGGTGCCTATGTAGCCGCAGGTGCGCCGCGCGACGCTCATTTTGTCCTGGTCGCGGTTGCCGCAGTTTGGACATTCCCAGATGAGCTTCCCGGCCTCGTCCTCGACAATCTTGATTTCGCCGTTGTAGCCGCAGCAGCTGCAGTAGTCGCTCTTGGTGTTCAGCTCGGCATACATGATGTTGTCGTAGATAAACTTCATCACGGAGAGGACAGCCGGAATATTGTTCTGCATGTTCGGCACTTCCACGTAGCTGATGGCGCCGCCCGGAGAGAGCTCCTGGAAGGGTGCCTCGAAGCTCAGCTTGCTGAAGGCGTCGATTTCCTCGGTAACATGGACGTGGTAGCTGTTGGTGATGTAGTTCTTATCAGTCACGCCCGGGATGATGCCGAAACGCTTTTTCAGGAGCTTGGCGAAACGGTAGGTCGTAGACTCCATCGGGGTGCCGTAGACGGAATAGCTGATGTTTTCCGCTGCCTTCCACTCGGCGCATTTGTCATTCAGCCGCTGCATGACTGCCAGCGCGAAGGGACGCGCCTCCGGGTCAGTGTGTGACTTGCCGAGCATGCGCACACACATCTCGTAGAGTCCGGCGTAACCGAGGGAGATCGTGGAATACCCGTTATAAAGGAGCTTATCGATGGTTTCACCCTTTTTCAGCCGGGCGAGGGCGCCGTACTGCCAGAGGATCGGTGCGACATCCGAAACGGTGCCCAGAAGACGCTCATGGCGGCAGCGGAGCGCGCGGTGGCAGAGCTCCAGGCGCTCATCCAGGATTTCCCAGAATTTGTCCATATCGCCCTCGGAGGAGCAGGCTACGTCGACCAGATTGATCGTGACGACACCCTGGTTAAAACGACCATAGAACTTATAGCTGCCGTCCGGATTTCTCTGAGAATCCTCCACGGTCAGGAAGGAGCGGCAGCCCATGCAGGTATAGACGTTGCCGCGCTTGAGCTTACGCATCATTTTCGCGGAAATATAGTCGGGTACCATGCGCTTGGCCGTGCAGCG
This sequence comes from Clostridiales bacterium, assembly GCA_020859995.1. Taxonomy (GTDB): domain Bacteria; phylum Bacillota; class Clostridia; order Lachnospirales; family Lachnospiraceae; genus Choladousia. Next base: position 15,412 of record JAJBVE010000048.1, read on the forward strand.
CGCCGCCATCTCGGTCAGGTACCAGTATTTGGAATTTTCGGTGATATTATCCTCATCCAGCACGTAAATGAGCTTTGGAAACGCAGGTGTAATCCAGGCGCCGCTCTCATTCTTTACGCCCTGCATCCGCTGACGCATGACTTCTTCGATAATCAGAGCCAGATCGTCACGCGTCCGTCCCTCGGGAGCCTCGTCCAGATACATGAACATGGTCACAAACGGAGCCTGCCCATTGCAGGTCATCAGAGTGATGAGCTGATACTGGATGGTCTGGATGCCGTTGGTGATTTCATCCTTCAGCCTGCTTTCTGTCACTCTGGAGATAATGGACTCATCCAGAGCCTCCCCGCATGCTTCACGCTCCTCGATTACCTTTTTGCGCAGCTTCTGGCGGCTGATGTCTACAAACGGAGCCAGGTGCGCCAGGGAAAAGGACTGGCCGCCGTACTGGTTGCTCGCTACCTGCGCGACAATCTGCGTCGTCACATTGCAGGCGGTGAAGAAGCTGTGGGGCTTCTCGATCATGGTCTCACTGATCACCGTACCGTTCTGCAGCATGTCCTCCAGGTTGATCAGGTCGCAGTTGTGCTCGCGCTGTGCGTAATAATCCGCGTCGTGGAAATGGATGATGCCCTGCTCATGCGCCTGGACGATCTCCTCAGGGAGCAGCACGCGCATCGTCAGATCCTTGCTGACCTCGCCGGCCATGTAGTCGCGCTGGGTCGAGTTGATCGTCGGATTCTTATTGGAATTCTCCTGCTTCGCATTTTCATTGATCTGGTCGAGCAGGGAGAGGATGCTGTTGTCTGTCGTATTGGTCTTGCGGGAAATCTCGCGCTTATAACGGTAGCGCACGTATTTCTGAGCCACCTCGTAGCCGCGCATTTCCATGATCCCGGTTTCCACCAGATCCTGAATATCTTCCACATTCAGCGCGTGAGCGGAAGCCACCGCCTGTTCGACAATCTTGTCCGCCACGGCCCGGATCTGGTATTCACTGAGCTGGTGGATCTTCTCCACACTCGCGTTTGCCTTCCGGACGGCGTTTTCAATCTTGGAACGGTCGAAGAGCACTTCCTCACCGCTGCGCTTAATGACATTTGCTTTTACTGCTGTACTCATAAATCCTCCTCATGCCTGAATGTGATAAAACGGTTCAGCTCCTTCACGGTTATGAGGCTTATCCTGACCTCTGCGCAGGATAAGCCCATATATTTTCATACAGTCTTTGAAGCAGATGTGAAGATCTGTTTCAAATGATCACAAAGTTACATATGATATCGGCGCGATAAGAAACAAGGAACCAGACAGGAGCGCGAAAATCGCCTGGTTAGAGCTTTTTTCGAGTATAGAAAAGCCTCTGCGCCGACTGGAAAAGTTCTCTCGCTTTTTATAGGGACACAATCAAATGTAACACATGATATAGTGGAATATCGAATGCAATGACACTAGATATTGCGTAAATTCTATAATACATGGTTTTAATGAAAAGTCAAGACAGAACACGCGCGGGAGCATGTAGAAAAACGGAGGGGGAAAGAGGGGATATTTTTGTGAAAAATTTTGAACTGCTTTTTTATGGCAGCTGTGCCCATATTTATAATACTTTATGTTCGATGTATTTTACTTTGGATATTTTGCAGGCTCCATATGAGATTCCCGGATATTTTTAAGAAATGACGTCTTGACAGATGATCGTGGAGATGTTATAGTAGTTAGCACAAACTAACAAAAGTTACACTAATAATACAAGATTGCCCTGCATCTGCCAGGAAACGTGATCGGAGCGTGCGCTATGGTACGGCAGGGTTTATTAAGAACCAGGAGTTAGCGATATCTAACTATTTTCAGAAATAACAATTTCTGTGTCGAAAGAAATACTTGTCAGGAAGATTTTTCGGGAGGATCAGGATGAGTGTTGTGATTATAGGCGGCAATGAAGGCATGGTTCGCCAGTATGAGGGAATCTGCCGGGACTATGGCTGTAAGGCGAAGATTTTTGCGAAGGAAAACGGCGCGATCCGGAAAAAGCTGGGTAATCCGGACATGTTTATCCTGTTTGTAAACACCGTATCGCACAAAATGGTAAAGAGTACGCTGCAGGAAGCAAAGCGTAATCAGATACCGGTGCTTCGATGCCATTCCAGCAGCGCGACTGCTCTGCAGGATCTTCTGAGCGAGCATATTAATTGAATATGCGAAAATGCGCAGCAGAGATACGGACGAAGCCTGCGAAAATGCGCAGCAGGGATATGGATCGAATCTGGAAACTGCTTTTATATTACAGGATAATTTCTGGAGAACATGCAGAAGATAAACGTATAAGGCATATAAGTGCATCTGCAGCGAAGAGGACACTTGCCGTTTATAGCTGCGCATTAAGAATCGCTGCATAACGACGGAACTTTTGTATAAAAGATTTTGACAGGGAGGTGCAGAACTATGGGAACGGAAGCGATTGGTTATCTGATCGGGCAGCAGTGTGCGCCGGTGCTGGCCGGAGTCAAGCCATCCAATCTGCTGATTGTAGAAAAAGGGAACCAGGCCTCTCTCGGGCATGTCCTGCGGGGCACGGGCCTGCAAAGGCGTCTGCTTTATACATCCAGAGAAAAGGATTACTGGTTTTTATTTGAACCGGTCAGCTTTCGGAAATTGCTGCATGATTCGGAAAAGGAAAGGTATCTGAAAAACTGTGGATACATTACAGACAGTCTGTACGCCGTGCTCTCAAAGCTGGCAGACCGGTTTGCAGGCTATAAACAGGGAGACGAGGAGTTTCCGCATGAAATTGGCGTGCTGCTGGGCTATCCGCTTGGTGATGTAAAGGGATTTATTGAAAACGCCGGGCAGAATTTTAAAATGTCCGGATACTGGAAGGTATACGACGACGTGGCATACGCCGGCAGAGTTTTTGGTTTGTATGAACAGGTAAAAAAGACGGTTTTGGAGCTGTGCACCCAGGGAATGGGGATTCCGGATATCCGAAACCGGCTTTTGGAGGCGGGAATACCCGCAGCCACATAAAACGGCGAGGGGCACAGCAGTTTGTGCCGGGAACTCACGTTACTAAATGATTCAGGAGGAAAAGAAAATGGCAGAATTAAAGGTAGTATTCTGGAGCGGCTCAGGCAACACGGAGTCCATGGCGGACTTTGTAGTAAAGGGAGCCGGAGCTGCGAAGGCAATCCCGATGGAAGACATTACGCCGGCGGAACTGGCGGATGAGAAAGCGTTCGCGCTCGGATGCCCGGCGATGGGAGATGAGGAACTGGAGGAAACGATCGTGGAGCCGTTTGTGGCAGAGCTGGAGAAAATAGTGGCCGGAAAGACCATCGGTCTGTTCGGCTCCTACAGCTGGGGAGATGGAGAGTGGATGCGCGCCTGGGTGGAGCGCATGCAGAATGCCGGTGCGGAAGTGGTAGACGGCGAAGGTGTGATCTGCGCGGACGCACCGGACGATGAAGCAGAGCAGGCGCTGAATGCTTTGGGTGAAAAGCTTGCGAAGGCGCTCGGCTGAGGCACCTGGGAGCCGGCAGTTTGTTACGTAATAATTAGGTGCGGGCATCCCACATTTCACATGGGATATGTTTTACGTACCCTTGTGACGTGCCCCTGTGCAATCGGATAGGGAGCACTTATGACGTGGGTTTTAGCTGCAAAAATACCTTGCCCGGCTCTGTATGTAGAAAAAGAGACGCTGCCCTGTGACAACGTCTCTTTTTGTACGCGGAACCGGAATCTGCGGATGTATCCCATACCGGTCCGCGCGGCAGATGGCGGAAATAACGCTCCCCATCTGGTTGGCAACCAATATTCTTAAAGCTTTACTACGTTAGCAGCCTGCATTCCGCGAGCGCCTTCTGTCAAATCATAAGAAACTGCCTGGCCTTCTTCGAGGGTCTTAAAGCCTTCGCCCTGGATTGCAGAAAAATGTACGAATACATCAGAACCGTTCTCACCGGTAATAAAGCCATAACCTTTTTCTGCGTTAAACCATTTTACTGTACCCTTATTCATTTTGGTACCTCCTAAAAATATTGCTGTGAACCGGAAAAAAATTTCACTAACCGTTATAGACTACAAGGGAAAATCATTTCATAATCTATAATAGTTAGTGAAATCTAATCCTGTCAATCCTTAAGCAAGGTTCATTATAGCACAATATGTAAAGGTGTCAAGAGAAATGCCGGAAAATATTTTTTACTTTTGCGGTAGCTCCTGCCGCCTGGCTATCCGTAGATTTCCAGGCGGTTCTGATTTTATGCGTGCAGCCGCGAAAGGAAATCAACGGCCTTGCTGCGGCTATTCTGTTTCTGCTTCAGAATTTTCCTCCAGGTCTTCTTCGGCCTGATCCGTATCTTCCTCCATTTCGGTATCCTCCTCCAGATATGCTTCTTCCTCATCATCCAGATCCTCTTCTGCGAACGCTTCCTCGTTGTAGACTTCCGTGGTGATGTCGGCAGCGTTGTAGAGGATTTCACCGGCTCTGGCTTCGTATATGCTCCATACCAGATAGGAACGCTCCATGTCTGCCTCAAAATCCACTGCTGAGTCGTAACCATAGTAGTCTGCATATTCTTCTACGTAGGAGATATAGTCTTCTTCGGTGACTTCAATGTCGTTGGTTTCGCAGAGATAACTGATCAGGAGCCGGCGCTGCGCGAGTTCCTCTGCCTCTGCTTCCAGGTCTTCCTCTGTCAGGTCAAACTCCGCGAGGATTTCTTCCTCATCGGTTGTGTCAAGAAAAGCGGCATAGCTGGCGAGGGTTTCTTCGCGGCAGGAGTCATACAGATCGTCCGGGATCTCTGAAATCTCGCATAAATCAAGCGCGGCGTAAAACAGCGTGTCCAGAACGTCAGAGTAGCTGATTTCTTCGTACTCGGCTTCCAGAGTTTCTCTAAGGGCTGTTTCATATTCCTCGAGGGTAGCGTATTCTGTATTTTCAGAGATATACTCATCAGTGTATTCCGGATCGGTTACTTCACAGACGGATTCGATCTTTGCCTCAAAATGGACGGTCTGTCCGTCCCATTCTTCATCAATGAAGGTGGAACTGGAGGTATCTTCGGCAAAAGTGATGTCAAATGAGAGCGTGTCTTCAGCTGAGGCACCGATCAGTGCTTCATCAAAATCTTCTCCATATTCCGCTTCACCCAGGGAAAAATAGGTGCTCTCTGTGTAGGAGTCATCCGATCCTTCTACGGTGACGGTCAGTTCCAGATAAATAACGTCGCCTGATGCGGCTGCGCGGTCTACTTCCGTTTCCTCACGGTACAGATACAGATCTTCTTCCATCTGCTCCTGGATCATATCATCTGTGACTTCATAGGTATACTGGGTAGCTTCCAGACCGTCAAGGCTTTCAGCGGTAATGTAATTATCTGCATCCTCTACCAGATAATCGGAAGGAGTAATGGAAGCGAGCGTTTCTTCTGTTTCTTCCGCTCCGGCGGAAACGGTGGTCTCAGGAGCGGTCGTTTCTGCCTCTTCTGTCTCGGTATTATTTCCGCATGCGGAGAGCGTGATCGCGGCGGCTGTTCCGATTAATAAAAGTAATATTTTTCGTTTCATGTGAAATCCCCCTTTATAATTTTTGAATACAGGTATATTGCAAAATGACAGGAACCAGACTTTCTGGAAATTGCATAAAAATGCTGCATGTCACACCTGCGCCGAGCGTCTCACTGCGGAGTGCGCCAGGAACGAGTATGACATGAAAACTTGGTAACTGTGAAGGTACTGAACAGTTACAAAACTTGTCACAGATTGGCATGTAAATAATCGGTATGAAACTCTGCAAACAAGAGTACTATAACATTGAAAACCGGCAAAGTAAACAGATTTTGCCGGACAGTCACACTTTTTTCACTTTTTTTACTTTTGTCTTTTCAGAAAATCGGGTCTGTGGTATGATGATAGCTGGACGTCAGGATTGAGTTCGCGAGATTCTGAAGGCACCGGGAGATTATGCGGGGCAGTACTTCACACTCGCTGCGAAGTATTGTGTGTGATTGTATATTTAACAGGGAAAAGACCAGAATACCGGTTTGTACCTGGGAGACTCTGGAAGAATCAGAAGACCATTACAGAAAGAGAGACAGTATGATTTGGATTGATATTCCACCGAAGGCGGCGCATATTCTGACGATTTTGCAGGAAAATGGCTTTGAGGCCTATGTGGTCGGCGGCTGTGTAAGGGATTCTCTGCTGGGACGAAAGCCGCAGGACTGGGACATTACGACTTCCGCGGCGCCGGAACAGGTGAAACAGTTATTTGGACGCACCATTGATACCGGGATTCAGCATGGGACAGTCACGGTGATGGATGGAAAGGAAGGATTTGAAGTTACGACCTACCGGGTGGATGGTGTTTATGAGGATGGACGCCATCCGAAGCAGGTTACGTTTACAGCCAGTCTCCGGGAAGATCTGATGCGCCGCGATTTTACGATCAACGCGATGGCGTATTCGCCTTCGGACGGACTTGTTGATCTTTTTAACGGCCTGGATGATCTGAAGACCGGGCGGATCCGGTGTGTCGGCGATCCGAAGGAGCGGTTTGGCGAGGATGCGCTGCGGATGCTCCGGGCGGTGCGGTTTGCGGCGCAGCTGGGATTTTCAATTACAGAGGATGTGATGTCTGCAATCCGGGAGCTTTCCGGTACGCTGCGCAAGGTGAGCGCGGAGCGTATTCAGGCGGAACTGATTAAGCTGCTTGTTTCACCGCGTCCTGACTGGCTGCGGCTGGCTTACGAGTGTGGGATCACGTCTGTGGTGATGCCGGAGTTTGACTGCATTATGGAGCAGCGGCAGAACAATCCGCATCACGCGTACACGGCCGGGGAGCATACACTGATTGCTATGAAAAATATTCCTGCGGACCGGGTGCTGCGCCTGACGATGCTGTTTCATGATATGGGAAAACCCCAGGTGTTTGAAACGGATGAAAAGGGGATTGATCATTTTCATGGGCATGCCGCTTACAGTGAGGTGATCGCGCGGCAGATCATGAGACGGCTGAAACTCGATAATGAGACGCTTCATGCGGTATGCACTCTGGTTGGAAATCACTCCCGCTATCCGAAGCTAAGTGCGTTTGATGTCAGGAAGACCGCATATGAGATTGGCGGTGTGGAGCTGTTTGAATGCTTCCTTCAGGTAAAACGCGCGGATGTTCTCGCACAGCATCCGGACGTGATTGCTCAGAAAATGGACTATTTAAAGGAACTGGAACATATCTGGCGGGATGTAAAGCTGCATCAGGATCCCCTTTCCCTGAAGGATCTGGCGTTATCGGGGGATGACCTGATTGCGGATGGCAGGAAGCCGGGACCTGGGATGGGAGAGATTCTGCAGGCACTTTTTATGGAAGTGCTGGAATTCCCGGAGCGGAACCAGAGGGAATATCTGCTATCCCGCAGCCGGGAAATGTAGGAGGGAAAAATGGAACATCAGCTGCCGCTTACGACACTGTGCTACATAGAAAAGGATGAGAAATATCTGATGCTGCACCGCGTCAGCAAGGATCAGGATGTCAATAAAGGAAAATGGATCGGGGTCGGAGGACATTTTGAGTCGGGAGAGAGCCCGGAGGAATGTCTGGTGCGCGAGGTGAGAGAAGAGACAGGGCTGACAATTACTTCGTGGCGGTTCCGCGGCCTCCTCACGTTTTCTTCGGAAGGGTGGCCGGATGAATATATCTGCCTGTACACGGCGGATTACCCCGGTGAAGAGAAGAGTGCCTGCTGTGCGGATACTTTAAAGAAATGCGATGAAGGGGAATTGTCCTGGGTGCCGAAGAAGGATCTGCTTTCTTTGAATTTATGGGCTGGGGATCAGATATTCCTGAAACTGCTGATTGACGACGCCCCGTTTTTTTCGCTGAAGCTCAATTATCGCGGGGATGAGCTGATTTATGCGGCTCTGGATGGGAGAGAACTGGATCCGGCAGCTGCCTGCAGATCTGCGGTGGAGACGATGGAACTTATCGGAGTGCATGAATCTGCCGCTGAGACAATGAGAGCTGCTAAAGTGCAGAAGGCCAGAGAGGCTTCGCGGAAGATGGAATCCGACACGCAGATACATTTAAATTCGGAAATGATTTGTGACAATACAGGAGATACAGAGTAAATGGCCGGCTGTATGTTGTGCCCGCGCGGCTGCGGGGCGGACCGGGAGGACGGGCAGAAGGGCCGCTGTCACGAGGATGCGCGGGTGTTTGTGGCGCGGGTGGCGCTTCATTTCTGGGAGGAGCCCTGTATTTCCGGTAAAAATGGATCGGGGGCGGTGTTTTTCTCCGGCTGTCCTCTGGGATGCCTGTATTGCCAGAACCAGGCCATCTCGCGCGGCAGGGCTGGCTCGGAGGTTGGCATTGAACGGCTCGCCGCGATTTTTCTGGATCTGCAGGCGCAGGGGGCGCATAATCTCAACCTGGTAACGGCGGGACATTATGTGCCGCAGGTTTTGGAGGCGCTGCGCCTGGCAAAAAGGGAAGGCCTGTCTTTACCGGTGGTCTGGAACAGCAGCGGGTATGAGACGGTATCGACGCTGCAAATGCTGGATGGCTTCGTGGATATTTATCTGCCGGATCTGAAGTATCTGGACCCGGATCTGGCCGGGCGTTATTCGGGGGCGCGGGACTATCCGCAGACAGCCAGGCTGGCCATTGCGGAAATGGTGCGTCAGCAGCCCTTCCCGGTTTTTGATGAAGAGGGAATGATGACCTCCGGCGTGATTGTGCGGCATTTGCTTTTGCCCGGGCATGTGCGCGAGGCAAAACGGATTGTTTCCTATTTATATGAAACCTATGGAAACCAGATTTATATGAGCCTGATGAATCAGTATACGCCGCCGGAGAGCCTCCATTTTCGTTCTTCCGCGCAGAAGGAAGATCAGCTTCTTATCCGCAAGGTTACAAAACGGGAATATGAGCGATTGCTTGATTATGCCGCGGAGCTGGGAGTGGAGCAGGGCTTTTATCAGGAAGGAGATACCGCGTCGGAGAGCTTTATTCCGGCGTTTGACGGCACGGGTGTGGGAGAAAGCTAAGAGATTTTTGCAGACATTTGACGGCACGGGCGTGGGAGAGAATTTTGCAGGCACTTGACGGCATGAGTGTTGGAGAGAATTTTGCAGGCGCTTGACGGCATGAGTGCTGGAGAGATTTTTGCAGCATTTGAAGATATGATATAGGCTGACTTAAACAGTACATCATAATATTCTTCCAGATCGAAAGATAAAGAGACTGTGTCTGCACTGCATGAACGAATAATTTGTAAGATTGGGAGGAACTGAGAGATGATAGTGTCGCCGGATGAGAAACTGCTGCAGTACAGCGGCAGGATTGATTTTGAGGAACCGAAAAATCCGGAATTTGTCTACCCTTGCAGCAGCGTCTGCCTGCATTTTTTTGCAAATGGCGGGCCGCTGCGGGTGACGGTGACCAACAAAAGGGATTATTGGGATAATTATCTGGGCTATATTCTGGATCAGGAGCAGGGAAAAATACGCCTTCTGGATGAGCCGGTTCCGCAGACCTATACGATCTGTGAAGAGCTGCAGCCGGGGGAGCACCAGCTGCTGCTGTTTAAACGGCAGGATTCCTGCCATACCTTTACCCTGCATGGGTTTGAAATCGGTCCGGGGAAGAGCAATTTTTCCGACAGTGAGTGCCTGAGCGGATGCCCGGAGAGCATCAGACAGGGCGGCAAAACCAATCCGGGCCAGGGGAATTTCTCTGACGGAAAAGATGATGAGACCACGCAGTCTGCAGATGTACAGCTGCTGCCATGTCCGTCCAAAAGTGAGCGGCGGATAGAGTTTTACGGGGACAGTGTTTCCGCGGGAGAGGTGTCAGAGGCGGTTGAGTACATGGGAAAGCCTGACCCCGAGTGGCATAAGGGTGAGCTTTCCAACAGCTGGTATTCTTACGCGTGGCTGACGGCGCGGAAGCTGCATGCCGAGATTCACGACATTGCGCAGGGCGGGATTTCTCTGCTGGACGGGATTGGCTGGTTCGGGGTGCCGGAATATGTCGGCATGGAGAGCGTATATGATAAGATTCAGTACAATCCGGCGCTTGGCGTTGTGAAAAACTGGGATTTCGCCCGCTACTGCCCGCAGGCTGTGGTGATTGCGATCGGGCAGAACGACAGCAATCCCTATGATTTTATGCGTGAAGACTACGAGGGTGCGCAGGCGGTCAACTGGCGGGAACGCTACGGAGCATTTATCCGGAGACTGAGGAGTATTTATCCGGAGGCTGAGATTGTGCTGGCGACGACGATTTTGCAGCACGACCCGGGATGGGACCGCGCGATTGAGGAGGTATGCCAGAAGCTTGGCGATCCGCAGGTGCATCATTTTCTGTATGAAAAAAATGGCGCCGGGACCCCGGGACACATCCGGATTCCGGAAGCGGAGCGGATGGCAGAGGAACTGGCGGCATATCTGGAGTCGGTAGTGAGTGTGTGGTAAGCAGGAGACTGCGTAAGTACTCATTGGGCAATGATTGATGGTCAAATGTCTGAGGCTGATGGGTGATGATCAGCGGATTGCTGTGAGCAACCGGAAGGACATGGCTGGAGTAAGAGAATTTGCAAAAATATGGATAATGAATGGCGGATACCGTATGATAGACACCATATGACAGATACCCTATGTCGGATCTGGCAAAGGATATCACATATCAGGTAACAGAAAGCAGTTGTCAGATGGGGAACGACAGGTATTGATCGGGAAATTTTGAGTTTAGTGGAGAGGATTAGGATGTTTGAGATTGACAGAGCAGCGGGTTTGGTAAATGAGGGAGATGATGCGCGTCTGCAGGGTGTGATGAGACGCGCGGCGGCAGGCGGACGCCTGACGGTCGGATTTATCGGCGGATCGATTACACAGGGATCTTTAGCGAGCGTTCCTGAAAATTGCTATGCGTACAGGGTCTATACCTGGTGGCGGGACGCATTTCCGAAAGCGGATGTTACCTATTTGAATGCGGGGATCGGGGCGACTACCTCGCAGTTTGGGGCAGCCAGAGTCCGGACGGATTTGCTTATCCATCATCCAGATGTGGTGTTTGTAGAGTTTTCCGTCAACGATGAGAGCAATGAGCATTTTCTGGAGACCTACGAAGGACTGGTGAGACAGATTCTTGCAGCCGAAAACGCGCCGGCCGTGGTTCTCATCCATAATGTCTGCTACGACAATGGCGCGAGCGCGCAGCTGATTCACCAAAGAGTCGGACGCCATTACAGTCTTCCCTGTGTCAGCATGCAGAACACGATCTATCCGGAGCTGCTCTCCGGAAGGATTCCAAACAGCGAGATCACGCCTGACGATCTGCATCCGAATGACGCCGGGCATGAGCTGGTGGCGTCGGTGATAACCTGCTATCTGGAAAAGGTTCGTGACCGGGTGCTGGCCGGAGACGCGGATAAGGGAGAAAAAGAAGCGGCAGAAAGGGTAATGCCTGCTCCTTTAACCTTAAATAGCTATGAGAGGAGCATGCGGGTTGACTGCCGCAGCATTCCCGGACTGACGAAAGATTCTACTGCGAAGGTGTTCCATGCGGACGGTGTTCAAGATGCACCAGATGCACTGGATTTGGCGGATATGAAGAAAACGCCGTGCGGGTACTCGCCTGTTCTGATAGAAGCAGAAGGGTTTGAACCGGACCTGCGGCTAAAGCAGGGAGTCACGGATAACTTTAAAAACGGCTGGATGGCTTCCGCTGTGGGAGCGCATATGGTGTTTGAACTGGAAGGAACCGGCGTATCGGTACAGTTCCGCCGTTCCGTAAATCAGCCGGTTCCCATCGCGGAGATCGTGGTGGATCAGGATCCGGCGACCAGGAAAATCCTGGACGCGAATTTTGATGAGACCTGGGGAGATAAGCTGGAGCTGCTGACAGTGACGGAGCATATGCCGAAGGGCATTCATCGAGTAGAGGTACGGCTGATTGAAACCCATGCGGATGATGCGGTGCCGTTTTATCTGAACGCTGTTATTATGGCGGATTGAATTGATTGTGTACATGAAAGAAAGCGCGCCCCGGGATTTCGGATTTCCGGGGCGCCTGTTACTAAAATTAAAACATGGCTTCAATTTCAGATAAATTAATTGCAAATGTAGAAAGCTTTCATTTGGCAATTTTGATCTGCAATCAACAGATAAAATATATAAAAGCTTATTTCTTCTCAAACACCGGCATATACTCGATCGGCGCGTCTACGGTCACCGTCTGGCCGCCCGCGTAGATTTCCCCGGTGCTGGTCAGCTTCCATTCCCCTTCCGGCAGGTAGACATCGCGCCGGAATTCGTTCAGGTGCAGGATCGGTGCCACGAGGTATCTGCTGCCAAACATATACTGGTCGGAGAGCTCCCAGCATTTCACGTCTTCGGGAAACTCGTAGAACATGGTGCGGATCAGCGGGGAGCCGTTTTCATGGGCTTCCTGGTACAGGCCGCGGATGTAGTCGTGCATGGAGATGCGAAGCTCGTAGTAGTCGCGCATGATCCGGTAGTTGTCCTCGCCGTAGCTCCACAGCTCGTTTGGCTGGCCGGTGTGCAGATAGCCGCCGCCCCAGTCGCGCTCATCCAGCGGCGGGATGTCGTAGGGACCGCGGTCGCCGTGCATACGCAGTACCGCCGAATAGACGGCGAACTGGTACCAGCGGATCAGCAGCTGGCGGAAATCCGGGTCGCTGACATCGTCGGTCATGAAGCCGCCGATGTCGGTGGTCCACCACGGAATGCCCGCAAGGCCCATATTCAGGCCGGCCTGCAGCTGGTCGCGGAAGGCCTCAAAGGTGCTCGGCACATCGCCGGACCAGATGACGTTGCCGTATTTCTGGCTGCCGGCCCAGCCGCAGCGGAGCAGGTTCACCACTGTGCCGTCGCGCAGCTGGCTCATTTTATCGTAAAAAATACGGCTGTACATCTGCGGATACAGGTTGCTGCAGGTGAGTGCGGCGCCCGCCTGGTAGCGGTAGTTGTCAAAATCATAGACGCCCAGATCCGGCTCGGAATTGTCCAGCCAGAACGCGTCAATGCCAAGATCGTAGTAGTTTTTCTTGCAGACCTCCCAGACATATTCGCGGGTCTCGGGATTGAACGGGTCGATTTCTACGCAGTCGCCCTGGTAATCGTAGGTCTGCGGCTCGCCGCGGTCGGTCTTCATCAGAAGCCCGCGCTCGTACATCGGCTCAAAATTTTCACTTCTGCGGTCTACGGACGGCCACACGGAGACGATGACTTTAATGCCCATGGAGTGCAGCTCGTCCACCATGGCCTTCGGATCCGGCCAGTAGGTCTTGTCAAATTTCCAGTCGCCCTGCACGGTCCAGTGGAAGAAATCAATGACGATCTGGTCAATGTGAATGCCTTCCTCCTGATACCGATGAGCGATCTCCAGCACCTCCGCCTGCGTGCGGTAGCGCAGCTTACACTGCCACAGTCCCATGCGGTCCTCCGGGAACATCGGCGCGTGTCCGGTCGCCGAGGTGTAGGAGGCCAGGATTTCCTTCGGCGTATCCGCCACTGTAATCCAGTAATCCATTTGCTTCGTCGCGCGGGCAATCCATTCAGTATAATTTTTGCCGAAGGTAACGCGCCCGACTGCCGGGTTGTTCCACAAAAATCCATATCCAAGGGAGGACACTGCAAATGGAACAGTGATCTGCGAGTTCCGCTGCGCAAGCTCCAGCACACTTCCCTTGTGGTCCAGCCAGGGCTGCTGATACTGTCCCATGCCGAACAGCTTCTCCCCGTCATTGCTCTCAAATTTCACATTCAGACGATAAGTGTCCCCGCCCTGGATGCCCTTCCACTCGCGGCCGTCGATTTTCAGGCAGCGGCTCTCCCGGGAGATCGTGCCGCCGTAATTCCGGCCATATTCACGCAGGAGGAGTGTCCAGGAGCCGTTTTCACCGGCAGGCGTCCATTTATAATAGGAAATAATCCCTACCCAGTTGACAAGCGCGCAGATGCGTCCATTTGTGATAATGGCGCAGCCTTCCGCGCCCAGATTCGGATCGCCGCCCGTCCATGCGGGAGCTTTCCTGGCCCATTCACCCGGGGCAAATATCGCAATCTGTGCTTCTGCCTGCGCGGGTACTTCAGTCAGCGCCCAGTCGTTGCTGTTGATCCCGGAGTTCATCGCCGCGCGTACGCGCAGGGAATCCTTTCCCCAGGCCTCGATCCGGAGCGTTTCGCCCTGCCGCCGCGCGACGAGCGCTCCATGGTCATTTGAAAAAATCATTTCTTTTTCTCCCTTACGTCATAGATTTTCCTTGCAAAATTCATTCGCCCTGATTCTAGCATAGATTTCCCGGGGATACAATCAGAAAATAGGGTATAATCGGATAGGGGAACGCCCTTCTCCCCTATCCGCCTGCGCGATATGCCATAAGGATTGCCGACGCAGTCGGAGGATTCCTTATGGCTACGAGCCGGGTGCGGCTTTAGCCGCAAAATTTCCTTACCCGGCTCTGTGCATAAAAAAGACGGACTGTTAAAACAGTCCGTCTTACTACAATTAGAATGAAATAGGTGGGTGACAATCCACATCTCCTAGCTATGGGCGACGGCCGCCTGTTCCGTCCTCTGATTTCATTCTATAATAGTCTATGCCCTTACCTCCTTATTATACAATTGTTTCTTTATTTGTCAAGCATTCGCAGAGATTTATAGTTACAGGTCACACCATGACCGATTTTGCGTTATTTCTTTCTCTGCAGGTGTGACCTGTAACGGCATCCGGCCATTTTAATCGTTTCACGATGGGCCGGATGCCCGAAAACACTACGTTTTCACTCCGCACCTCGCAGCAAGTGCGTGGTGCGGGTCTGAACTGTAATGATTTATATTTTTTTCAAAGTGCCCTTATCAATATACCGCTCTGCATTGCAGGAGCTCAGCATATGAAGAGTTTTGGCAAAGCAGGTGCTTTTTTGCGTAATTTTTACTGCAACCCGGATATATTCTCCACGTACCTCATACAGTTTTACAAACATAATAGAACTGTCCTTTGGACTTAATCCAACATAATCTGGCTCATTAATGATTTCATCAATATGTGGAAAGTATCGTTTGTATTCATATGGGTGGCGATTCTTAATGTGTTCGATATTGGTTTCACCGATATATACAGGGGTATTCGGAGCAAGAGGCAAATTCAGTATGTTGATGATCTTTTCGGAAATATGTGCTACAGGTTTCATAAACGGGTTCCTTCACCTCATTGCTATTATGTCGTGTTATCATTCGCCCTGATTCTAGCATAGATTTCCCGGGGATACAATCAGAAAATAGGGCGCCGGGCAAACTCTGCGAAATTGTTACAATAGTTATCTGCCTGTCGAAAATTCACAGGAAAATATGAAGAAAATGTGACGCAAATAGAAATATTGCTTAAAAATCTGTAAAAAATAATGCAAATAATTGTTGAAAATGAAACATGAATGGTTAATACTAAAAAAAGTTTACAGCTATACAAAATGAAAAGGGAGGCAATGAAATGGCAAAGACGAAGAAACCTGTGGTTCCTAAGAATGACATTCCTCTGGGAAAAGCGATGAAGCGGGACTGGCAGCTCTATGTGATGCTGGCGTTTCCGATCATTCTGGTCATCGTGTTCAGCTATGCGGCTTATCCGGGTCTGCGGATGGTGTTCATGGACTACAAGCCGATGAAAGGGTACGCGGGCAGCGAGTGGGTCGGCCTCGAGACCTTTAAAAAGATTTTCAACGATAAAGATTTCATCCGTGCGCTGCGCAACTCGATTGCATTTAACCTGCTGGATCTGGCGGTTGGTTTCCCGCTTCCGATTATCCTGGCGCTGATCTTGAATGAGCTGCGGTATCCGAAGTTTAAAAAGGTGACGCAGACGATCCTCTATCTGCCGCATTTCCTCTCCTGGGCGATCATCGGCAGCGTGGCCTATACCATGTTCCGTCCGTCGACTGGTCTTGTGAATATCATTCTCATGAATGCGGGGATTATTGACAGCGGTATTCCGTTCCTGACGGAGAAATGGCACTGGGCAGTGACCTATCTGCTGCTCGGCGTATGGCAGACGATGGGCTGGGGCACGATCATGTACCTGGCGGCGATCACCGGCATCAGCGGCGACCTCTATGAGGCGGCCATGATCGACGGTGCCGGACGCTGGAAGAGGATGCTGCACATCACCCTTCCGGGCATCAGGCCGACGATCGTGACTTTGCTGATTATGAACCTTGGCCGTGTGATGGGGAGCAATCTGGAGCGTCTGACGGCGTTTGAAAACTCCATGGTGCGTGATTTCTCCTATCAGTTTGCGGTATATATCTATGAAAAAGGACTTTCTGCGAGCAAGTACAGCATGGCGACCGCGGTGAACCTGTTCCAGTCGCTTGTAGGTGTGGTTCTGGTACTGCTGGCTGACCGTGTCGCCAAGAAGCTTGGCGAAGACGGCTTACTGTAAGGGAGGTGCGTACATATGGCGAAGGATAAGAAAAAAGCTTCCGGCGAGGGCGATTTCAGTACCGGCGGCAGTCACGCAATATCAAAATTTAAGGTCAGCGACGCGGTCATGATGATAATTCTGGTGCTGCTCTGCGCAACCTGTGTGCTCCCGTTTGTCCATCTGCTGGCAAAATCCATTTCCAGCAACAGCGCGGTGCTGGCAAAGCAGGTGACCTTCTGGCCGAAGGGGATCAATTTTGACGCCTATATCTCGATTTTTAAGGATGGCAGTCTGGTTTATTCGTTCTTCTACAGCCTGGGCGTGACGCTGATCTTTACGGCGCTTGGTATGGTGGCCTGTACCTGCGCGGCGTATCCGCTCTCGAAGAGAAGACTGAAGGGGCGTTCCTGGATTACATTTGTCCTGATGGTTCCGATGTACTTCACTGCCGGTATTATTCCGACCTACCTGCTGATGCATGACCTGGGGCTGCTGGATTCGATGTGGGTGCTGATCTGGCCTCTGATTTATTCACCTTATAACATGCTGATTATGAAGAACTACTTCACGTCCAATATACCTGAGAGCCTGGAGGAGTCTGCGTTCATCGACGGTGCGACGAATATCCAGGTGCTGACGAAGATTGTGCTTCCGCTTTCAAAGCCGATCCTTGCGACGCTGTCCCTGTTCTACGCGGTAGGCCGCTGGAACGCGTACGCGGACAACATGTACTATATCCGCACGGACAGCCTGAAGATGGTGCAGTACAAGCTCTATCAGATGGTAGCTTCCGCGAGTGAGGCACAGACGACGACTCTTTCAGAGGCGGCGGCTGTGACCAGTACGCCGGAGGTGCTGCAGGCGGCGGCGATCATGTTTGTCACGATCCCGATCATCTGCATTTACCCGTTCCTGCAGAAGTATTTTGTATCGGGTACGATGCTTGGCGCCGTGAAGGGCTGAATCGATAGTTTTCCCGGATTGTCCGGGTGATAATAAACTATACACTATTAAAAGGAGGATTTATTGCATGAACAAGAAGGTTATCAAAAGAACGCTCGCTGCTGCACTTGTCGGCACAATGGTATTCGGAAGCGTTCCGACGATCGCCGGCGCTGAGGAAGCGACAGGCATGGACGCGTGGGAAGCATTTGACGAGACTGTGACGATCAAGATCCCGGTTTACGACAGAGGTGCTGAGGGCGTTCCGGATGTTACCAATAACTATTGGACCAAGTGGGTACAGTCTGAGTTTGGCGACAAGTACAACATCAATGTAGAGTATGTAGGCATTACCCGTTCCGACGTTATGACGGACTATGCTCTGCTTGGAGCTTCCGGAGAGCTTCCGACGATCCTGATGGAGTACGATTATGACAAGCTCGCTACCTGGGCGACAGAAGGTTACCTGACTGAGTATGATCTTGACTATTTTGCTGAGATCGCGCCGACTTATTATCAGGGTATGGTAGACAGAGACCAGCTGCAGTATGTAGAGATGGCCGGAGGCAACTACCTGGTACTGAGCGAAAGACCATATTATGAGACCAACTACACCTATATTACCTTCGTTCGTATGGACTGGCTGGAGGAAGTAGGCTATGACTACATTCCGTCTCTGACCTCTCAGGATTACATCGACGCGATGCTGGCGATCAAGGAAGCCGGGATTGCGGAGTATCCGGACGGCGGCGTGATGCTGACGGGCGTTGGCTCTGACCAGACCTATGCATGGAGAACCTATCCGCAGGATGAAGAGAACTGGGTAATGTACGGCGATTATCAGATCCCGTCTCTGAGCAGTGATGAGAACTATGCTCTGCTTTCCTTCCTCAATCAGAAGTACAACGCAGGCATCATGAATCCGGAGTATTACACCATCGATACAGAGACTGATAAGTCCAACTTCATCAATGGCGAGACCTTTGCTTATTCAGGATACATTTCAGCATCCATGGATTGGCTGGAGTCCTTCTATGAGCAGAATCCGGATGCGGAGCTGGCAGTAGTGGTACAGTCTACCGAGCTGAACGACGAAGGCTATGCACCGGCATATCGTGCGAACAACCCGTTTGGTATGATGATCGGCTTCTCTTCTCTGGCGACTGAGGATGAGATCACCGCAGCCATGATGTACATGGAGTGGATGTGCCAGGATGAGACCCTTGAGACATTCCAGTGGGGTATCGAGGGTGAGAACTTCACCTATGACGAGGATGGTAACAAGGTATCGATCGACTACAGCGAGCAGTCCTCTGATTATAAGCAGGGCTACAACAACAGCATTGACTACTGGTGCATCGTAACGGCTTCCAGAAGCACAGGCACGATCGAGGATACCATCATTGCTTCTCTGCCGCAGAATCTGCCGCAGAACTTCAATGACGCCGTCATCGAGAACTACTACAATCAGGTAGAAGTGGCATCCTATGGCTGGGCTGTAACTGACTGTATGTTCGGTGACGCGCTTGAGTCCGTAACGGAGTATCAGGAGACCCTGATCAACCTGTACATCGAGCTTCGCGACAAGCTGGTCGTAGCATCTGAGGATGAGTTTGATTCTCTGTATGAAGAGTACGCACAGCAGTATCTGGATGCAGGATATCAGGAAGTCATTGATGAGCGCCTGGAGCTCTTCAATGAGGGCATGACCACCAAGCTTCCGACCTATGACGACGCAGTAGCGACTACAGTTGAGTAATCGGAGCTTGAATAATCAAAAAGGAAAGGCTGTATGTTGAACAGATTGCTTCCCGAACAGGTAATGTTTCTGAAAGGGAGATTTGTGACATGAGCCTTCTCACCGGGCAGGGGGAGTGATCCACCTGCCCGGTTCTGGTATTTGTACGTCGGTAAATTATCGCGTGAGGATTGAAACAAATGTCTTGACAGGGGATTGAGAGTTCAGCTATGATGAGAAAAGGATTTGCGGCTGCCAGAAACCGGCATCATGAGAAGATAACCGCTTCCCAGCCAGGAATCCCTGTATGATGTGATTATGAGCAATGAGCGGAAGAATAATGGGAGGACACAGAATATGCTGAAATTAGAGTATGATAAGAAAGAAATCGAGCAGGTCATTGACAAAATTGTGAAAAAGACGATGAACATGGATCTGACCTGGGACTGGCCCTGCGGCGTGGCATATTATGGGATCAGTGACGCGTATGAAAAGACCGGAAAGCAGGAGTATCTGGATCTTTTAAAGGAACGGGTAGACGAGCTGATTGATTTGGGACTGCCCAAGGTGTGGACGGTCAATGCCTGCGCGATGGGGCACTGCCTGATCACGCTGTATCAGGCGACCGGAGAGAAGCAGTATTACGACATTCTCATGAGCAAGGTGGAATACATTTCCAAAGATGCGCTTCGTTTCGGCGACCATGTATTGCAGCATACGGTATCAGCCAACAACGATTTCCCGGAGCAGGCCTGGGCGGACACGCTGTTTATGGCGGCTTTCCTGCTGCTGCGTGTGGGCGTCATGAATAAGGATCAGGCGATGATCGACGACGCGCTGAACCAGTATTACTGGCACATCCGCTATCTGCAGAATCCGAGCAGCGGTCTCTATTATCATGGATACAACAACATTACCGGCGATCACATGTCCGGGATTTACTGGGGCCGGGCAAACGCCTGGGCAGCCTTTACCATGTCAAAGGTGGGAGACATCCTTCCGGAGTGCTATCTTTATCCGAAATACATAGATATCGTAGGCTCCTTAAATGAGCAGCTGGCAGCTTTGAAGACCGTGCAGACGGAGAACGGACTCTGGAGGACGGTGCTGGATGATCCGGAATCCTACGAGGAGATTTCCGCATCCGCCGGTATTGCCGCGGCGATGCTCAACCGGGGCAATCCGCTTCATTCTAAATACATCAATAAATCCATCAAAGGTCTTCTGGCCAATGTCAGTGAGGACGGCAAGGTGATGAATGTTTCCGGCGGTACGGCTGTCATGAAGGACAGGGAAGGCTACCGCGGGATTCCGAAGGCCTGGATTCAGGGCTGGGGACAGGGTCTTGCTCTTTCATTCTTTGCAACGCTGCTGGTGTCGGACGATATCGCGAAGGATGGGGCACTGTAAGTGAGATAAAGCTCTGTTTATGTGTTGGACGAATGACTTTAAGGAGGACATTATGACAGAAATGAAAAAAGGCGGCTTTACCCTGCCGGGTGAATCCGGTTATGAGCAGCTGACCCTTAAAATGGCAGAAAAATGGGGTGCGGACGTGATCCGCGACAGTGACGGAACGGTTCTTTCCGATGAGATTGTTCATGCGGGCTATGGGATCTATTCGACGATCTGCATCATCCGCGACCATAATGAATGGGCGAAAGATAACCAGGATAAGCTGCAGCAGACATTTCTCTGCACACCGCCGGCGGTGGCTGTCCCGCAGGATGATGAGAAAACGGTCTCCGGTGCCGGGATTTGCGGGGCGGATTTTTCCGATGAAACCGCTGCTGCAGCAGAGGGTAGCCTTACCATCCGCCTCCTGGACAGCTTTTTTGCAGAGCAGTTCCGGATCAATGACTGTGCCTCTGCCATGAAATACTGGGAGGTCTATGACCGCACTTCCAATCAGAAAATAGACCGTGACAGGTGGACTTATGACAGGGAGGACGGCAGTGTAACGCTCCGCGATGTGACACCTTTCCATAAATATACGGTTAGTTTCCTGGCTTACCGGATCTGGGAAGAGATTTCCATGTACAATCACACGACCAATCACTGGGACAAGGAGCATCTGATGCCGGTGGATCCCCGCTACCCGGAGACGCAGGAGTATCTGCTGGGCTGGCTGAAGGACTGGTGTGAGACCCATCCGGACACAACGGTGGTGCGTTTTACCTCGATGTTCTATAATTTTGTCTGGATCTGGGGCAGCAGTGAGCGGAACCAGAGCCTGTTTTCAGACTGGGGCTCTTATGATTTTACCGTCAGCGATCTGGCTCTGGATGAATTTGAAAAGAAATATGGCTACGCCATGACGGCCGAGGATTTTATCAACAAGGGTGATCTCCATGTGACCCATATGCCGGGCAATGCGCGGAAAAAGGACTGGATGGAGTTTATCAATGATTTCGTGATTTCCTTCGGAAAACAGCTGATTGACATGGTTCATTCCTATGGCAAGAAGGCCTATGTTTTCTATGATGACAGCTGGGTGGGCGTGGAGCCTTACAACGGCAGATTCCAGGAGTTTGGCTTTGACGGCCTGATTAAGTGCGTGTTCTCCGGCTACGAGGCGAGGCTTTGCGCCGGGGTGGATGTGCCGACTCATGAGCTGAGGCTGCATCCGTATCTGTTCCCGGTAGGCCTGGGCGGCGCGCCGACCTTTGCTGAGGGCGGCAATCCGACACTGGATGCGAAAAAATATTGGATCAGCGTGCGCCGCGCCCTGCTTCGCGCGAAAATCGACCGCATTGGTCTGGGCGGCTATCTGCATCTGACGGAGCAGTTTCCGGACTTCTGCGATTACATCGAAAAGGTGGCCGATGAATTCCGACTGATCCGCTCCTTCCACGATGCAGGAGCACCCTATACGATTAAAACGAAAGTGGCCGTGCTGCATGCATGGGGTGAGCTGCGCTCCTGGACCTTGTCCGGTCATTTCCATGAGACCTGGATGCACGACCTGATCCACATCAACGAGGCGCTCTCCGGACTGCCGGTCGATGTGCGCTTTCTTTCCTTCGAGGATGTGAAAAACGGGGCGCTTGACGATGTGGATGTCGTGATCAACGCAGGCTACGCCGGCAGCGCCTGGAGCGGTGGCGATGCGTGGAAGGACGACGAGCTGGTGACGATTCTCACCAAATGGGTTTACGAGGGAGGCACCTTCCTTGGGGTAAACGAGCCCTCCGCAGTTCCTGGTTACGATACATACTTCCGTATGGCGCATGTGCTGGGCGTCGATGAAGATACCGGCGCGAAGGTCTGCCATGGGAAGTGGAGTTTTGAGGTGTGCGACGCAGTATGTGATGACCAGACAGGTACCGATGAAATAAGTGAGGATCAGAAGAATGGGCATACGGCGAATGGCGCGAAACTGATTCCAGACGGCGCATGCATCAGCGCAAAGGAAAATCGCTATCTGACGGATGGTACGGCGCGTGTGCTTCTGGCGGACGGCGAAAAGCCACTGGCGACGATCCGCGATTTCGGGAAAGGAAAGGGTATCTACCTGGCTTCCTTCCAGGTGAATCCGGCAAATACGAGGATGCTTTATCAGTTCATCCGCTATGCGGGCGGCGAAGGACTTTCCGGGCTATACATGACGGATAACCTTTATACCGAATGTGCTTTTTATCCGGCAAGCGGCACGCTGGTCGTTATCAATAACAGCGATGCGGAGCAGACGACATCCATCCCGACGGAAGAAGGAATTCGCACCGTGACACTGGCGCCGTTTGATACCGTTATCATTTAACTAAGTGAGCAACCACCGGTTGAACTGGTGGTTGCTCGCTTAGCTGGCTTAATTCCTAATCTCTTGACTATTGATTCAAGCCAGCGTAAGTTAACAAAAACATGGCTTTCTGCTATTCTGTCGCAGAACGCTATCACATCAGAACCGATTTGAGACAGGGAGAGCACGAAGATTTATTAATGCATAAGGGAGAAACAGGAGATAAATGGTATGAAAGAGAATGGAAACATGAGAAGCATGGAGAACACGGGAAACATAATAAGAAATACGGGAAAAACAAAAATCAGATTTTCTGCGTTACTTGTATTTCTCTTCTTGTCGCTGTTAATCTTGCTGCCGTCCCGCACGGTTCTGGCGGCCGGAAGCAGTGCGCCGACCGCATCGAACAATTTGAATGTTGGCCTGAAAAGGACATCAGATCTCGTATCGACGGACAGCGGCTATATGAGGGTCTACTATAATGGGACAAATGTCGGCGTGGAATGGTATGACAGCAGCTTCAATCTGGAAAGTAAAAAATCAATTGCTATGGAGCTGAGTCTGTGGGGCGGCTTTTACGCTGGAAAGGATGCGTATTATCTGGTAGAAGGACAGAACAATACGGAAGAGGACGACAATGCTGAGGTGATACGGGTCATCAAATATGACACGAAATGGGAGCGGATAGGCGCAGCATCGATCACGAGCAATCCGGATCTTTTTGGCGGCGAGGTGAGATACCCGTTTAATAGTGGCTGTGTGGAATTTACGGAGACAAATGGGAACCTTTATATTGTCACGGGTCACCAGGGATACGTGGACGCGTCTGTCGGTCAGGGGCATCAGGGCTTTTTGATGATAAAGGTGGATACGGCGTCCATGACGGGAAAAATTGTCAAGTGTGATTTGTGGCACTCCTTTGCCCAGTATGTCCAGGCTTCCGACACAGATCTGTATATCCTGGAGCAAAGCGAGGGCTCGAGATGTACCACGCTGAAAAAGTACAACACGGAGACATCGGAATCGACAACAGTGTCTGTCCTTGACTATGGCGGAAGCCGTACTTCCGCATGGGCCATTGCGTGTTATGCGAGCGTGGACGGTATGGCTCTGTCTGATGACAATGTTCTTTGCATTGGCACGTCGATTGACCAGTCGCAGTATGAGAGCGTTTCTTCAAGCACGTCGCATAATATTTATCTCACAGTCACTCCTAAGTTGGATTTTTCAGAAGAAGCGACCACAGTGAAATGGCTTACGGATTACAATGGCGATGGGAAAAGCTTTCTGGGAGTGAACATCACAAGAATCAGCGGCAACCGCTTTATGGTTTCCTGGGAGGAATCGGATACAGCTTCAACGGCAAGTACGGATGACTGTCTTTCCGGGAGTACGCTGCACTATGTATTTATCGATGGAAATGGAAACAAAATAAGCAAGGAGTACAAACAATCCATGCCCGTATCGGATTGCCAGCCGATCGTGAACGGCTCGGAGGTCGTCTACTATGCTTCGAATGAGAATATGGTGAATTTTTATTCCATCAATTCGAGTACCGGCAGCGCGAGCAAGAAAGTGTATCGTGTAGCCGGGGAGAACGCGACCTGGGATTTTAAGAATGGCGTGCTTACGATATCCGGGACTGGAGCAATGTCTGTTGACACAGAAGCAGGTGTCAGATATGCGCTGTCATCCACTTCTTCTTATTATGTTTATTCATCTTCGGACAACGCATGGAAATCCATTCGGGATCAGGTGGAGAAAATCGTGATAAAGGAAGGAATTACGAGTATCCCTGAGAAGGCATTCGCATATTTTAGTAAGGTCGAAGAGGTGGAGATCGGTTCCGGATTAAAAAGCATAGGGGAAAAAGCGTTTTACAGCTGTGATTCGCTGCGGAAAATCACAATACCGTCGAGCGTGAACACCATAGGCGATGACATCTTATGGACGGGCTCTTCCTGGCTGGGCAGCGGCAAGCATGTTGTTTATGCGACAATTTATGCTCCCTATGGCTCCTATGCAGTGAAATACGCGAAGAAAAACGGCATCGGCTACTGCATGAATCTTTCAGAGTCGGGCGCAAAAATCAGTGGCGTAAAGGCAAGCTATGTTTATAACGGCAAATCGAAAAAGCCTTCGGTTACGGTGAAGATTGGCGACAAGGCGCTGAAAAAGGATACGGATTACAAGGTTTCTTATAAAAATAATAAAGAGATTGGTACGGCGACGGTTAAGGTGACGGGGATAAACAACTATTATGGCACGCTTACCCGCAGCTTTAAAATCACCCTGCCCGCAAAAGGAACGAAGCTGACAGACAGTGAGACAAAAAACACTTATGTAATTACCAAGGCGGGAGATTCCGTTGCGCTTTCTGGCACGAAGGATAAAACGAAAACCACGCTGTCTGTCCCATCTACGGTTGCCATAAACGGCGTGACCTATAAGGTGACATCGATCGCTAATAATGCTTTTAAAAACAACACAAAACTGACAAAGGTGACGATTTCCGGAAATGTCACGAAGATTGGCGAAGGCGCATTTCGGGGCTGTACGGCATTGCGCACGGTAAAAATAGGGACGACTGTGAAGTATATTGGTGCAAAAGCGTTCTATGGCTGCACTGCTCTGAAGACTCTTACGATAAAATCAGTGAAGCTGACATCTGTAACGGTCGGGGATAAGGCATTTACCGGTGCCGGAAAGAGCAACTATAAAAAATTAACAGTGAATACTCCGGAGAAAAAAAGGGCTGCCTACAAAAAACTGCTAAAGAAAAAAGGGCTGTCGTCAAAGGCGACCATCCTGTAGCGTTTTGCGCTGCCAGCTCTTTCCCCTGGTTACTCTCTTTACTATTAATTTAACGCAAAATACCAGGCTTTTTTTCAAAGACTTTACAAATGTCAGAGGATGTGTTAGTATAATTCTAATTTTAAAGACGTAAAATGACAAAGGATGATAGCTTCGCAGGTGAAGACTGATTGTTCGGTTTTTGCCTGCGTTTTTTTGTTCATTTTGCGCAAAAAAGGCTGATATACGTATATGATTGAGAAAACCACTTTTTTGATCATGTGCGTAAAAAGTCAGTTTAATATTACCCAGGGAGGAAGAAAAGATGCTGCAAGTGGTGAAGAGTGTAAATGATGTCGTAAATGGGATTGTCTGGGGCTGGCCCGCGCTGATCCTTCTGGCATTCGTCGGCGTGCTGATGACCTGTCTGACGAAATTTTTCCAGATCAGCCATATCGGACACTGGATGAAACAGACGATCGGCGCGATTTTCAAGGACAAACAGGTAGTCGGTCATACGCAGGATAAGTCGATTTCCCAGTTCCAGTCGCTGTGTACGGCGCTGGCGGCGACGGTCGGTACCGGCAATATTGTCGGCGTGGCGGGTGCGATCATGGTAGGCGGCCCCGGAGCGGTGTTCTGGATGTGGCTGATTGCCTTTTTCGGCATGATGACCAACTACTCGGAAAATGTGCTTGGTATTTATTACCGCAGGAAAAACAGCGCGGGCGAGTGGTCCGGAGGCGCGATGTATTATCTGCGCGACGGTCTCGGAGCAAAGCCTGGCTGCAAGGGCATCGGTGCGGTACTGGCGGTGCTGTTTTCGATTTTCTGTTTTCTTGCTTCCTTCGGAATCGGTAATATGACGCAGGTAAACTCCATTTCCGGAAATATGGAGAGCGTGTTCGGCGTGCCGACCTGGCTGACGGGCATCGTGGTGGTGGTGCTTGCCGGGCTTGTGATTGTCGGCGGACTGAAGAGAATTGCCTCCGTGACGGAGAAGATCGTACCCTTCATGGTGGTGCTTTACATAATCGGCACAGTGGTCATCCTGATTACAAACATTTCTCAGGTAGGCGCAGTCTTTGGCGCGATTTTCAGCGGTGCATTTGCCCTGAAGGCAGCCGGCGGCGGCGTGGTCGGCTATGGAATCAAGCTGGCGATCGAGCAGGGCATGAAGCGCGGCGTGTTCTCGAATGAGGCAGGTCTCGGCTCTTCTGTTATGGTGCACTCCAATTCGAACGTGAGCGAGCCGGTCCGCCAGGGTATGTGGGGTATTTTTGAGGTATTTGCGGATACGATCATTGTCTGTACGCTGACGGCGTTCGCGGTTCTTTCCTCCGGCCTGGTGGATCTGGAGACCGGCGAGACTGTGGCAGAGTACGCGGGTGTGACGCTGACAAAGGCTAACATCGTTGCGCAGGTATTTTCCATGCATTTCGGCCAGATCGGCGCCGCGTTTGTGGCAATCGCGATCATGTTGTTCGCGTTTTCCACAGTCCTTGGCTGGAGCCATTACGGCTCAAAGGCGTGCGAATTCCTCTTTGGAGAGAAATACACGATTATTTATCGCGTAGTGTTCGTAGTTGCGATCTTCGGCGGAGCCGTGATGAGTGACAACCTTGCGTGGGATCTGGCGGACACTTTTAACGGTCTGATGATGATCCCGAACCTGATTGGTGTGCTGGTGCTTTCTCCGCAGGTGTACGCGATTACACAGAACTATGTGAACCGCGTGCTGAAGGGAAAGAAAGAAAAGCCGATGCTTTCCGCTTTCCCGGAAGTTCAGAAGGAGCAGGAAGAAAAGCTGGCGAGGACGGGAGAGTAAACTTTTTATACAAACAATGAAGCAAGAGGGCCGAAATACCGGTTTATATCGGGTTTCGGCCCTTTGTCTGCTGTCTTCTTTCACTGTTTTCGCCTTTACAAACCTTCGGCAGCGTGTTAGTATAACTTTGGCTTTTACAAGGAGGTTTTTTTATAAATACAAATGACAGATAATGATATTTGACACGGTTAATACTGGAGGCAAGTATGAGGGTTGATTATGATACAAGGACAGCCGCGCATGAAAAAATCGCTTCGCGATTGGCGCAGCCTGCGTCCATACCCGCTTCGCGTGTATGGACATATGATGTGATTATTATAGGAGCCGGTCCGGGCGGCATTTTTGCAGCTTACGAGCTGGCCGGACGCAGGCCGGATCTGCGCGTGGCAGTTTTTGAAAAGGGACATTCCCTGGAAAAGAGGAAATGCCCGATCGACGGGGAAAAGGTAAAGACTTGCATTGGCTGTAAGACTTGCTCGATCATGAGCGGATTCGGCGGCGCGGGCGCCTTTTCTGACGGAAAATATAATGTGACGAATGATTTTGGCGGTACGCTGCACGAATACATAGGCAAGCAGAAGGCGCTAGAGCTGATGTATTACGTTGATGATATTAACATGAAGTACGGCGGCGAGGGGACGAAAATGTACTCGACAGCCGGGACAAAGTTCAAAAAGCTCTGCATGCAGAATAAGCTGAGCCTTCTGGATGCTTCTGTGCGCCACCTTGGGACGGACATTAATTACCGGGTTCTGGAGAATCTTTACGATTATCTGAAGGATAAAATTACCTTTTTCTTTGACACGCCGGTAGAAAGTGTGGAGAAGACAGAGGGAGGCTATCTGGTTCATGCAGAGCATACGGCCGGAAGGGCTGTACGGGCAGCGGAAAAGTCTGGTGCTTTACATAGTGAAAACGTATCGGAAAATTCCGATATTCCATGTGATGGAAGCACGTTAGAATGCTCTGATACTGCATATAACGGAAGCATATCTGCGCAATTTCAGGAGGACTCGTGCGCGTTTTTCTGCAGTGAATGCATCATTTCCGTTGGCAGAAGCGGCAGCAAGTGGATGGAGAAGATCTGTGGCGAGCTGGGGATTCCGACAAAATCCAACCGGGTGGACATCGGTGTGCGCGTGGAGCTTCCGGCGGTTATCTTTTCCCATCTGACGGATGAGCTGTATGAGAGTAAAATTGTTTACCGCACGGAGAAATTTGAAGACCGGGTGCGCACCTTCTGTATGAATCCGAACGGGATAGTCGTGAATGAGAATACGAACGGCATCATTACGGTCAACGGACACAGTTATGAGTCAGAAGAAATGCAGACGGAGAATACGAATTTTGCGCTTCTGGTGGCCAAGCATTTTTCCGAGCCATTTAAGGACAGCAACGGATACGGTGAGAGCATTGCGCGTCTTTCCAACATGCTCGGAGGCGGCGTGATTGTGCAGCGGTTTGGCGATCTGGTCCGCGGACGGCGCAGTACGATATCGCGTATCGAGGAAGGACTGGTGCAGCCGACCCTGAAAGCTACGCCAGGAGACTTAAGTCTGGTGCTGCCGAAGCGGATCCTGGACGGGATTATTGAAATGATTTACGCTCTGGACAAGATCGCGCCTGGCACGGCCAATGACGATACTCTGCTGTACGGCGTGGAGGTCAAGTTTTACAATATGGAAGTGGACATCGATGAAAACCTGGAGACGAAAAACAAAGGGCTGTACGTCATCGGGGACGGAAGCGGCGTGACACATTCTCTGTCGCATGCGTCCGCAAGCGGCGTCTATGTTGCCAGGAAGATCTGTGAGAAGCAGGATGGTGCAGTCTGATCAAGTCAGCATAGTGAGAAGCTGGATAACACAGTCTGATCAGGGGACATGGTGAGAAAAAGACAAAAACAGAAAAAGAGGACAGATAGATGATGAAATATGATTACCTGATAGTAGGCTCCGGCCTGTACGGCGCGGTATTTGCGCATGAGGCCGCAGCGAAAGGAAAGAAGGTTCTGGTGATAGACCGGCGCGGAAATATTGCCGGAAATGTTTATACGGAGGATGTAGAAGGCATCCACGTACACAAATACGGCGCGCATATTTTTCATACAAATAATAAAAAGGTCTGGAATTACATTACGAAATTTGCTGAGTTCAACCGGTTTACGAATTCGCCGGTTGCAAATTACAAAGGCGAACTGTATTCCATGCCGTTCAATATGTATACCTTTAATAAAATGTGGGGCGTGGTGACGCCGGCGGAGGCCGCCGCGATCATCGAGGAGCAGAAAAAAGAAGTCACCGGTACGCCCAGGAACCTGGAAGAGCAGGCGATTTCGCTGGTTGGACGGGATATTTTCGAAAAGCTGGTGAAAGGCTACACGGAGAAGCAGTGGGGGCGCGACTGCAAGGAGCTTCCCGCGTTCATCATCCGGCGCCTGCCGGTGCGCTACACCTTTGACAA
This sequence comes from Clostridiales bacterium, assembly GCA_020859995.1. Classification (GTDB taxonomy): domain Bacteria; phylum Bacillota; class Clostridia; order Lachnospirales; family Lachnospiraceae; genus Choladousia. The sequence continues at coordinate 45,359 of JAJBVE010000048.1, forward strand.
CAATTATTTCAACGCCCTTTACCAGGGTATCCCCATCGGCGGCTACACGAAGCTGGTAGCGAACCTGCTCTCCGGCATCGAGGTGCGGCTGAATACGGACTATCTGAAATGCAAAGATGAACTCCGTGCGCTCGCGGACAAGGTCGTGTATACCGGCCCGATCGATGAGTATTTTGCCTACAGCCTGGGGACGCTCGAATACCGGTCTGTGCGCTTTGAGACTGAACTTCTGGATCAGCCGAATTTCCAGGGCAACGCGGCGGTCAACTATACCGACCGGGAAACGCCATGGACCCGCATCATCGAGCACAAATGGTTTGAATTTGGCAAGGATGAGAATGGCAACGATCTGCCGAAGACCGTGATCAGCCGCGAGTACAGTTCCGAATGGAAGCCCGGCGACGAGCCCTATTATCCGGTCAACGACGCGAAAAATACCGCGCTTTATGAACAGTACCGCGCACTTGCCAAAAAGGAGGAGAAGGTCCTCTTTGGCGGCCGCCTTGGAGAATATAAGTATTACGACATGGACGCAGTCATAGCATCTGCGCTCGAATTATGCGAAAGAGAATTGTAAATATTCGATTCAGGAATATTCAGTCCGGAAAGCCTGTGTGAATCATTTATTACAAATGACATGCTCTGCATGACTTTCCGGGGAATTAAGAAGCTATAGCGGGTATGGCAGCAGACAAATACGATGAGAAGAGAGGAAGAAGAGCCGACAAATATTTGCCAGGCTTTTCTTTTTTTATGCACAGAGGCGCGTAAGGAATTATGCGGCTGTCGCCGCACGCGCCTCGCGCAGACGGATAGGGGAACGCCCCTATCCGATTGATGCACAGGGGCGCGAAAGGAAATTTACAGGTAAGAAGTCAGGTATAAAATCCGGCAGGATTGGGCATGTTAGAATCAGAAAGAGATGAAAAAGGAAATCATTATTATGACAAAGAAATATGCCCGTAACAGATCACGAAGAAAAGAGGAAGGCAGAGCTGCCGGTCATAGCGTAGTGTGTACTCTGGCTGCGTTTTTGCTGATTGTGCTGATCAGTATTATTTGTGTATGGTATTTTACTGCCGTTAAGTCGAGCCAGCCGCATAACGCGCAGCTGGTCTGGCGAAAGGAATGAAGCTGATCAGAATGAGATGTATGGAAAGGAAAATGGAAGCATGGCAGCGACAGATACTCTGTACCTGAAAATTGATAAAAATGTGCGCATTACCGATAAAAAGGTTTCGCTGAATGACATTGCGCAGATTTTCTGTGAGGATAAATCGGTCGAGAACAAGGTAAAGACCTTGCGGCTGCCGACAGAACGGCTGCATGGGCCGGGGCGCTACGTGTATTCAGTTTTAGATGTATTTCCAGTGATTCTGCAGGAATATCCAAAACTAGAGATCAGTAATCTGGGCGAGACGGATTTTATTTTGAGTCTTGAGAAAACACCGTCCGGATCTGGTATATGGAGTCGGATAAAAACAGTTTTGCTGTGTTTTTTGTCCTTTTTCGGAGCGGCTATTTCGATTATGGCATTCAATACGGATGTGGGTCTGACAGATCTGTTTGGAAAGCTGTACGAAATGTTTACCAGAAAGCCTTCCAGCGGATTTACACTTCTTGAAATTTCTTATTCTATAGGAGTGGGACTGGGCATCCTGATATTCTTTCATCATTTCACCCGTAAAAAGAGCCATGCGGACCCGACTCCGCTGCAGGTGCAGATGCGGGTTTATGAGGAAGATGTGGACAAGACTCTGATCGAGAGCGGGGAGCGGATGCCGAAAAGTAAGGAGGAAGCAACCTGAGAGTTAAAAGCCGAAAACCCAGGAGGCATCTATCTGGATGCGGATGTCGAAGAACCTGAAGGTGACAGACAGCGGGCGGATGAGGGAAAGTCAGAAGGCAGCAATCCGGGAAGCGGATGCAAAAAACCAGAAGGTGGAAGCGGTTCAATCCGAAATTGGAAGGAGAAAAAGAACGGATGGGACAGATACTTGTAACAGTGATCGGTTTTTCCGGAGGGTTTCTGGTAGCGGGCGGAGTGGTGTCTGTGATGGTTGGGCTGGGGATTATTACCCGTTTTATAGGTCTTTCCCATACAGCACGGCAGATTCTGTGGTATGAGGACGCGATTCTTCTGGGCGCGGTGGCAGGAAATGTGGCGACTGTGTTTGATTTCCGTCTGGTAATCGGAGCATGGTTTCTGGCAGTCACCGGAGCCTTTATCGGCGTTTTCGTCGGCGGGTGGGTGATGGCACTGGCAGAAGTGCTTGATATTTTTCCGGTCTATTCCAGGCGTCTGGGAATCAGGCACGGCGCACGATGGATCGTGGCCGCGCTTGCTGCCGGGAAAACGGCGGGCAGTCTTTTGTATTTCTTCCGAGGATTAGGGTGAAGCAAATGATTTTTACCAGCGTTTGTTCAGACAGTGCCGTTTTTACAACCTTCTTTATGAAAATTACCACTGGTTTTCAGTATACTTTAATATCTCGCACGCAATAGCACATAAAGAAGAAAACGGCAACATACAAATAATATGGAAGACGATTAAAGAATATTTTGCCGGGACAGTAAAAAAACAGTCTTGAAAAGACGGTATGGTTGTAGTAAAGTAGTGGCGAAGTTTTCATGCGGCATGGCTCATCGAAAGCAGCAGGCTGCGGAGTTTTCATGCAGCACAGCTCATTCAAAGCTGCAGACTGAGAAAAATGATATCGGAAGGTATCAGAACAGGAACTAAGAAGAGAAGATACAGGGGGATACGAAAGTGATTTCAAAAAAGATGCGTCCGTTTCTGGAGAACAATTCCGCGATACGGATGATGTTTGAGGAAGGAAAAAAGATGGCGGAGCTTTATGGCGCGGATAAGGTGTATGATTTCAGCCTTGGCAATCCGAATGTGCCGGCGCCGCAGAGGGTAGGAGAGGCGATTAAGGAGATTCTCGATGAAGAGGATCCTCTTTTTGTACATGGATATATGAGCAACGCGGGCTATCCGCAGGTGCGTGAGGCAATCGCGGAGAATCTGAACCAGAGGTTCGGTACCAGCTTTGCCGGGCGGAATCTGATTATGACGGTCGGCGCCGGCAGCGGATTAAATGTCGCGCTCAAAACCGTGCTGGATCCTGGGGATGAGGTGCTTACTTTTGCACCCTATTTTCTGGAATATCGTGCTTATGTGACGAATTATGACGGTGTGCTGGTGACGGTAGAGCCGGACACGGAAACCTTTCAGGTGAATCTGGAAGCGTTTCGTGCGAAGATAAACGAGAAGACAAAGGCTGTGATTATCAACAATCCGAACAACCCGACCGGCGTAGTGTATTCTGAAGAAACGATACAGGCGCTGGCGGCGATTTTGAATGAGAAGCAGGCGGCCTATGGCCATGAGATTTACCTGATTTCGGATGAGCCGTACCGCGAGCTGGTCTTTGACGGGGCGGCAGTTCCGTTTGTGACAAAGTACTATGACAATACGATGGTGGTTTATTCTTACAGTAAATCTCTTTCTCTGCCCGGCGAGCGCATCGGCTATCTGCTGATCCCGGATGAACTGAGTGAGAGCGCCATGACGATTGACGCCGCTACGATCGCAAACCGCATCAGCGGGTGCGTAAACGCGCCGTCTCTGATTCAGCTGGCGGTAGGGCGCTGTGTGGACTGCCAGGCGGATCTGGATTTTTATGACCGGAACCGCAAGACTCTTTACGAAGGACTGACCGGCATGGGCTTTGACTGTGTCCGCCCGCAGGGCGCGTTTTATCTGTGGATGAAGGTGCCGGGTGCGGAAGCAGAATTTGTACAGGCAGCCAAACAATATCACATTCTGGCCGTGCCGGGCAGCTCGTTTGCATGCCCTGGTTATGTGCGCCTGGCATACTGCGTTTCTTATGAGACGATCGTGAATGCATTGCCGGAATTCCGGAAGCTTGCCGCGGATTATGGACTTTCTGTATGACTGTAACGGGAGATAAATCAGATGAAGATCATTATCATAGGTCTGGGCAAGGTAGGAATGGCTCTTGCCGCAGAGTTGTGTGACGAGGAAAATGACGTCACAGTGATTGATAAAAAAGAGGAGCTGGTGGAGGACGCTACCGGTCAGTATGACCTGATGGGCGTTACCGGGAACGGCGCGAGTCATTCGACGCAGGTCGAGGCCGGAGTGGAGAGCGCGGACTTGCTGATTGCAGTAACGGGGTCGGACGAGATCAATCTTTTGTGCTGCCTGATGGTAAAGGATGGCAGCAAATGCCACTCCATTGCCCGGGTGCGCAACCCGGAATATCATTCAGAGGCGGCCTACATTCGAGATAAATTTCATCTTTCCCTGATTATCAACCCGGATATGGCTGCGGCGATGGAGCTGGCGCGGAATCTGAGATTTCCGTCTGCGATTGATGTGGACTCCTTTGTGAAAAACCGTGTGGATATCCTGAAATTCCGTGTCAGAGAGGATTCCCTGCTGGATGGTCTGCGGATTGCGGATTTGTCGGGGAAGGTGCATCAGAACATCCTGATCTGCGCGATTGAGCGCGGTAAGGATGTGATTATTCCGGACGGCAATACGGTGCTGCAGGGGAAAGATCAGATCACTATCGTCGCGGGAGGCTATGACGCGAACCAGTTTTTCCGCCAGGTTGGGATTGTGACGAACCAGGTGAAAAACATTATGATCGTCGGCGGCAGCCCGATGGCGTATTATCTGGCGAAGCTGCTCGGCGCGGTGGGAATGCGTGTCAAAATCATTGAAAAAGACTATGGACGCTGCGAGGAACTCAGTGAAATGCTTCCGAAGGCAACGATTGTCCACGGCGACGGCACGGATAAGGATTTGCTTTCCGAAGAGGGGATTGAGGACTATGAGTGCTTTGCCGCTCTGACCAATATAGATGAAGAAAATATTCTGGTTTCTCTGTACGCGAAAAAGCTCGGCGGACAGAAAAAGATTATCACAAAGGTAAATCGTATTGCCTTTGATGAGGTGATCCGGGAGCTGGATCTGGACACGATCATTCATCCGAAGGATATTACGGCGGAAATGATAATCCGCTACGCGCGTGCTATGAATAATACCTATGGGAGCAACGTGGAGACTTTACATAAAATTATTGACGGCAAGGCAGAAGCTCTGGAATTTATCATTCGCGGGCAGTCACGTGTGACAGAGGCGACGCTGCAGGAGCTGCCGATCCGGAAAGGAATCCTGGTGGGCTGTATTTACCGGGGCGGGAAAATCATCATCCCGCGCGGCTCCGACCGGATGCAGATCGGGGACAGCGTCATTATTGTCACACAGGAGAAGGGACTTAAGGATATTGATGATATTCTTTCCCACAGCCTGTGACCGGGCTGAGAGATGCTCTTCTGGAATCCGGGTTTTTCGGATAACTGGATATCAGAAAAAGATACACGATACATAAACGAAAGGTCGGTCGTAACAGAAATGAATTATAAGTTGATCCGGTACATTCTGGGATTGGTGTTGCTTCTGGAGGCAGTTCTGATGGCGCCAGCCCTGGTAGTCGCCCTCATCTACTGGGAAAGAGAGGGATTCGGTCTGCTCTCGGCGATGGGATTCTGCGTGGCGGCGGGGCTTCTTCTGACGCTGAAAGGCCCCAAAAACAGGACCATGCACGCCAGAGAAGGATTTGTGACGGTATCTCTGTGCTGGATTTTCATGAGCGCGTTCGGCGCACTTCCCTTTGTGATCGCGGGTGCGATTCCGAATTACATAGACGCGGTTTTTGAGACGGTTTCCGGATTTACGACGACCGGTTCCACGATTTTGACGGATGTGGAAGTCCTGCCGCGCTGCCTGCTGTTCTGGCGAAGCTTTACGCACTGGATCGGAGGCATGGGTGTGCTGGTGTTTGTCATGTCCATTCTGCCTCTGGCAGGCGGCGGAAATATGTATATGATGAAGGCGGAGAGCACAGGCCCGTCTGTGGGCAAGCTGGTGCCGAAGGTGAAAGGCACAGCCGGCCTTCTTTACCGCATGTATGTGGCGCTGAGCCTGCTTATGCTGGGCTTGCTTTTGCTTGGAGGCATGCCGTTGTTTGACTCCCTGATTACTGTGTTTGGCACGGCTGGCACGGGCGGTTTCGGTATCAGAAATGACAGCATGGCCAGCTACAATACCTACCTGCAGGTGATAACAACGATATTTATGATTATGTTCGGCATCAATTTCAGCTTTTACTATCTGCTCTGGAAACGGAAATGGAAATCTGCTCTCTGCATGACAGAGGTGCGTGTCTATCTGCTGATTATCCTGGTTTCGATCGTTCTGATCTCGATCAATATTTACGGAATGTTTGACGGTGTGCTGCAGACTGTTCAGCAGGCTGCGTTTCAGGTGGGTACGATTATTACGACGACCGGCTTTGCTACGACAGATTTCAACCTGTGGCCGAGCTTTTCCAAGACCATTCTGGTGCTCCTGATGTGCATCGGGTCCTGCGCGGGCAGTACCGGCGGCGGCATCAAGGTGCAGCGCATCCTGATCCTGGTCAAATCCATCCGCAACGAGTTGGATGTGATCATCCATCCGCATCATGTCCGGAAGATGAAAGTAGACGGTCATGCTCTGGAGCGTTCTACGGTGCGCCTGGTGAATGTGTTTCTGATCGCATATGCGGCGGTTTTTGCCCTGTCATTGCTGGTGATCTCTATTGATAACTTTGACTTCACGACGAATTTTACGGCAGTAGCGGCTACGCTGAACAACATTGGCCCGGGCCTGGAAGTGGTGGGGCCGACCGGAAACTTTGCCGGTTTTTCGTATCTGTCCAAGCTGGTGCTGATCTTTGATATGCTGGCCGGGAGACTGGAGCTTTTCCCGATGCTGATTTTGTTTTCGAGAAGTACGTGGAGAAAATAGGAAGAACTGCATAGGTTCTAATACAGAGAAAAAGAAGCGAGGCATTCAGTTATATGCCGCGCTTCTTTTTCAATAGTTGTTTTTCTATGAAGCAGAATTTTGTACTCCCGGAGATATACTCGCATAAGATTTATATCTTCTGACGAGGAAGATACTCGCCGAATGAGCTTTCAGAATTTCGCAGCCGAAGCGGCTCAGCGATCGTCAGAGTCACCATCTTCAGGATCACTTTCCGCAGGCTTTTCTTCCGGCAGACGCAGCCGCACAAGCTCAATCTTGTTCTCTTCCATCTTCAGCACGGAAAGCTCCGTGCCATCCTCTGTTTTGACGGAATCCTGTTCTTCCGGGAGATCGTCGAGCAGCTCTATGATCAGTCCGCCGATCGAATCACAGGCCTCCGATTCCAGAGACAATCCGATTTTGTCATTGATATCATCCAGCTTTACCGATCCTTCGATCTGATATTCCCGATCCCCTGTTTTACGGATCAGGTCGGCCTCGTCCTGGTCATACTCATCACGGATGTCGCCGACAATTTCCTCAATCAGATCTTCCAGCGAGACGATGCCGACGGTTTCTCCGTACTCGTCCAACACGACCGCCATACTGGCGGAATCTTTGCGCATGGCCACGAGCAGATCGGAAGTCTTTTTAAACTCATAAGTAAAATGCGGCTTGTACATGGCTTCTTCCATATCAAAGCTGCCCTCATTGTCATAGCAGAAAAATTTTTTGATATTCAGGATGCCGACGACATGCGCCGGATCCTCGTGGTATACCGGGAGCCTGGAATATTTTTCCTGCCGGAAGGTCTCCTTAATTTCTTCAAAGGAATCTGTGTCGCTGACCATGCTGACCTCCGAGCGGGGACGCATCACATCTTTGACCAGCGAATCACCGAAATCTACGACATTGTAGATCATTTCGCGCTCTTCCTTTTCAATCACGCCTTCCTGGTGACTGACGTCGACAAAGGTGCGCAGCTCCTGTTCAGTCACAGTGTTCATCGATCCGTCCAGACTGATGTGGAAGGGCTTCAGCAGAAGCCGGCAGACTGAGTTTATAATAAAAATCACCGGGGTCAGAATCTTCATCAGTCCGCTGATAATCGGACAATAAATCAGCGAGAGCTTCTCCGGATAGGTCGTGGCAATGTTTTTCGGCGTGATTTCACCAAAAATCAGAATCAATACTGTGATGATAGCAGTCGCCACGCTGATTGACCCGTCTCCGACCAGCTTGATTGCCAGGGACGCTGTCAGAGCAGAGAGAAAATTGTTTACCAGATTGTTCCCGATGAGAAGGGTGCTAAGAAGCTTGGAACGGTTTTCAACCGTTTTGAGAACAGCAAGAGCTCTCTTGTCCCCCTCGTCTGCAAGTGCCTGCAGCCGGATCCGGTTCGCGCATGTCAGCGCAGTCTCCGCGGAAGAAAAGAAAGCGGAAAGAAGTAATAACAGAAGTAATATCAACAATAGTAGCCCAGTGGCGTCGTCCGATGCCAAAAAAGATCATCTCCTTAAAATGTTTAAAATGACAGCCGCGCAATTGAAAATCGCTTTGCGAGGGGCGCGGTAGCGTTCTCGATTTGCTGCGCAAATCGGAACATTCTTCGCGCAAGACGCGGCCTTCGTCCACACTCACCCTGTGAGTGTGGACATATAATACAACAGAATTGCTCAAAAAGCAACGTAAAGTTCTTGTAAAATACGAATTTCCGGGATTTTTTCGGCGGCCTCTTTTAAGCGCCGCATTTCATTTGGGTTTCTTTTTTTTCACTTGACATCAACCAACCTCATGTTAAAATATTTGAAAAGACAACAGAGTAAAAAGCAGCTGATTGCATTGTCAAAATATAGCTGCTTAAAGGAGTATTAGAAGCATGCCAAAGAAAACATCAGATTCCCGGATGTTTCTGGTCGGTATTGATGTAGGCTCCACGACGACAAAGATCGTCGCAGTGGATCCCGAAAGAAAACAGATCGTATATTCGGATTACAAAAGACACAACGCAGCGCAGGTACACAGTGTGTGCCTGGCGCTGAACGCTTTTAAAGAGGCTTTTTTAAGGAAAAAAACGGAAACTGGCGCAGGATGCGCGATGAAAGCAGCGAATGATACCGGCATGGAACGAACCTCTGACGCGGAACCGGTCATTCGTGTGGCTTTGACTGGTTCAGGCGGAGGTGAAGTGGCGAAACGTCTTGGCGTCCCATATATCCAGGAGGTAGTGGCTAATTCGATCGCGCTGCGCTTGTATTATACAGACGTAGGTACGGCGATTGAGCTGGGCGGCCAGGACGCAAAGATGATATTTTTCAAAAAGGATTCGTCTACCGGCACGCTGAATGTAGCTGATATGCGTATGAATGGAAGCTGCGCGGGCGGGACAGGCGCGTTTATCGACGAGATCGCGACGGTGCTGAAGACGCCGGTAGAAGAGTTTAACGCGCTTGCGGAACAGGGAAGCTGCGTTTACGATATTTCCGGACGATGCGGCGTTTACGCGAAGACAGACATTCAGCCCCTTCTGAACCAGGGCGTGGCCCGGCAGGATCTGGCGCTCTCGGCCTTTCACGCGATCGCAAAGCAGACGATCGGCGGGCTGGCGCAGGGACTGGATATTGAGAAGCCGGTTGTTTTTGAAGGAGGTCCGCTGACCTTCAACCCGAGATTGATCGAGGTATTTGCCGAGCGGCTCTCTCTGACGCCGGAAGAGACGCTGATCCCTGAACGGCCGGAGATTATGATTGCCTATGGGGCGGCGCTTTCTCTGGAATCCATGTTTGCCGCGCGCAATACTGTGTATACGGTCGATGAATTGCTTGCAAGGCTTGCGGAGGCTCCTCGTTCCGGGGAGAACTGCCATTCGGCGGAGACTGGAAGCACATCAGACACAGTCTGCCGGACGGATCAGATGTCAGATGACTGTCGGATGGACAGCTGCGGAGCCGGTTCCGGGGAAAAAGGAACGGGATCCTTTCATACAAAATATGATCCTTCAAAACCATATTTTTCTTCTGAAGATGAAATGAAATCTTTCCTTGCACGCCATAAGCTGGAAGAATGTGTTCCATATCAGCCGCAGGAAGGGGAGATCGTACGGGCTTATCTGGGCATTGATTCAGGGAGCACGACAACCAAATTTGTCCTGATGGATGATCAGGAACGGATTCTGGATTCTTTTTACTCGCCAAACGAGGGTGAGCCGCTCATGGTTGCGAAAAAGGCGATCCTGGCGATCCGGGACCGCTACCGCGCGGCGGGAGCGGAGCTTGCTATTATCGCTGCAGGAGCAACCGGTTATGGGGAAATGCTTTTTTCAAAGGCCTGGAGTACAGAGTGCCATATGGTAGAGACGGTGGCCCATGCGCGGGCCGCTGCCAAATATGTGGATGACGCCACTTTCATCCTGGACATTGGCGGACAGGATATGAAAGCGATCTGGGTGGATCATGGGATAGTGACCAATATTGTTGTGAATGAGGCCTGTTCCTCGGGCTGCGGCTCCTTCCTGGAAAATTTTGCTTCTTCTTTGCATATCCCGGTGAAGGAAATCGCGCGGACGGCGTTTGCATCCCGGCATCCGGCTGTGCTCGGCAGCCGCTGTACAGTTTTTATGAACAGCAGCATTGTCACAGAGCAGCGCAACGGCAAGGAATCCGGCGATATCATGGCGGGACTTTGCCGGTCAATTATAGAAAATGTATTTACCAAGGTAATCCGTATCTCCAATCTGGATTCTCTCGGAGATACGATTGTTGTACAGGGCGGGACCTTCCAGAATGACGCGGTACTGTGCGCACTGGAGCAGTATACAGGCAAAGAAGTGACCCGTGCGCCTTATCCCGGTCTGATGGGTGCCATCGGCGCGGCATTGCTGACAAAAGAACATTGCGAGCAGGCAGTGGCAGAAACACTGACTGATCTCGAAGATGCGGCTTCACAGCAGAAGGTATCCGCAGCTGGGGAAAAAGATGCGCCTGCTTTTGCGCATACCTTCATCGGCCTGGACGCGATCGAGCATTTTTCTTATACGCAGGAGGCAAATTCACCTTGTCCGTTCTGCACCAACCACTGCAAGCGCACGATTGTCCGATTCTCCAACGGCAACTCCTGGATTACGAATAACCGCTGTGAGCGGGGGGAAATCCTGGGAGATCCGAAGGACGCGCGTGTGCGTGAGCAGCTGAAAGAGAAAAAAGCAGAAAAAGATCGTGTGCCGAACCTGTTCCGGCTGCGCGAGGAGCTGCTGTTCCGGGAATATCCATATCCGAAGCTTTATACTCCCGAGGAGAACAGTGCCTCCAAAGGATCAGCAGCCAGGAAAGAAACTTGCGTGTCCGTGTCATCAGAGACTGAGAGAGGCATATCTGACCGCGGGATTACGATCGGCATTCCGCGTGTGCTTTCCTTCTGGGAGACAATGCCATTCTGGACGACTTTCTGGAAATCGCTCGGCTTTGGTGTGCGGATTTCCGACAAGAGTACGCGCAGGATCTATGAGGATGGTCTTTCAGCAGTGACCTCAGATACCGTCTGCTTTCCGGCGAAGCTGGTGCACGGGCATATTCGAAACTTAGTAAAAAGTAAATCCTGCGACCGGATTTTTATGCCTTCGATCACGACTGTCAGCTCCGAAAATACAGAGAAGACCAGCGAATCCATGTGTGCAGTCGTGAAGGGCTATCCGATCGTTATCCGGAACTCGGATAATCCGGAAAAACGATGGGGCATTCCCTTTGACGCGCCGTTGTTCCACTGGCACAAAACGACAGACCGCAACCGACAGCTCATTCAGTATATGGAAGAGACCTTCGGCATTTCGGCGGATCTGACGATGCAGGCGATCACGGCCGGCGACGCGGCACAGGACATCTTTGCGAGCGAGCTGAAAAAAGCCGGGCAAAAGGTGATTGACCAGGTCGAAAAAGAGGGCGGCTATGCGGTCGTGCTCGCGTCGCGCCCCTATCAGAACGACGCGCTGGTAAACCACGATCTGCCGGAGATGTTTACGAGTCAGGGGATCCCGGTTCTGACTGCGGATTCTGTCCCTGGCATTGAAAAAGTAGATCTGAGCAAAAGCCGGCTCGACATTGTAAACAATTATCATGCGAGAATGCTTTCCTCCGCGCTGATTGCCGCTAAAAGTGAACATCTGGAATATGTCCAGATCGTCAGCTTTGGCTGCGGTCACGACGCGTATCTCTCGGACGAGATCATCCGTCTGATGAAAGAGACTTCCGGCAAGATTCCGCTTGTGCTGAAGGTGGACGAGAGCGATATCCAAGGACCGCTGCGGATCCGTGTCCGTTCCTTTGTGGAGACGGTAGAGATGCGCCGCCGCAAAAATCAGGCGCTGCAGGTACACGAGCTGCCGGATCCCTACACGGTGAAATTTACCAAAGCAGATCGGAAGGAAAAAATCCTCCTGGTGCCGAATACCTCTCATGCGTTTGCCCGCCTGATGGCGGCCGCGATGAGCTCTCAGCACAAGATGAAGGCAGCGGCGCTCGATATCGGCAGAGAAGAAGCCATCCGCCTTGGCAAGCAATACGTACATAATGATATCTGTTTCCCGGCGCAGATTGTGATCGGAGAGGCGCTTGCCGCACTGAAGAGCGGAAAATATGACGACAAAGAAGTCGTAATCGCCATGGCGAAATATGTGGGAGACTGCCGTTTGACACATTACAGTGCGCTGCTGCGCAAGGCTCTGGATGATGCAGGCTATTCTCATGTGCCGATCGTGACCAATGACGATGTGGATTCGCATGACCTTCACCCAGGATACAGGCTGAACATCCTTGCCTCAGTTAAGATTGCCTTCTGTCTTCCAATGATTGATGAACTGGAGGAGCTTCTGAGGAAAATCCGCCCCTACGAAAAAGAGCCGGGCAGCGCCAACCGCGCTTTCGAGGCTGCCATCGACGAGCTGATTTTCGGCCTGGAAAAGCATGGCCTTAATGGTGCGAGAAACGGTTTCAAAAAGGGCATCGAGATCATGAAAAATGTTGATTACGACCGCTCCCGGCCAAAGCCGCGTGTACTGATCGTAGGGGAATACCTGCTGAATTTCCATCCCGGCGCCAATCATGATATCGAAGATTACCTGGAAAAGAACGGGTTTGAAATTATCGAAGCCCGGATGTCCGATGTAATCCAGAAGACTTACTTTTACCAGGACGCGCAGAACAAAGAATATCATCTGGACCGCAAGGTTACGGAAAAAGCATGGCCTGCGACCTGCAATAAGGTATTTGATATTGCGCACAGCGTTTCGGATGCAATCGCCAGTACACACCCGCTCTATGAGCGGCCGGCCCGGCTGCCGGAGCTGGTAAAGGACAGCGACCCGATCATCCATCATACCTTTGATGCGGGCGAGGGGGTGTTGATCCCGGGAGAAATTCTGCACCATGCCAAAAAAGGCTGCCGTGCGTTTGTGATCCTGCAGCCCTTTGGCTGCCTGCCCAACCATGTCGTCGGCCGCGGAATTGCTAAAAAACTCAAAGAAATTTATCCCGATGCGCAGATCCTGCCGCTCGACTACGATCCGGACGTGAGCTTTGCGAACATCGAGAATCGTCTGCAGATGCTGATCATGAACGCGAAAGGCGACAGCAGCGCAGCCCGGCTTGGCCGTGCAGAAAAGCGGAAGCAGCGTGGGCAGCACAGCGGCGAACTGCTGACAGCGCACTGATGTCCTGGCCTCAGCGCTAAAGAATAAAAACTTTTCGCGATAAAAATGCTTGTATTTTCCCA
>JAJBVE010000059.1 GCA_020859995.1 Clostridiales bacterium
AAGGGATCCCTCAGACCACCAGCAGAGCTGGTGGTTGAGCCCATGGGCCGTGATTGGGGAGGATGCACCGGACAATCTGTACATAGTCACCAAATCGCCAAAAATGGGAAAGGGATTCGAGGATAGTATCCGGGAAACAGTGAAAGAACATCCAGACATTAAAGTTGTTGTGGTGGATGTCTTTAGATACATCCGCCCGCCTAGAGGCAGGAATGTTGATCCGTATGAAAAGGACTATGAAGACTACAGTGCAGTCAAGGCGCTTGCAGAGGAATTAAGACTTGCCATTATTCTGGTTACACATACGACAAAAATGAAGCATCCAGACGATCCGTTCAACGAATTGACAGGTTCGGCAGGAACTATGGGATCTGTAGACATGGCTATGGTTATTAAGAAAGATAACCGCGACAGCAAGACAGCAAAGCTTTATATTACTGGGCGTGACCTCGAGGAGCGGTGCTACGAAATGAGTTTTAACAAAGACTCTTTTCGTTGGGAAAAACATGGCTCAACTGAAGAAGTGTCCCAAAACAAGCGTAAGGAAGAATATGAGAAAAGCCCTGTTGTGAACACTATCAGGATGCTGGTTGCTCAGAACAATGGGAGATGGGAAGGGGCGGTCAGCGATATTATCAGTGCGAGTGAATGCTGCAAAGGCATGGAAATTGTTGACAATGTGGCAAAAGTGGGGAAGGAGATTCGGCGGTTTTCGGAATGCCTTTATAAATACGATGCAATTGCATTTCGCGATGATAGAATGAACAAAAAGAGAACCGTCAAGTTCGAGTATATGTTCTCCGATTGCGAATCCACGCCCTCAAAGACAGCCGTTGAAACAGTAGCTGTAACTGACGCAGACATCAACACATGAGGCACAGCAAATTCCTATCAGATGAGGGTTAACCGGAGGAGTATTAAGGAAAAGACTCCTGGGTATGAGACAAGAGCAGGGAAATCAGGCCAGCTTGCAGGCATTTCCCTGTTCTTAAGCTGACATCCATCAAGTTGCTTTCACTAATAGCTGTTAATGAAAATACCGTCACTACTGTCACTTCCGTCACAAACTCCTGGCACCATTGAAAAAACATGGCTAGTGATTACGTGGGTGCCCAGTAGTGCGAATGCGTGTATGAATCGCCAGAAAAGCTTAAGGACACCCGTAGTGTTGCGCGATTCTATGTAAGAAAACTGTCATATCTGTCACTACTGTCACCAGTGGCTTTGCTGTTATCTTTACAGTCTTCCTGACAGGAAGGGTATTTGAAATAGTCTACGCATGTATGAGCAAATTGGCAGCATGATGCGGGGAAGAGAGTACACTCTGCTATTTGAAAAATCTTTACTTTATGGAGTTAAATGACTGGAGTGACAGATGTGACGCTATACTTAAAAATGAAGGTATCTTTATATTGGTAATACGTTTTTAGATCGGCTGTAAGGGAGCAACCGGAACATTTTCATCTTCCTGCAGTTTGGTCGTTACCGTCAGTCTATTAAAACCTACCCCCCCTTGAAGACTCAACAGCGAAGCACTTTTGTTGGCAGAGAATGACAGGAGTGACAGATGTGACAGTATTTTTATAAATAAAGGTATTTTTATTGGAAACACGATTTTAGAATAGCGGTAGGGTGACGATCGGTACATCTTCGCCTTCCGGCACTTTAGTTGTTTCCGCCAGTCGTGAAAAACCTTCCCCGTTGAAGCTTCAGCGGCAGAGTGTTTAACTGGCAGAGACGTTTCTCGTTTGCGGACAATTCCTTAATAGGGTGAATAAACGAAATGTCCGCAAATGATGCTTCGTTACATTATCAGTGACGGGAGAAACGGTTTAAAGCTTTTGATGTCATTGTACAAATGTTCCCCGGGAGGCTGGGGAAACAATCGCTGATATAACTCAAGTGCGGGTTTAGCTTCCACGCGGGGCGGCCTTTTGGCCGCCTTCGGGGCGCGGATGAAGAATTATAAATATGCTATTCGTTCAGGCGTGCTCATCCGGTGAGGATATACCAAAACCGGGCGTTCGAATGAACGGACGGGTATCTGTTACTGAAGGAGGAAGCTGTTATACGACCTGGAGATGGGGCGGTGATTTGTGAACACTTTACGGTGGAAAACGAATCTGGCGTTTCGGGAAGTCTGTTAATGCTGGCAGGCGGTCAAATATACTTAAACTATTGCATATACTGTAGATTGACTTCCTGCTGTTACTGGTATTCCGTAACCATATTATAAACGTAGCTTTTTTCAGGCCGTTTTTTCCCGGAACTCAGTGGCTGTAATTTCTTTTGCGAGCCATTTTTCATATAGATCATTCCACCCGTTCGGGAATTCCAGCTTACTGCGTCCGGCAGTCGGTTTTGCGAACGTAACGATAATCCGGCTGTTTGCGAGGATGGACTGGAGCAGCGTTGTAAGGACAACATTATTTAGTGGCTGCCGTATTCATATGTTGCCGATACCGTTGTAATCATGAGGGATATTGGTTTGTCGATGAACCACTGCAGCTGGCCGCAGATGTCCGCTTCATGCTTCATTTATGCCGGGTAACTTTGGCATCCGAATCAGGACGACATCGCCTGTATCGCGGAAACTTTTGATTTTGCTGAGGCTATGAAATGAGTGGGTGCGGTTAGAGTCATAAGGGATTCAGCAGCTAGTCAGTTCCCTTTATGACATAGAATGCGATGTTTATTACCCAAAACAGTATAAAATCTCCCATTGAAGACGCTCTGGATTTGTGATATTCTGAGACCATATAGTTCGGGATGATTCGTTAGCCAGTCCCGGTCACAGATGGTTTGATCGGGATTGGAACAGAACACATAAAAAGAGTGGAATCTTGGGAGCTTTTGAGTTTCCGAGAGCGCTCTCGGGAGCAGATTGGGAGGTGTAAGGCAGATGGGGTATTATCTGAATGGTACGCAGGCGTTTTCTTTGTACAAAAGTGAGGCGGAGAGTCCCTACTTTGTTGATAAAACAATGCTTCTGAGAGAACTGATTCCGCTGGTAGAACAGGGGAATAAGCATATTTGTATTACCAGACCCCGTCGCTTTGGCAAGTCGGTGATGGCTGCTATGGTTGGTGCATTTTTTGGTAAAGGGACTGACAGCAGCGGGATTTTTGATTCATTGAAAATTGCGCAGGATCCTCAGATTGAGGTAGGACTTTTACAGGGTCAACCGAATGAAGCTGTTGATTACCGGCAGTATATGAATCAATATGACGTGATTTATATTAATTTCATTGAGGCTGCGAATGAAAGCAGCAGCTATGAGGAGTTTATCACGACAACGAAGGAGATTTTGCAGGAAGATCTCCGCGAAGCCTTTCCAGATGTGAAGTTTCGCAAAAAAGGAACTGCGATTCAGGATTTGCAGAAAATTTATGAGCATACGCAGAACAAATTTATCCTTGTGTTTGACGAGTGGGACTGTATTTTCCATAAAGACTATACGACTGATGAGGACAGAAGAAATTTTATCAACTGGCTGGCGGCGTTGACGAAGGATAAAGGATATATCGCGCTTAGTTATATGACGGGCGTGCTGCCCATTGCGAAATATTCCAGCGGGTCCACGATCAATAATTTTGATGAGTATACGATGGCGGTGCAGCCGAAGTTCAGTGAGTATTTTGGTTTTACAGATGAAGAGGTTGATATACTGTATGAACGTTATCTGAAAAGGGAATCGTTGCCTGCGATTACCAGAGAGGATCTGCGGATCTGGTATGATGGTTATCATACGGCAGGTGGAGTGAGGTTATACAATCCACGTTCCGTGGTCAAGGCTTTATCAAACAATTGTCTGGCGAGCTATTGGACATCATCGGGACAGTATATGGAGATCGCGGCTTATATTGCCAACGACAGGGATGATGTGAAAAAGGATGTTGCCTTGATGGTTCTTGGGGAGGCTGTTCCGGCGAAGGTGGAGGAGTATGCAGCTACAGCGATGCGTCTGGGTACGCGTAACGAAATTCTGTCTGCGATGGTGGTTTATGGTTTCCTGAATTACGAAAATGGAAAAGTACACATTCCAAATAAAGAGCTGACTGACGAGTTTGCAAAGACCATTCGCGAAAAAGAGAGTCTCGGATATATCAATCGCCTTGCCATGGAATCTGACCGTATGCTGCAGGCAACGCTGAAAGGTGATACGAAGACCATGGAAGAGATCCTGGCTTTTGCTCACGATACGGAAACACCTTTGTTGGATTATAACGACGAAACAGAACTCACTGCGATTGTGAACCTCGTCTATCTGTCAGCTAGGGACAGCTATTATGTAGAAAGAGAAAACAAAGCTGGTGAGGGCTATACGGATTTTATTTTTTACCCGGAAAGAGCAGGAGATGACGGCCTGATTCTTGAATTGAAGGTGGACGATACCCCGGAGGCGGCAATTCGGCAGATTAAGGATCGAAAGTATCTTCTGAAGTTTCAGGGTAGGATGGCTGAGAAAAAGCGCCATACCGGCCGAGTCTTGCTGGTAGGGATTGGATATAGTAAAAAGAAAAAGGACCACCATTGCAAAGTGGAGATTGTCTGGTCTGTAAATGAATGAAACTGTGTAAAGCAATATTCATCCTGATGCCAAATTGACTGCGGAGCTGATGTTCGGACGGAGACTGGGAAGGATTATAGATGGCTGATTCCGTCAGAAAAAAAGAAAATAGAAAATGTCGGTGCATAACCCGCAGCTGTCGAAATCTTCTGCTTCGACGGTTGCGGGCTTTTTTTGCACACGGCCGCGCATGGAATTCTGGCAGTTTTGCTGCCCGCGGCCGGCGCGGCAAGTAGGAGCTGACAAGCCGCCTCCTGCTCGATTTGAAATAATGCTATGGTTGCGTGCTGTTGCTTGCACATGGATTTGTATTTGTCTGTGGAAGAATGGATGAATTTATGATAGTATTGCATAACGAAAGAAACAGGACATTTATGAGGAAGGATTGTTTTTGCTCTTGCAGGAACAGAAGATAAAAAGAATTATGGCTAATGAAAACGGAGAATGGATTATGTACGGAATGGACTGGAACGACCCCATGCGGATTCGCAGCTGGCGTGATTTGATCAGTTGGATCAATGAAATTGGCTTTCTCCCGCTGTTTAAGAACGAGATCGAGGGCTTTTCAGTGGAAGAACATACCTCGAATCTCTTCTGGTGGACGGGTGATCCGGAACAGGACCCGTGGGAATGGCGGGAGGTGATTGCCCGGAGTCATGAGGTGGCATATGGAAAGTTTTTCGGAAAGAAGTCGGCCTTCGTCAGTCTGGAATGGTTTCCGGTCTTTGCGAATTACCGCAGAGATGGCTATGATTTCGATGCCAGATGGGATGATGAACTGGCCAATATTCGTAGTAAGAAGATCATGGACTGCTTCGAGGAACAGGATGAGTATATCGGTCTGGAACTGAAAAGACGTGCTGGCTTCGGCAAAGGTGGGGAAAAGAACTTCAACGGGATTCTGACGGACCTTCAGATGCAGACTTACTTGGTGATCAAAGACTTTCGCCGCAAGGTAAACAAGCGAGGTGGAGAATATGGAATGCCGGTATGTGTCTATTCAAAGCCAGAAGACTTGTGGGGCTATGACATGGTGACCGCAAATTATAAGGAAGAACCGGAAGAGAGCCGAGAAAGGATTTTTGAACACTTAAGCCATAGCTATCCATTTGCAACGGAAGCGCAGTTGAAGAAGCTTTTGAAATAGCATCGCGTATTTTTGTGTATGGAAGGATGATTTTTATGGGAACGGATGAAACGAATAAGACAGAAAATAATCAGGCGCAGCTTGAAGCATCTTTCGGAATGGCTTTTGTAGATGCGTTGCCGGTCATATGTTTCAGCATCTCAATAGCTATGATTGCGTCAATGTATGATTCAGCAGTATTTTTGGTCGGCGCACTGTTGTGTATCATAGCTGGCCTTGGAAAAGTATTGTGGAAATTAATACTGGCTGCTGCCCATAAGGATATTCAACTGTTATACAGGCAGTTTCACTATCTGATGCCGGGCGGTTTTGTACTGATTCTGCTTTCTTTGATTATCAGCCGTCCGTCTTGGTCAGAACTGTGGAAAAACATCTCTTCATTTCCGTGCAATATCCTGTTTCTGATAGCTATAGTCGGATTTGTTGTGATGGGAATTCTTGGTGTAGCAGCGGAGAGCCATGCCATGAAAAATTGTGCTTCGCACAATGGCATGGCCTACGTCCACGATTCGCAGAGCGAATCGGGACAGGAAATGGATTCCACCAGTAAACGAGCAAACTGGATCGAGCAGCTGGTAAACCTGGCAGCGCAGCTTTGTATTTTGCTTGGTGTGCTGATGATCTGGTACGCGAGCGATTACTACAGGGCTGATGCGAAAGTCACAGAGTATCTGGAAAGCAGCGGCAGTGTAGAGGTAATCGAGATAGACAATGGACTCTTTTTTGACGGCGCAGGAGAGGACAGCGCGATTATTTTCTATCCGGGAGCAAAGGTTGAGTATACGGCATATGCACCGCTGATGATGAAGCTGGCGGAGAATGGCGTGGACTGCTTTTTACTCGAGATGCCTTACAACATGGCTATTTTCGGTATCAACAGAGCCGATGACGTGATGGAAGAGTATGATTATGAGCATTGGTATATCTCTGGTCATTCTCTTGGAGGCGCAATGGCTGCGTCCTATGCAGCAGGAAATACAGATAAGCTGGATGGAGTTATCCTGCTGGCAGCCTACGCGACAAAAGACCTGGGAGATCTTGCGGTGCTTTCCATTTACGGCAGCAATGATGGTGTCCTGAGTATGGAAAAGGTCGAAGCTGGAAGAGAGTATTCGACAAATTACACCGAATTATGTATAGAGGGTGGCTGTCATGCATGGTTCGGCCTCTATGGAGAGCAGGCTGGGGATGGAATCGCTTCGATTTCCAGAGAGGAACAGTGGCAGCAGACCGTGGATGCGGTGTTGGCATTGGTTGGATGAGTATAGTAAGATTTTTGACGGAGGATTGTCAGTATGGATGAAAAGCGTTTGGAACGGGTTCGCTCTTTTATAGAGGAGCGGGGCTGGAAGTACAGTTATTCGGAAGAGGACGGATGTGGAAGTATTGATTTTGAATATCGTGGCCTTGCTTATCATATCTGGGAATTTGATGATGGAGAACGCGGAGTGGAGACCAATCTGCGGCATGGAGGACGGAACGAGGATCTATTCGGAGATTACGAGGCTGAGATACTCGCGATTATGCAGAACTGGCATTAAGGCACATATCGGAATTCGGTCAAGTTTCAAAGGCAGATGTACAACTTCAGATGCTGCATCATTATTGGACGTGTCCAGCCGAAGAGCGAGAACTGTTTTGAGCCTTTTAGCAAAGAGAGATATTTTGAAAAAAGTAGAAATGCCAGAAATACAGTCTAATTTGTAATGTGGAGGAATCCAATGACGGTCGAGGAAATTTTAACAGGCGAAAAGGATAATATAGAATACAAAGTTGATATACCGCCCAAAAGTGAAACTTATATGCGTACCGTAGTCGCATTTGCGAATGGAAAAGGCGGCCGGCTTGTATTTGGAATTGAGAATGATACATGGAAGGTTGCTGGCTTTGGAAAAGAGCAGGTTTTTCGGAAAATGGATGCTGTTACGAATGCTATTTATGATAGCTGTGAACCTAAGATCACGCCCAGCGTAGGTATCCAGGATTTTGATGGGAAATACATTATTATTGTTGATATTCCTGCAGGGATGCAATGTCCTTATTATATTAAGAGTCAGGGAATATTGGAGGGGACTTATATCCGTGTTGCCGGAACGACGCGGAAAGCCGCCAGATACCAGATAAAAGAACTGATTTTATCATCGGAGAACCGCAGTTATGATCAGGAAAAAACAGACAGAGAGCTGTCGGATGAGGAGATAGAGACTTTTTGCGAAAGGCTTTATCAGCACGCGTTGGAACTTTGTACCAGCGAAGAAGGGGAAAAATCACTAAAACGGATTGGAAAGAATCAGCTGCTTTCTTTTAAAGTCATAATAAAGGAAAATGACAAATATTATGCAGCAAATTCATATCAGCTGTTAGATGGAAAGCTGGAAGATTATCCTGACGCAGCGATTCAGTGTGCTGTCTTTAAGGGAACAACGCGCAATTATTTTATTACGAAAAAAGAATACAAAGACTGTATTGATGCGGAAATCGAGCAGGCTTATGCGTTTGTTTTAGAGCATATAGATGTTGGAGCCAGGATAGAGGGATTGGCAAGGCAAGATATTTATGAGCTACCGATTCGTTCAATCCGTGAGATGATCACAAATTCCGTATGTCATCGGTCGTATTTGTCCCCAGGCAAGATACAGGTTGCAATTTTTGATGACAGGATTGAAGTGACAACTCCTGGCATGTTAGATAAAGATATTTCTATAGAGCAAATGAAAACCGGAATGTCTAAAATCAGAAACCGCGGTATAGCGGAAGTGTTTTCATATATGAATCTGATCGAAGCATGGGGAAGCGGGATTCCCAAAATCATGGACGAGGCCAAAGAATATGGTCTGCGAGAGCCAGAGCTGCTTGACAGGGGCAGTGATTTTCGTATGAATCTGTTTCGGAAGAAACCTGTGTTTGACCAATATGGCGTTGTTGATCCGCGATTAGTTGCACATGTAAAAGAGACTGATGAGACTAGTCTCAAAACAGATGAGACTAATCTCGAAACTAATGAGACTAATGAGACTGATAAGAGCGTGACGAAGGCTCAATTAAGCAGGGAAGAAGAATGCTTGCTGGAAGCAATTCGGAAAAAGCCGGAGATTACACAAAAACAGCTTCATGAATCAACAGGTATTTCTCTGGCAACAGTGAAAAGGTCACTTCCGAAATTGCAACAAATCGGGAAATTGAAACGGATCGGAAATCGTCGTTCGGGCAAGTGGGAGGTAAAAGACTAAGAGTATGGCGGAATTAAACCTGCAACAAATTACAGACCTTCATATATCAATCATTATTACGGCAACTTCATTGCAATTATTTAAAATGAAATTTGGTGTTTACTAAGGACATACACTATTACGGAACAGCTTTGTAATGGAATCCTGTAAGGCGATCCGCATGAAAAAGAAACCGCTCAAGGGAAGTATTTTCATTTGCATTGTACTTATATTTGCTGCGTACCTGTATCATATCTGGGAGAAGGACCGTGAGCGGGAGGCGGAAGCGAGAGAGACCTATCGGCAGGCAGAGGAGTTGATCGAGCAGGGGCTTTATGAGAAAGCGGATGAGATACTGGAGCAGATCAGAGGATTGCAGTATACGGAACTGGAATACACTGGTTCTGCGATAACAGGGGGTGGAAATTTGATGTTTTCAGATTTTGATGCACAGACCCGTCAGATGCTGACGGGAAATCTGCTGATGATTGGCTGCTGTGCCTTTTATCTGGCATGGTGGCTGATTGCGTTTAGACCGGAAGATGCAGTTAAGGGCATCCGGAGCGGTTGGCTTTTGATTCCGGCACTGTTATTTGGTGTTGCCGCAGTGAC
>JAJBVE010000185.1 GCA_020859995.1 Clostridiales bacterium
TGTGGGAAAATACAAGTATTTTTATTGCGAAAAGTTTTTATTCTTTAGCGCTGGCAAAATGACATTGCAGATAAGATATAGAAAAAGTAAAGCCGACATTTACGGAAGCATCAGGCCATTACATCCGTAGCTTTTTGCGGATTCAGCAGGCCGTCCCCGCGCTTTCCTTGTTTACAGATTCAAAAATCTCTATAATCTCATTTTCCATAGCATGATTGTTCTTTAAAAGAAAATCTGAAAGCTTCTCAATATAGGGCTTTCCCTCTGTGATCAGCTTTTGCGTCGTTTCCATCTCCTGCGTCAGGATTTCTTCGATATCCTTCATCAGAGACGGTCCCATCGGGGAATTGAGCAATGTCTGCGGATCCATACTCGCGAAAAAGCCCTTTCCCATGCCGTAGCGGCAGATCATGTTCAGCGCGTAGCTGGTAGCGTGCTGCAGATCTGCGGAGACCCCCGTGTTGATGCCCCTCTCGTCCCCATAGAAAACAATCTCGCTGGCGCGCCCGGCCAGGCTGACGCGGATGCGCCAGAGCAGATCCTTTTTCGTATAGTTCGGAGTCTTCTCGGAGCTGGCAGACTGCATATAGCCGCCGAAATCGCCTCTGGAGACAATCGTTACAAAGGAAGGCTTCACACCTGAGAGCCAGCTGATATAAGCATGTCCGGATTCGTGTTTCGCGACTTCCTCATAATACGCCTGGTCCCACTCGCGCTTCTCGCCGTTCATATACTCATCCAGCGCCTCCAGCAGCAGATCCCCGTCCAGAGGCACCTGATTTTTCGAGGCACTGCGGATGGCCAGCCCGAGCACATTCTGCAAAATAGCCAGACTCTCTCCTGTCGTGCGGGCAGCGACATTGGAAATGGCGTTATCCGAAACCGTGGTGATCTTTTTCTTTTCCAGGCACAAACGCAGATATTTTTCGCGTTCCTCTTCTTTGGGGAGATCCACCAGAATCCGGTTATCAAACCTCCGTAAAAGAGCCGGGTCTATGGCGGAATGTTTGCCGGACTTTGTCCCGTCAAGGTCATAATTGGTCGCAGCCAGCACAAAGACCGGTTTTTTGATATTGGTCTCAAACCCGTCCATCTCGGTCAGCAGCGTATTGAGCAGTCCTTCTGTATAATGCGTAGAGGTGCTTCCTACACGCTCTTTGCCGATTGCGTCGATTTCATCGATAAAGATGATGGACGGCGCGTAGCGTTTTGCCATGGCGAACAGATCCCGGATCGCCTTCTCTCCCTCCCCGACGAGGCTTCTCTGAAAGCCGGAGGCGGTCGCCGGGAAAAACGATACGTCGGACTCTCCGGCCATGGCGCGCGCGAGCATGGTCTTGCCCGTACCTGGAGGGCCATAAAGCAAAATACCCTTGGGCGGCTTTTCTCCATTCAGCGCAAAGCTTTTGGGATCTTTCAGATATCTGACAAAATGCCTCAGCTCATCTTTGGCGTTTTCGGCGCCGATCACATCGTCAAATTTTTCTGACGGGCGCTCGTTTTCCGCAATCATATTGCCCTGTTCACCGGCTTTTACGGCAGTCCGGATTCGAAAATCGTAAAAAATGATTTCCGCAGTTTTTCCATCCTCGGAAAGCGTCTGCGCTGTATTATAAGTAAGTACTCTTCCGCGCGAAGATAGCTCATTGGCCCGCTGCTGCAGATACAGGATGTCGCAGAGTTGCTTGAGCTCTTTGACAAACAGAGTCTTATCAGCCGCGGAAATAAATCCTCTCGCGCCTCTTTGCAGAAAAGTGCTCTTATCTTCTGTATCCACTTTTTCTTTTTCAATCAGATAGACCGGCATCTGCGGAAGCTTAAGACGAATCTCATCAAAGAAACGGATCCCTTCTGAATCCCAGTCATCCATACTCAGATAGTTCCGGATGAAGCTGCTCTGGCCGCAGGCCGGATCAATCATGATGAAATCAATTTCCTGATTTCGAACCATCTCCATTGCTGACGTGATCTCTGACGCAAAGTGCAGTTCATATTCTTTTTCCTTTGCGGAGCCGAACGCGTCCGGCTTTTGATCTGTCAGAATCAGAATATTCAGATGCGACTGATTCATCAGGAGATTACAAACCTCCTGATTATCCTCCGGCACCTGCACTTTAAAATGAATCCGCTCCAGCTGCTGAAATACATGTTCGGAATCCTCCACGTGGCGGCCGAATTCATAGAGCTCATTTTTAATCATAATGACGCTCTGGGAGGACGCGGTTCTCGCGTCCAGCTCGGAACTCTGGTTGAAAATCAGCACCAGCGCTACCTTGGGATCCATCACCAGCTGATAACCGTATTCCTCCTTCAGCTGTGCGGCGCACCAGCGAAAACGGTCATTCACAATATCCACCAGGAAATGGACGCCCAGATGGTTGAGCATCACGACATTACCAGCCGAAAAGCGGGAGCAAATCGCTGCTGGAAAACGCTCATGTCCGTATTGGTCTTTCTCCGTGGAAAGCGCGTCCATGATCACGGAACGGGGCAGCACAGAAAGATTTGTCTCCCGGTCCGCTTCATAGAGCGCTCTGCCGACATTCGTCGTAAAAATCAGGATTGTGTCTTTAAAGGAGACGGATTTTTCATCATAGCTGTCTGTCAGCGTACCAGCATCAAGAATCTGCAGAAAAAGGTAGATTACGCTGATATCCGCCTTCTCAATTTCATCAAAAAGAATCAGACACTTCGGGTGCTCTTTGACAAACGATGTCACCTTACCTGGCTTCGCACTCTTATAATTCTTATCGGAGCCCGCGAAAATCTGTGTGGAAGACGGGTCTGTGTATTCACTCATGTCAAAACGGGCAAAAGGCAGTCCCAGCAAGCCGGCGGCCGTCTCGGACAGATAAGTTTTGCCGACTCCGGGAGGACCTGCGAAAAGGAAGGTCGCGCTCGGCTTTCCTGCGGCCTTTTTGCTTCCCTGGAAAACTTCTGACTGAAAATAGCCCTCCACAAAAATGCGGATCGCTTCATCCTGTCCCTTCACCTTGCCAAGCAAATCTGAATAAAGTTTTTTTGTACGGGAAATCAGAGTCTGGAAATTGTTCCTGCCCTCCTCCGGAGAAATCGGAACTTCGGCAGCCGCCTTTTCCTGTCTGGCAGCAGCGTCACGCCTCCCGTCCGAATCAGATTTACCTGGAAATACGCCGGAAAAGATGGAGTCGGATGAAGAGTCTTTATCGGCAGAAGCAGCCGACTGGCCCGCCAGAGCAGCCTGAATCTGCGCGAGAGGATCCAGAGAATCTTTGTCGGAAGCTGCTGTGTCTTCCCTGCTTCCAGATGACGCGTCAGACAGCTCCCGGGAGCCGCAATCAGCCTCCTGGTCATCCTCAGGCTCAGAAGCAGAAACAGGCTGTCTGCCCGTGAGCTTTTCTGCATACTCGATGAAGCCATCCAGCGTATGGTTTTTCTTCATCAGAGTAAGCTCCGGGATATCTTTGCTGAGAATAAGCTTTAACACTACCATCGCGTATCCCAGTTCTGAAACCGCCTTGCTCTTATCTAATTCCTCGAGTATCAACTTTATGTATTCCTGCTCCTGCTTCGCAGCGGTGCGGCACTGCAAAAGGATCGGCATA
Source organism: Clostridiales bacterium (assembly GCA_020859995.1). Classification (GTDB taxonomy): domain Bacteria; phylum Bacillota; class Clostridia; order Lachnospirales; family Lachnospiraceae; genus Choladousia. The sequence goes on from JAJBVE010000185.1 coordinate 3,585, forward strand.
CCCTCCTTCATTAATTGGTAATCAAGGTCGTTCTCGTCGAAAATTTCCAGTATCCTCTCCAACTCCAGCTGTTGTAAATCATCTGAAAACATCTCATTAAGTGTATTCTGATCCATGCAGAGCAGCTTTGCGTACCCATAGAGAAAATGGCAAAACGTAAAGTCGTCATCCTTCTCCATATATTCCTTCGCAAACGCTTCAACCATCTGGTAAATCTTGTTTCTGTCTCTGTTTCTGTTTCCGTTCATCCTATTGTCCTCACTTTGGTAACTGGTTAATATACTTCATGCCTGGCTGACGGCCATCCCAGGATTTTGCGCAGAGGGTCATCATATGCCGGATAATCATATTTTTTGTAATCCGATTGTAAATCCGGCTCATGAAGCGCCAGAGACATCAGTTCCTCATCCGTCACGGGCTGCAGATTCCGCGTCGTCTCCCCAACGGTATCGGTATCAGCAGCATCAGCACCGTCGGCCTGCTTCCGTATCCGAATCTCCAGCAGATCCAGATATCGGGCTACATAATCCAGGCCATCCATGCTCTTTGCGCACAAATCCGGCCACGGAGCCTGTTTTGTCGGAATCAGACTGCTTTCTGTCAGGCAGGAATGCAGTCTGGCTCCCAGATATTTCTGCGCGGCATCTGTAAGAGCAGGATTTTTATAAAATGCAGTCAGCTGATTCTTCGTCGGATGACAGAATCCCTGGGCGCGCATGAACGCGTTCCATCTCCTATGCTCTATCCAGGCAAGAGCATCCGCAAGCTGTGCGTTGTATGGAATCTCTTTGCGATATCGGTACCCTGATTTGACGCCGCAGCCATTCAGGCGGATTTCTTCTATCGCGCCAATACCAAACATTTTATAAGGAACATGCACTGTGCGCGCAATGTTCGCCCAGAATTTATATTCATCTTCCTGCTCTTTTTTCTCATGCGTTTTATCATACAAAATCCCGCTGGCATCCGCGTCAAAGGAAAAATCGGTAATAAATACATTTTTGCAGTTAAATCGGCTTTGCCGGTCGGCAAAAGGTATCAGATAGGGATGAAAAGGCTCCGGACGCAGCCGCGCGGCCGCGTCACTTAAAACCCGGTCAAATACGGAAACCGCAATCACCGGATGCCGCTCTGAGAAGCTTTCCAAAAGAAGATGCGTTACCCGCTGCGACAGGCAGTCCGCCGCCTCTAAGTTTTCTTGATCGGAGTCAAAAGCGACCGCGAAATAGTCCGTCCTGCCAAGCAGATCCTCCGGCAGGTCTGTCAGAAGGGCAGTGTCTTTGATCTGAATAAAACGCAGTGTATACGCATAGGGTGGATTCCGCGGCGTGTCCGGATCATTTGGAAAAACACGCAGCAGATCGGAATCCTCATCGCAGGAAGATTGCAGCTCCGGACATTCCTGGCGAATCCTCTGCTCAAACCGTGCCGGATCCCTGGCCAGCACATTCAGATGGAGGCGAATGTGATTCATCTGACCGCACCAGTAGGATGCCTTAAACAATTCCTGCGCCAGCTGGTTATCACCAAGGATCGTAACCGTGAGATCGGTTTCCTCTTCGTCCGCGGTCACTGTACGGAAGGCTTTTTCGTTTTCATCCGTAAACAGAGAAAGGAACAGCGGCGTGTCGTACATCAGGTTTACTACCGCGTTGCGGCAGCTCCGCACATTCCGGATCATAACACGATCCGCATTTTCCTTGTAGCGGTCTCGAAGATTACGGATCATACTGTTTGTATTGCCATCTTCGGAAAACAGGTAGACTCTGGTGGAAACCGGATCCTGTTCTGAAGCTGGGGAAGGCCACAGCGGCTTTCCATTCCCGTCGTTTTTTAACAGAGTATCCAGCGCGTTCATACTTCCCTGGTAAGATGAATCGAGCAGAAAATAGGAGACCGTGGCTGCACTGCGGAAGGAAAGGAACATCATATCCTCTCTCACACAGATCGCCCCCAGCGCTTTCGCACGGTCAATCAGCTCCGCGCCAGACTCATCGTTTTCATCATTGTATGTGTCCGTGAAAACCAGAACCGGTCTTCGTTTTGATCGGTCTTCCTTGCAAAAGCCCATAATCTGCCGGAAATGATCTCCGGCGCAAATGTCCTCCGCCAGTGTAATCGATGCGTCATTTAATTCTGAAAAAACAAACACATCCTTGCCGACGAGAAAGCGCAGACGGAATTTCGGAAACAGATTCATCAGAATATCCAGCAAAATCGCGCCGCCCAGGATCGGAGCGCACAGATTCAAAAGCGACATGAATAAACCGTAGATCGGGGCCCAGTGAGACAGCCCCACCGTTGTAAGAAGCTGCTTGCCCTTCACCGTGTAATCTGTATAGTCCTCATCCATGCTGAATGTCTGCAGCGCATGAATCAGGCTGTTTAAAAGCTCCTCTATCGCGGACAGTCCGCTGCTCTCACCGGAAAACACAAATCCGATCAGATATCCGACCAGAAAGCGCGCGATCCATATCAGTATCAGAACATACGCAGCCAGCCAGAATCTTTTATTTTTCAGTTTGCTGTACTGAAACAGGTAAATCATCGGCGCGGCGAGTAATAAAATCACAGCGGTGCACAAGGGGACCACGACGAACATGTGATTCCATAATTTCATACTCATACCCTCCCATTCGTACCGGCCCGTTCTGCTGTATTTTCATCACAGAGTTCCATCCGCGCATGTTGCAGTACGGATCCGCGTCTGTCCGTATTCCACCGCCAGATTTTATCTTTGCCATGTTATCACTGCCAGCTTCCATCTTTTCCATGCTATCACTGCCAGCTTCCATCTTTGCCGCATTCTTACCATACACTGGCCTGCCTGCATCGTCTTGCCGCCGACGTCCGGTTTCTAGTAATATTCTTCATCATATATTTCCGTCGTGATATCCGCGTTTTCGTAGAGAATCTCGCAGGCTTCACTCTCATAGAGATACCACACCAGGTAGGAGCGGATCATATCTGTCTCAAATTCCAGAGCAGAATCATACTCATAGAGTTCGGCATACTCCGTCACAAACGAAACGTAATCGTCCTCCGTGATCGTAACATCATTCGTCTCGCAGATATAACTGATCAGCAGACGGCGCTCCGCCATTTCCATTGCTTCTTCTTCCAGATCTTCCTGAGAAATGTCATATTCCTCATCCGCAAAAATCTCATCCAGGTCATCCGTCCCCAGATAATTCATGTAGTCGCTGACGGTTTCCTCATAGCAGAGCTCATAAAGCTCCTCCGGCATCTCAATGATTTCGCTGGCGTCCAAAGCGGCGGACATCAGCTCTTCCATTACATCTGAGTAGCTGTATTCCTCATATTCTGCCTCCAGATCTTCTCTGATGGACGCCTCATACTCCTCTTTCGTAGAGTAATCGGTATACTCGGAAACATAGTCATCCGTGTACTCGGGCTCTGAGATTTCGCAGACACTTCCGATAAATGCCTGGAACGAAACAGTTTCTCCTGCCCACTCTTCCTCAATCATGGTCTCATCCAGGTCGTCTTCACTGAAAGAAATTTCAAATGACAGCACATCTGTTGCCGACGCGCCCACAAGCGCTTCGTCAAATTCTTCGCCGTAGTCGGCATCGCCAAGATAAAAGTAGGTATTGAAGGAGCTTGATTCTCCCGTACTCTGAACGGTACAGGCCAGATCCAGGTAGACCACGTCCCCCATCTCGGCTGCGCGGTCCACTTCCGTCTCAATCGTTGACTCACTTAACTCCTCTTCGATGGTCTCCTGCACCATCTCATCTGTGATTTCGTAGGTATACTGCGTGGCTGAAAGTTCCTCCAGACTGCCTACCGTGATATAATCAGCAACATTTTCCACCAGATAATCGGACGGAGTAATAGCGGCAAGGCCATCCTCGTCTTCCGTCTCATCGTCATCTGCCAGCACGGTCAGACGCGCGGTATCCGCGTTTCCTCCGGTCAAATGACAGGTAAGCGCAAACACAGCCGCCAGGCCTAACATTCGCAGCATCCTTTTTCTTTTCATATAGGGTATCCTCCATTTGCTTATATAGATTAACTACTTTCCATTCATAACAGTCCAGCCGTGCGCCTGTCAAAATAGCAGACCCGCAGGTCCGTTTTTCAGATCTGTTTGCTGCAATTGATAAAGCAGAAATCACACCTGCTCTCCAAGGTAATAAAACCCTTTGCATTCACTCAGGCGGACATTTACGATCTGTCCGATCAGATCCTTCGTCCCTGGAAAATGCACCAGCAGATTGTTAGAGAGCCGTCCGGTAACCAGCGCCGGATCATGATCATTCAGGGACTCGACCAGTACCGGCTGGGTCTGCCCCTCTACCCGCTTTGACATCTCCTGCGAAATGTCCTGCACCAGAGTGAGGAGACGTTGAAAACGATCTTTCACAACATCATCTGGCACCTGATCCTCCATCGCGGCAGCCGGGGTACCGGTTCGCTTGGAATAAATAAATGTAAACGCGCTGTCGTACCGTACCTGGCGCACCACATCCAGTGTTTCCTGAAAATCTTCCTCCGTCTCGCCTGGAAACCCAACAATGATATCGGTTGTGAGTGAAATATCCGGGATCTCACGGCGCAGCTTCGCGGCCAGTTCCAGGTATTGTTCCTTCGTATAGCGCCGGTTCATCTTTTTAAGAATGCGGCTGCTTCCCGACTGCAGCGGCAAATGCAGATGACGGCAGACTTTCCGCGAGTGTTTCATCACATCGATCAGTTCATCCGAGAGATCCTTCGGATGAGAGGTCATGAACCGAATGCGTTGAATTCCGGGCACCTGCTCGACCATCTGCAGCAGACAAGCGAAGGAGACCGGCGTATCCAGCGTTTTTCCGTATGAATTCACATTCTGTCCAAGCAGCATAACCTCGATCACGCCGTCCCTGGAAAGCTGCTCGATCTCGTGAATAATGTCTTCCGGCCGGCGGCTTCTTTCCCGGCCCCGCACGTAGGGAACAATACAGTAGGTGCAGAAATTGTTACAGCCATACATAATATTCACTCCGCTCTTGAATGAATACGTGCGGTCCGCCGGAAGATCCTCCACCACCTGATCCGTATCCTTCCAGATGTCAACAATCATAGGGCTGGGGTTCTTTACAGCCGTATGTCTCTGGTGTGGTAAAGGTGTTTCCACAGCAGTGTCCATACGGGGCGCAGCTTTTTTCTGAAGATGGAGCGTTTCCCCGCCGGCGCCCGACGGCTCCGGCAGCAGCATCTGCTCCTCTTTTCTCTGTCCTTCCAGAACCTCGTAAAGCAGCTCTGCGAATTTGAAAATATTGTGTGTGCCGAAAATCAGATTAACAAAGCGGTAGCTTTTTTGCAGCTTCGCCACTACATCCGGCTCCTGCATCATGCAGCCGCAAAGGGCGATGATCATACGCGGATTTTTCTTTTTCAGATTTGAAAGATAGCCGAGATGTCCGTATACCTTCAGATTGGCATTTTCACGCACCGTGCAGGTGTTGTAAAGGACCAGATCCGCATCCTCACTTTCAGTCATGGTAAACCCGATTTCCAGAAGGATGCCGCGCAGCTTCTCAGAATCTTTCGCGTTCATCTGACACCCGAAGGTGGTCACATTCGCCAGCAGCTCCCGGCCGGATTCCATAGAGCGTTCTTTTACGATCTCGCGGCATTTTGCTATGAAAAAATACTGACGCGCGGGTTCCTCGAAAGGGACTTTCAATGCCTCCTCCGAAAGGTTCCAGTCGCTAAAAGCATTTTTGTTAAAACCTTTATTCGAATCCATTTTGTATGTATAATTCCTTTCGTCGTTATCGTCGATGTTACTGGCCGTATATCACATATGCGCAACACATGGGTTCAGTTTACCACAAGATTGGGTCACGGACAAGTAAAAATACAAAATGACAGCGCTAAAGAATAAAAAGCTGAAGTCTATACAAATTCTTGATTTT
>JAJBVE010000235.1 GCA_020859995.1 Clostridiales bacterium
TAAAAGATTTTTCCGCGGTGCCGGAAAATAAGAAATAGTGTAACTATTCAGAACGGTTACGAAATAGTTTGCCATAATCAGAAAAAACAAACGTATCAACAGACAGAGCAAAAACAATCAGCAGGGAGTGGATAAAATGGCACAATTATGGGGCGGGCGATTTACGAAAAAGACCGACCAGATGGTCTATGATTTTAACGCGTCGATTTCATTTGACAAGCGGCTGTACCGCCAGGACATTGAGGGCAGTCTTGCTCATGTAAAAATGCTGGCGAAGCAGGGGATTCTCTCGGAAGAAGAACGCGACGCGATCATTGGCGGCCTTGAAGGGATATTGGCGGATGTGGAGAGCGGGGAGCTTCGTATTACACCGGAATATGAGGACATTCACAGCTTTGTGGAAGCGGTTCTCACCGAACGGATCGGCGAGGCGGGGAAAAAGCTGCACACGGGCCGCAGCCGCAACGATCAGGTGGCGTTGGATATGCGCATGTACGTGCGGGACGCGGTGGGCGAGACGGACCGTCTTCTGAAAGACCTGCTGACCGTGCTTTTCCGCATTATGGAAAAAAATATTGACACCTTCATGCCGGGATTTACTCATTTGCAGAAGGCGCAGCCGGTGACGCTCGCACATCATGTAGGCGCGTATTTTGAAATGTTCCGCCGCGACCGGTCCCGGCTGGCGGATATTTATAAAAGGATGAATTACTGCCCGCTGGGCGCGGGAGCTCTGGCGGGGACGACCTATCCCCTGGATCGTGACTATACGGCAGAACTGCTTGGCTTTGCGGGACCGACATTAAACAGCATGGATTCCGTCTCAGACCGCGATTATGTGATCGAATATCTGAGCGCGCTTTCCACCATTATGATGCACCTGAGCCGCTTTTCTGAGGAAATTATTCTTTGGAATTCCAACGAATATCGATTTGTGGAGATTGATGACGCCTACAGCACCGGCAGCAGCATCATGCCTCAGAAAAAGAACCCGGACATCGCCGAACTGGTGCGCGGAAAGACCGGGCGTGTTTACGCGTCCCTGATGGGAATGCTGACTACGATGAAAGGGCTTCCCCTTGCTTATAATAAGGATATGCAGGAAGATAAAGAAGGCACCTTCGACGCGATCGACACGGTCAACTCCTGCCTGCCGCTCTTTACCGGCATGCTGGATACGATGAAATTCAACAAAGATACGATGGAGACCTCCGCGAAAAACGGATTTACCAACGCGACAGACGTGGCGGATTATCTGGTGAACCATGGGGTACCGTTCCGCGACGCGCACAGCATTTCCGGGCGTCTGGTGCTTCGCTGTATCGCGCAGGATAAGGCTCTGGATGATCTGACTCTGGAGGAATTCCGTGAGGAGAGTGAGGTATTTGGGGACGACATCTATGAAGCGATCAGTATGAAGACCTGTGTAGAAAAGCGCCTCACCAAAGGCGCCCCGGGAGAGGTGGCCATGCGCGAGACACTGGAAATTTGTAAAAAATATCTGGAATTATAAAAAAGGAGGGCGGGCATTGCTGCCCGCCAGAGAAAAATGTATGAAAAACAAATGTTGGTCCGATGTCCTTCATTTGTTTCACCTGTGAATATACTCGCGAAATGTGTTGAGATTATGTTCGATTTATGGAAGAAATGTGAAAAGTAATCTTGACATCAGGATAAAAAGAGTATATTCTGTGAGGACAAATGTGTGCCGTGCAAAGACATGACGCATGTTATTATTCATTTTATTTTATTACATGATTCGAGAGACTGGGGATCGCTATGATAAACTCCATTTTCCCCATTTGGTTGGTGGCATAAATACTGTAGAGGGAACGATGTTCCTTTACCTGACAGCTATTGGAGAATAAGATTGGAATGCAATGTCCTGCTTTTCTTTCGGAATCATTATAAGAGGAGAGAATTGAAAAAATGGATCAGAAACTGAAGGTAGGAATCCTGGGAGCAACAGGAATGGTAGGCCAGAGATTTATTTCTCTTTTGGAGAATCACCCGTGGTTTGAGGTGGTGACAGTGGCGGCAAGCCCCCGCAGCGCCGGCAAGACCTATGAGGAGGCAGTCGGAGGAAGATGGAAAATGACGACCCCGATGCCGGAGGGAGTCAAGAGCCTGATCGTGAAAAATGTCAACGAAGTAGAGGAAGTGGCCTCGACCGTTGATTTTGTATTTTCCGCAGTCGATATGTCTAAGGACGAGATTCGCGCGATCGAAGAAGAATACGCGAAAACAGAGACTCCGGTTGTCTCCAACAACAGCGCGCACCGCTGGACGCCGGATGTGCCGATGGTGGTTCCGGAAATCAATCCGGAGCATTTCGAAGTGATTGCTTCTCAGAAGAAGCGCCTTGGCACCACCCGCGGTTTTATTGCGGTAAAACCGAACTGCTCCATTCAGAGCTATGCTCCGGCCCTGAGCGCCTGGCGCGAATTTGAGCCATATGAAGTTGTAGCGACCACCTATCAGGCGATTTCCGGGGCAGGCAAAACCTTTAAAGACTGGCCGGAGATGGTGGAGAATGTGATTCCCTACATTGGCGGCGAAGAAGAAAAGAGCGAGAAAGAGCCGCTCCGCCTCTGGGGCGTTGTGGAAGACGGCGTGATCAAACCGGCCGCTGAGCCGAAGATTACCTGTCAGTGCATCCGCGTCCCGGTACTCAATGGCCATACCGCTGCCGTATTCGTCAAGTTCCGCAAAAAGCCGACCAAAGAGCAGCTGATTGAAAAGCTGATCAATTATTCCGGCCTTCCGCAGAAGCTGCAGCTGCCGAGCGCACCGAAGCAGTTCATTCAGTATATGGAGGAGGACAACCGTCCGCAGGTTGTACTGGATGTAGACTACGAAAATGGAATGGGCGTGTCGATTGGACGTCTCCGTGAGGACACCATCTACGATTACAAGTTCGTCGGCCTTTCCCACAACACTGTCCGCGGCGCGGCAGGCGGAGCGGTACTTTGCGCGGAGACGCTCAAAGCGTTGGGGTATATTGCTGCGAAGAATGCCTGAGACGAACCATTTTGCATGCTCAGATATAAATAAGATTGTTCATAGAGAGCCGGTTCTTACAAGAGGATCGGCTTTTTGTATTTAACAAGATACAATCTATGAAAATGGAAGACAGATTTTGTTTATTCCATTTCAGGTTTTGCGGATGCGGGATATTCTTATGCCAGATGATGATCCGAAGAATCCTTCAAAAAATGAAATTGAAGAATTGAAAAGAATCCTGGAGTTTGATATACTGGAAAGCATAGAAGCGAATTATAAAGCTGGTAATATTACAGTAGATGACTACAATCAATTAGGTGAACTTACCAATGAGCTTTACATGCAGGTGCTTTTAAACTATGAGGAAAAGGGAGGGGATACGGCAGTGAAAGAATTACTTCCCGGGGCCATTGAGTTGCCAAATGATGTTTATCGCATTCGAACTGATGAGCTGGAAGAACAGAATGGCGCACTGACAGAACAGAATGGCGCACTGACAGAACAGAATGGCGCACTGACAGAGCAGAATGGCGCATTGACAGAACAGAATGGCGCATTGACAGAGCAAAACAGTGCTCTTAAAGAGCAGAATAGCGAATTACAGGGACAAAAGAGTGAGCTGGAAGCAAGGAATACTGCTTTGGAAGATGAAGTGGCGGATCTTCGACGAAGACTGCGTGAGGCGGAGAAAAGGAAAAAGCAGTAATAGCTATTACCATTGGCCGGGACTATCCGGTCAAACTGCCGTAGAACGAATAACCTGCGGCAGTTTTTTATGCATGGGCATTATTACGTAGTGCTGGCTTCTCAGACAAAAGACATTTATATATCAGACTATCAGACAGTGGAGGAATTACATGGCTAAACAACTGTTCATTGCGGAGAAACCGAGCGTGGCGCAGGAGTTTGCGAAGGCTTTGCATGAGAATATGAAGCGCGGCGATGGCTATCAGGAATCGGATTCCTACGTAGTGACATGGTGTGTCGGGCATCTGGTGACCATGAGCTATCCGGAAGTGTACGATCCGAAATATAAACGGTGGAGTCTGGATACGCTGCCTTTTCTCCCGGATCATTTTCTGTACGAGGTCATTCCGTCTGTCAAAAAGCAGTTTGCGATTGTAAGTCGGCTTTTGAAACGGACGGATGTGGATACGATCTATGTCTGCACCGATTCCGGGCGCGAGGGTGAGTACATTTACCGCCTCGTAGAGCAGGAGGCAAAGGTTCACGGTAAAAAGCGCCGCCGGGTCTGGATCGATTCCCAGACGGAAGAGGAAATTCACCGCGGCATTGAGCAGGCGAAGGATTTGTCCGAGTATGACAATCTTGCCTCTGCGGCTTATTTGCGCGCAAAGGAAGATTATCTGATGGGCATCAATTTTTCCCGTCTCCTGACTTTAAAATATGGAAATACCATCTCAAACTATCTTGGGAGAAACCGCACGGTTGTCTCAGTCGGCCGTGTGATGACCTGCGTGCTGGGGATGGTGGTCCGCCGCGAGCGGGAAATCCGGCAGTTTGTGAAGACACCTTTTTACAGAGTCTTGCAGGAGGTTATTCTGCCTGGCGGCGCGGTGAACGGAAGCACATCATCCCGTCAGCAGGTGCTGACGGAAAGCACTGAGACGTCTCGCCAACAGGTGCTTAAGGATAATACTGTGATATCTCGCCAACAGGGATTGTTGGATCGCGCAGAAACCTCCCGCCAGCCTGGTCTCGAAGGAGAATTTCGTGCAGTCGAGGGATCTGACTGGTATCTTTCTCCGAAGCTTTATAAAGAAAATGGCTTTCGCGAGAAGCAAGATGCACAGACGCTGATCGCCAGCCTGATGCCGGGAAGCGCCTCTGCTGCGAATGGCACGGCAGCATTGCCTGGAAAGACAGGTGGAAGTGCCGATTCGAAAACAGAATTGCAAACAACGCGAGGTGCTGTTGCGGTTAATATGAGTGATGCAAACGAAGGTCGAAGCACTGTCGCATCCACGAGTAATACGAATGCGCTGCAAGCTGGACAAAAAGCAGTTGGCTGGACAGGCGATACCCTTACTGCCTCCGCCAATGAGACAACCCGCATTGATTCTATCGAAAAAAAGAAAGAGAAGAAAAACCCGCCGCTGCTTTATAACCTGGCGGAGCTTCAGAATGACTGCTCGCGCATGTTTAAAATCAGCCCGGATGAGACCCTGCGGATTGTACAGGAGCTCTATGAGAAGAAGTTAGTCACCTATCCGCGTACCGATGCCCGCGTCCTCTCGACAGCAGTAGCAAAAGAAATACATAAAAATATCGCCGGCCTGAGGCGCTTTGCACCAGCGGCGGAGTTTGCCGAAGAAATTCTTAACATCGGTTCTTATAAAGGAATCGCCCGCACGAGATATGTCAATGATAAACAGATTACGGATCACTACGCGATCATTCCCACCGGCCAGGGGCTGGGGGCACTCGGTTCCCTCAAAGGGCATGCTTACGGCGTCTATGCGGCGATAGTGCGGCGATTCCTGAGCATTTTTTATCCTGCTGCGGAATTTCAGAAAATCACCATGGTAACCGTCATGGGCAAGGAAAAGTTTTTCTATTCTTTTAAAGTATTGCTGACGGAGGGATACTTCAAAGTCGCTGGCAATCCGAATGACCGGAAAAAGAAGAATAAGGCGGAAACTGCTAATGGGAATGCGACTGTTGATGCTAAAGGCAAGGTTACCGGCAATGGGAATGCCAGAATTGCCGACAATGGAGATGGCAGTGATAATACAGAGGCAGAATTCGGCACGGAGTTGCTTGACATTTTGAAAGGCCTGCGCAAAGGCATGCAGCTGCCCGTGCGCTCCCTTGGCATCCGCGAGGGGGAAACATCCCCGCCAAAACGCTACAATTCCGGTTCTATGATACTTGCTATGGAAAACGCCGGTCAGCTGATCGAGGACGAGGAGCTTCGCGCGCAGATCAAGGGCAGCGGGATCGGCACGAGCGCGACACGCGCCGAGATTCTCAAAAAGCTGGTTGCCAATGAGTATCTGGCATTGAACAAAAAAACACAGGTGCTGACCCCCACCCTGCAGGGCGAGATGATACACGATGTAGTGTACTGCTCGATCCGTTCCCTCTTAAATCCGGAGCTGACCGCAAGCTGGGAGAAGGGACTCACCTATGTCGCAGAAGGCCAGATCACGAGTGAGGAGTACATGGAAAAGCTGGAGAGCTTCATCCGAAAACGGACAGACGGCGTACTTTCGCTGCACAACCAGACCCAGCTGCGGCCCATGTTCGATGAGGCGGCAAAATACTATACGAAGAAAACCGGATCGAGGTAAGAAAGCAGGAGTTAATTGAAGAACTGAAACCGGGGTTGCAATATGCCTAAATATGTGATAATAATAAGAGACGGAACCAATACATGGGCTTTTCATATAATCTTAAGCGCAACCTTATGAATGGAGTATCCTATGAATCAATGGACATTGCATGTGGAAGAATTCGGAAAAATAAAAGAAGCGGATATTACCATGGCACCTTTGACTATGTTTATTGGTGATAATAACAGCGGAAAAAGCTATTTGATGACATTGATTTACGGGCTTTTGCATTTATCTCTAAGCCAGTATAAATATGATGAAAATTCAATGGCATTTCAATCATGCTGGGAAGTTATAGAGAAAATTTTCGAAAAAGCGAAAAACGCAGATGAACTTGAATATACGTTTTCAGATTCGGATATCAACTGTACTCAGGATTTCCTGAATGAAATTCTTGAAAAAAACCTGTCAAGATTTATATTATCTTTGTTTAACAGAGAAGTATCAATAAAAAAGTTAAGGATAGAGTTTCCGAAAAATATGGATTTCCATTTGACGGCGGGATATATCGGCACGGCTGAAGAGAAAATAGGGCTGAATGTTGAAACGTCAAAAGCTGCTTACTCAAACCCATATTTAATTATTTCAGATAAAACGCATATTGGTTCCTTTAAGGGGATAAATGAAAAGTGGCTATGGATAAGATTTGTTTTAGAAAATTTTTTGAAAATATCTCCTGATACTTGCGAAGAGCCAGTTGTGTATCTGCCGACTACCAGAACAGGCTTTCTTTTAACATATAAGACCCTGGTTGGAAATGCTCTGGAAGATAAGTTTACAGTACAGCCTGTTTCTAAAAATCTTCTAACGAGACCGTCAGGAGATTTTCTTAGAAGCCTCAGTACGATGCGAGCGGACACAGGAAGAAATAAATATGAAAACTGTATTGATTTTACGGAAAAATATATATTATCCGGGAAAATAGAAGTTTCGCAATTGCCGTCTCATGATGTCTTATATCATCCGGCTGGAAGTGAAGAGCCGATTCCTATGTTTGTCAGCTCGGGTGTGGTGACTGAAGTGACGCCGCTCTTGCTATTTTTGCGTTATGTTGACTTTGGAACATTGATGATTGAAGAACCGGAGATTTGCCTGCACCCCGAATTGCAATGGCGGATGATGCAGCTGTTGATTCGAATTCAGAATGAAGGAGTGCCGGTTTTTCTTACCACACACAGTGATTTTATGCTGCAGCATGTGAATAACATGATAAAGGCAAATGAGATGCAGCAAAAGGAAGTGTTTTTAGAGAATAACGGATATGCGGAGGAAGATTTACTGAATCGTGAGAATACAGCAGTTTATCAGTTTGATGCGGATGCTAGGAGTGGGCAAAGCACCGTGACAAAGCTGAAATGTGGTGATTACGGCTATGAATTGCCGACATTTTATGAAACTTTGAAAAGAATGAACAGGCAGATTGATGACATAGAAGGACTGGAGGAATCATGTTTACCGCACAGGTAGAGAAAAGACTTGAAGAATTGGACAAAAATCTGGTTGAATGCTCTGAAGATAGCTTTCATCTGATAGAACGAAAAAAAGAGGGCGAAGCGGAGTTGACGGTAAAACTCCAAAATGCGAGTATTTTGTTTAAATCGTTGGAGGATAAAAAACTTCAATATTTTGAAATTAAAAAATGCGCGGACTTTGTATTGTTTGAATGCAAAGATGATGTATGGTATGTGCATATATTTGAGATGAAACGCTCGATAGGTCCGAAAAGCTGGGAGACGGTTAAAGAACAGTTTGCGGGTGCGCTTTTGAATGCATTGGCGCTGGCAGGAGCACTTGGCATTATGTTTCAGCTTACTCATATTATAGTATACTCATGCTACCGCAATGATAAAATAGATGATTCGGCAAATCCTGCAAAGCAGAGACTTCGAATGTCAGATGTGAGAGAACGGTCTCCAGAAGTACGAGAGCCAGGACTTGATTGGAGAAATGAGTATTTACTGATTACATTAAAACGAGATGTAATAAGTTGTTTGCATCGGAAGATTAAGCTTGATCTGGAGACGGGAGAGGGGATCTTTCATTTGCATGAGAACATGCCGACTGCCAGAGAAGCCTGAGGAGGAAAACAAAATGGAATCATGTAAAATAAAAAACCTGTACAATCTGAATGAAACGATCGCCAAAGACCTGTTTACCGGTGCCGAGTACCCCTGGGAGGTGCTCCCGCGGATCAGCGCGTTTATCCTCAAGCTTGGCAGTATGCTTCCGGAAGAGGATTATGAGAAATGCGGCGAGGATGTCTGGATTGCGAAGACTGCGACGATAGCGCCGACCGCGTATATCCACGGTCCGGCGATCATAGGGAAAAACGCTGAGGTGCGCCACTGCGCGTTTATCCGCGGCAACGCGATCGTGGGCGAGGGTGCGGTGGTAGGAAACTCAACGGAGTTGAAAAACGTTGTCCTGTTCAATAAGGTGCAGGTGCCGCATTACAACTATGTCGGTGATTCTATACTTGGCTATAGGGCGCACATGGGAGCAGGCTCGATCACCTCGAATGTGAAGTCTGACAAGAAGCTGGTGGTAGTGAAGGACGGCGCGGAATATATCGAGACAGGATTGAAGAAGTTCGGCGCGATGTTGGGAGATGAGGTGGAGGTCGGCTGCGGTTCGGTTCTGAATCCTGGCTCGGTCATCGGCCCGCACTCCAATATCTACCCGCTTTCCTCCGTGCGCGGAGTCGTTCCTGCAAATTCCATCTATAAGAAGCGCGGAGAAGTGGTGGAGAAGGAATAAGCAATGCTGGCCATGAAAAAATAAGATAAGGCAGAAACAAAAAAGAAACGGACGAGAAATAATAAGAAAACAGCGCTAAAGAATAAAAACTTTTCGCAATAAAAATACTTGTATTTTCCCA
>JAJBVE010000083.1 GCA_020859995.1 Clostridiales bacterium
AATCAAGGAATTCTGCTCTTTTTCTATTCCAAAAGTGTTTAAGACCGGACTATACTAAAAAAACAACAGGAAAGTATACCGTAAGACAATGAGAAGCGCTCAAAAAGTGGTGCCGGTATGCCGTATAACAAAACGGCCTCTTCTATATTGTCACTTGAAATTTCACTTGTTTTTGCTATACTTCATTGTAAGAATTATGTAAAGAAAACATGTAGTTCATGTAAATTTTACACACAATCTGAAATACCCCGCAGGCAAAAGTCTGTCTGAAAATCATGGGTTTTCGCATAATCCAGATGCTGTCTGCGAGACCTGTGCATTTGTCAGTGGAAAGGAAGCGTTTTTATGGAATATTTCTGGTATGTGATTGCAGCCGTGGGCGCCGGTGTCGGAACCGGGCTTGCGGGGCTGTCGGCAGCGACGGTCATGGTGCCGATTCTGATTGTCCTGTGTCCTTCGTTTAGCGGAGAATATGGGCCGTATCAGGCGACAGCGATCGCTCTGACTTCGGATATACTCGGCTCTGCTGTAACGAGTGCTACCTACGCAAAGAATAAGAAGATTGATCTGAAGCACGGATGGATCATGCTGGTCTGTATCATTTCCATGAGTACGCTTGGCAGCTATGTCGCTTATCTGGCCGGGAGTCAGGTGCTGGGGGGATTTACCCTGTTTCTGACCTTCTGCATCGGTATCCGCTTTCTGGTAAAGCCCGACTCATCCAATCAGGCTGCAGATAACGCCGGTGTAAAACTGAGCGCAAAGGAAATCGCTGTTTCGCTCTTTTTTGGACTGACGATCGGATTTGGCACCGGGTTTGTCGGAACTGGCGGCGGCATGATGATGCTTGTCGTGTTCACCATGTTTTTAGGATACGAGTTGAAAACTGCCGTCGGGACCAGCACCTTTATCATGACCTTCACCGCACTGATTGCCTTTATCAGCCATACGCTGATCCACCCGGCCATCGTCCTGGAACGCGCCGATGTACTGGTCATCTGCATTGTGACTGCCACGATCGCCTCCCGGCTCTCCGCGCAGTTTGCCAACCGGGTCAGCAATCGGACCGTCGGGCTGGTTACGGGCGCAGCGCTCACTCTCCTCGGAGCGGCTATGATATATCTGAATTACTTTCGGGATGCCGCCCTGCCGCTGATATTAACTGAAATTCTCCAGACCATTCTCCACCTGCTGATTTTCCTGGTGATCGTTGTAGCCATCGCTCTCTTCTGCTTTGGCGTATTGGGCGTCAAAGGCGAACTGCGGCGCAAGTTTCTGCATATCATCGCTTTTCTCACCACACCGGTCATGGCCGCCGCGCAGGAGCACTGGTATGTTGTGGCTATCGTGGCGTTTCTGTTTGCGATTGTCGTATACCCGATTCTGAGTCTGCTGGAGCATACAAAATACTATCCGTCTATCCTGCAGGAGCGTGCGCACGGAGAAATTAAAAGAAGCCTGCTTCTGCTGTTTTTCCTGGAAGCGGGCCTTGTAGCCATCTTCTGGGGATTTCTTGGATCGAAAATGACTGTAATCCTCGCGATCCTGGTATGGGGCATCGGGGACTGCACCGCCGCTCTTGTCGGAAAACGTTTTGGAAAGCACCGGGTAGGCTGGCGCATTGCGGACAACCATAAAACGTATGAAGGCAGTGCCGGAATGTTTCTTGTGGATTTTATCATCCTGCTCATCTGCCTTCCGATGGCTGGTGTTTCCTGGCCGGTCACTGTCCTGACCGGACTGGTCATATCCATCTGCGCAGCATTTGTCGAACTGATCTCCAGACACGGATATGACACAGTCAGCGTTCCAGTAGCGGCAGCCATACTAATTTATCTGGTGCTGCAAATCTGAATCTGAGCAGAATATTTTACTTCGCAATACAGCAGGCACCTGATTTTGATTTCACCTGCTGTTACTATCATTGACAACAGACTGATTTTTTACCCGCAGCGGCGGCCCATCCAAATATACCACGTATCCGCAGGCCGCCACAACGTCCGGCTCATGCGTCGCGAGA
This sequence comes from Clostridiales bacterium, assembly GCA_020859995.1. GTDB lineage: Bacteria > Bacillota > Clostridia > Lachnospirales > Lachnospiraceae > Choladousia. The sequence continues at coordinate 2,021 of JAJBVE010000083.1, forward strand.
ATCACGGGAATCCCCATCTTTTTCAGCCGTTCCAGAATGCGGACACGTCTGTCCGTATCGACTCCGGCAAACGGCTCATCTAAAAGCATCAGCTCGCCGCCTAGTGCGCAACAGCGCGCCAGAGCCAGCCGGCGAGCCTGTCCGCCGGACAATTCGGCGGGATATGCATCCTTTACTTCCTCAAGTTCCGCGAAAGCCAGCCATTCATCGACCTGATCCGGACGAACATCCATAATGTGCTCTTTCACTGTTCGCCACGGCAGCAGGCGGTCTTCCTGAAACAAAATACTGATCCGTTTCTGATGCAGCGGAATGCTCTTGCAACAGTTCCCAATACCAGTACCATTTCCATGATTGTTACCGCTGCTGTCGCCATTTCTATTGCCGTTTTCATTGCCATGTCTGTCTATATTCAGCAGAATACTGCCCTCTGCTCTTTTTTCAAGTCCGGCCAGAATCCGCAGCAATGTGGTCTTGCCGCATCCGGATGGCCCGGAAATGGCCGTCAGCCCATCCAGAGACAGAACCATATTAAATTGAGACATGATTCGCTTTTCTCCGTAGGAAAAAGTCAGATTTTCTATGTAAAGATTCTCTATGGGAGCTTCTTTCATGTGAAGATTTGCTGTGCAAAGCTTCTCCATGAGATCAATATCTGTCTGATGGTTTTCCACCGAATGTGCTTCAAACGGTTTCTTTGCGGGACGTTGCTCTTGGTCTGATACTCTTTCTGACTCATTTTTACCTGATTCTTTTTGATACGATACTTCTTCATGTAAGATTTCTCTGTCAGAAGATTTTGGGCACGCCTCTTTCGCCTTCCGCAGATTCAGAAGTCTGCGCAGGACAGCTTCCATCGTCAGAGACAGCAGGATGAGCACTACCGTCCAGGCATATAACTCCGGAGACTGCAGAGCAGTTTTCGCTTTTGAAAGCTCCGTTCCGATCGCGTAGCGGGGCGGACAGATCACCTCGGCGGCAACCCCTGATTTCCATGCGAGCCCAAGCCCTGTAGTCAGGCCACTGCTAAAATAAGGACGCAGCGAAGGCAGCCAGATCAGACGGATCGTTTTCATTTTCCCGAAGCGATAGGCCGCTGCCATCTCCAGAAGCTTCCTGTCAACCGAATCCAGTCCCAGACGAATGCTGTTCCACATAATCGGGAGTACCATCAGTGCCGAAATACAGCCGGGAATATTTCTGCGCGCTATCCATAAATAAACCAGCAGAATGAAGGATACCACCGGAGTGGCACGGATGACACGGATGGCAGGAGAAAGAAGCAGATCTGCAAAGGGAAAGCGAAATGTCAGAAATGCCAGAAAACACCCCAGAAAGCAGCCCAGAAACAGACCGGAAAACACGCGCCCCAGGCTCAGAAAAATGCTTTTCCAGAAGGCTCCTGCAGCTGCCAGCTCCAGTAGTGTTCTGCCCACCGCCACCGGTGTCGGGAGCAGCAGCGCGAAATCCACATATACCGCCACAATTTGCCAAACCCCCAGCCAGAAGGCCAGGGGCAGCATGATTTTTATAACATTCTTTTTCATTTTCCCAGACATAGAATACCGCTATACTTTCATTTGCCTCCACAAAATCAGCTATTGCAGTGCATCACTTCTTATTCGCAATAATAGAATCCGTCATCCGGCAATGCGCCTCCGACGGAATCCGGGTCAGCCTCGTAAAGCACATCATAGTAATCAGAAATCGACGGCTCCATCGCCTCTCCGGAGATAAAAATCAGGTTGCACTGCGGGATCGCTGCCGCGGCAATCGCTGCGGACGGGGTAATGCCAAGTCCGGCGACAAGCTCCGCCGCCTCTTCTACATTTGAATTTACATAGCCAATGGACGCTTCGTATTCTTCCAGGAATGTTTCCACCGCATCCGGATTCTCCTCTATAAACTCTGTGCGGGCAACCACCGCTGTCATGATCAGTGAAGAACCATTTCCAATCTCCTCCCAGATATCATTGACATCCAACGCGTCTCTGACGGTACCGTCGCTTTGCAGGATCGCCGCAGTCGCCGCCGGTACCGGCAGCATGGCCGTCTCAATCTCCCCGGATATCAGACCGGCGCTGATCTCTGTCGCATCAGCGAATACAATTTCCACGTCCGTATCCGGATCTATATCATTGGATTCCAGCAGATAGCGAAGGATATACTCTGGATTGCTTCCCTGGCCGGTCGCATAAATCGTCCGTCCTACCAGGTCATTCATCGACTGGATCTCCTCAGCTCCTCCGCTCTCCAGAATATGCAGCACGCCCTGGGTGCCAAGAGCGATCACCTGAATCTCTACATCCTGATTGTACAGATTCAGCGCCGTATTGGATGCCATGCAGGCGATATCCAGCTCACCGGTGGTCAGGCCGGAGACTATTTCGCTGTTGTCCGAAGCAATCACATACTCATACGTATTCGCAGTATCGCCATTGTCGCTGTCCGTCAGCAGCTTAGCCGCGCCGATGCCGGTCGGTCCGGAAAGTACGCCAAAATGCACACAATCCGCTTCTTCCGCGCCGGCACTGCCAGAAAAGGATCCAGCTATCAGCACTGCTGCGAGCAGCGGCGTAATGATTTTTCTGGTTTTCTTATGGCTCATAAATAATTTTCTCATCAGATTACAGGTATCCTTTCTGAATTATTTGTCTGTGTCTGTAAAGCATTGTTTCTCATACAGGCACAATTTTGTTTAAATCAGCTTACTCCATCAGATGCATCCGGTCAAGAAGAAATTTACGTTTTCATATATACTTCGCGGCAAGTGCGAGATACTGTCCTGAATAGACAATTTTTTATTATAAAGCTACGGAACCATTACGAAATTTCATATGGATTGACGTGCACCATCACATGTTTTATATTATCAAATGTATTCTCAAGCCCTGTGTGAACCCTCTCCGCGATTGCGTGGGCGTCTTCCAGCTCCATGTGCGCATCTACCGCAATCTCCACATCGACATAAACCTTTTCGCCAAACATCCTCGTCTGCAGCAGATCAATCCGCCTCACTCCGTCCTGACGGGCGATAAATGTGCGCACCTGCTCTGTGTAATCCTCATCGCAGGCTGTATCTGTCAGTTTCCGCACAGCATCCCGGAAAATATCCACTGCCACCTTTAAAATAAAAAGACAGATCACAACGCTGGCGACGGAATCGAGCACCGGCAGCCCGGCTCTTGCTCCAGCGACGCCGATCAGAGAACCGATGGAAGAAAGAGCGTCTGAGCGGTGATGCCAGGCGTCCGCCATAAACACAGAGGAATGCATCTTTTGCGCGCAGCTTCTCGTATACCAGAACATCGCTTCTTTCGAAACGATCGACACAACCGCTGCCACGAGCGGAAGCACCCCAGGCACCGCAAGCTCCGTATAGTCTCCAGCCAGAATGGTCTTCATCCCGGTCATACCGATACCAAGTCCCGTGGCCAGCAGCAGCCCGGAAAGAATAATAGAGGAAACACATTCAAAACGCTCATGACCATATGGATGGCCTTCGTCCGCGCCTTGCTTTGCGATCTTCACCCCGATCAAAGCGATCACTGTCGTAATCACATCCGAAAGAGAATGCACCGCGTCTGAAACCATTGCGCTGGAATGTCCCAGCACTCCGGCAATAAATTTAAATACTGACAGAAAAACATTCCCCGCGATACTGACTGCGGAAACCCTGCCCGCCAGAGCCGCGAATTCCGAATCTTTCGATGAAATTACTTCTGATATAGTTTCCCCTGGTGCAGTTTCTTTCGATATAGTTTCTTTCGATATAGATTCTTTCGATAACGCTTCTTTTGACACAGCCGCTTCCTGCAGCTCTCCGTCCAGGAGTGGTTTCCGAGTTCTATCTGAACCAGAATTCTCATTCATATGGTCTTTTCTTTTCATCATCAGATAACATCCTTTCTCTCCTGCAAATGTTTGAGTAAATCCTCCGGCATTTCAGGATATAGAAATAGCATCCCGAGCCGATAGTAATAGTACTTACTACTGTCCCGCAGATGCTATGTTACCTGCTGTCGCAAATGCGACCCGGCAGCCGGATGCGCGTCCGGGCGGTACACTTGCCTTCGCCCTTCCTGTGATCCGAAGCCTGATCAGTTTGTACTGTAGATGATTGCAGTGCAAATTTATTTTGATTATCATATGCCAGCGTCAGCGAAATGTCAACTGTTTTTTACCACCGAACCAGACACGCAGCGCTCGAGAGTCCGCCTCCAAACGCTACCATTACCAGCAGATCGTTTTCTTTGAATCTGCCCGCGCGGTTCCATTCATCCAGAAGCAGCGGAATACTCGCCGCGGAGGTGTTCCCGTATTTCTGCAGGTTCACGCAGAAATGATCCGCCGGAACATGTTTCATCCGGCGGGACGCGCTGTCGATAATGCGCTTGTTTGCCTGATGCGGAATGACCCAGTCCAGATCTTCCTCTTTAAGGCCAGCCTTCTGAAGCACCTCATCCACCCGTTTCGGAAGGTTGCTCACGGCAAACTTATAGGTCTCCTGCCCGTCCATATGAACCAGCGGAAGCTTCTGTTCATTGAGATACCAGGGCGAAATCCCGTTTTTCGTGGGAATCGCAATCACTTCATCATTGCCCTCCGTGACAAAGGAAGAGGCCAGATAATTGTCACCCGGCTCAAGCACCACGGCTCCTGCTCCGTCTCCAAACAACACTGCTGTGGAACGGTCATGCCAGTTAAGAATCCGGGACATGGATTCTGCGCCGATCAGAAGCATTTTGCGGATCCCTCCCCGGGCAAAAAAGGCTGACGCCGTATCCATCAGATAAATCCAGCCGGTGCAGGCCGCACTCAGATCTACGCAGGGACACTGCGCACCCAGACTTCTCTGCACAAGGGCAGCCATCGACGGGCAGACATACTCCCCGCTGATGGTTGCGCACAGGATCATGTCAATCTCATCCGGAGTCGTATGCGCATTTTCCAGAGCGTTTCTGGCGGCTCCGATGGCTAGATCTGAGGTGGTCTCTGTCGTACAGATATGCCGCTGTTCAATGCCGCTGCGGCTGCGGATCCATTCATCGCTTGTGTCCAGAAATACCGTCAGGTCATCATTTGTCACGACCTTTTCTGGTACGCAGCTCCCGGTCCCGATAATTTTAAAGCTTCTGGGTCTTGTGTTTGTAGTTTCATTCATCTGATTACTATCCTGCATAATAATAAACCTCTTCTGCATGTAAATTAGTTCCGTTTATTAAGTAAAAATCCGCTCTCCGTTTCACTTTGCCCAGCGAATATCGCATCCTTTGAGCGGGACATTTACGTCCCACATCATTCCAGAATCCGACATTTCCGGAAAATCACGATTTACAGACAACTTAATTCATAAATATCTGTCCTGCGGGCATTTAAAAGCGGCAGCTCCCGTCGTGTTTTTGCCGTATCTTCGGGATTGAATTCGCAGTACAGGATCGCCTCCTGCTCATTCAGTCTGGCAAGAATATCACCCCAGGGCGAAACTACCAGCGAATTTCCGTAGGCGTGATAGCTGCTTTCCATGTCTCTCGCCGGCGAACAGCCCAGCATAAACACCTGATTATCCACCGCGCGGGAACGAAACGCCAGCTCCCAGTGCGCCGGTCCGGTCGTCAGGTTGAACGCGGCAGGCACCAGAATCACTTTCGCGCCTCCCAGCGCCAGCAGCCTGGCCAGCTCCGGAAACCGGATATCAAAGCAGATCATCAGGCCCATCCGGCCAAATTCTGTGTCAAAAAGTGTTACCTGATCGCCCGCTGTCAGGGTCTCGCTTTCATGGAAGCTCTGTCCGCCCTGAATATCTACATCAAACAGATGCATCTTTCGATGCTTTGCGATCTGCAAGCCCTGACGGTCAAAAACATAAGCTGTGTTATAGACATTTCCGGACGCAAGCTCCGGCATGGAGCCCGCTGCCAGATAGACCCCTGCCTTACTGGCTGCTTCAGAGAGGGCTTTCCAGTTTTCCCCGCCGTCGGGCTGGGCATACGTCCGAAAAACGCGCGTGTCATAAGGGCAGGTAAACATCTCTGGAAGCATCACCAGATCCGCGCCATTGCGGGCAGCTTCCTGAATCAGGAAACGGGCTTTCTGGATGTTTGCCTCGTTTTCCGTCTGGATACGCATCTGTAACAGAGCAGCTTTCATTTTATGATTCCTCCGGATTTAAAGACTCCCATCATCTCCCGCGTCAGACTCACGCCGTCGTCCTCAGGCACTTCCTCACGCGTACACCATTTCGCGACGGAAAGCTCATTTTCATCCATATGAATATGGGTATCTCGATCCACCTCGGTAAAAAAGCCCGTCAGCAGCGTATCCGTAAACGACCAGGGCTGGCTTTTGTAGTAACGGATGTTTTTGACCTTCAGACCAACCTCTTCCATCACCTCACGCTCAACTGTTTCCTCCAGTGTCTCCCCGATCTCGGCAAATCCGGCGATCAGCGCGTAATTTCGAAAGCTGCGGCCAGCGTATTTAGTCAGCAGAATCCGATCTCCATCTGTCACCGCGACAATCACTGCCGGACAGATCTTCGGATATTCAATCTGGCCGCAGGAGGGGCAATGCATCATGCGTTCCTTCTCACTGTGTACCATATGTTCGCCGCAGGCAGGGCAAAAGCGGCGGCTTTTGTACCATTCATAGAGCTGCAGCCCGGTCACTCCGGCAAACGCAGCCTCTTTCGGTCCGACCGTACGCATCCGCTCAATTTTCTCCCAGGAGTAGCCGGGAAAGGATGCCAGAAGATTTTCTGTTTCCTTTGACTTACAGGCCTCCTGCAGGTCCAATTTCTGCGTATCCATTTCGAATTCCGCAAGCAGGAAATAAGAGACTCCATCAATAGAAAACAGATACGTCATCTTTTTTCCTGCTTCCGGCCACACCTCTGACACCTTCTCAAATGTCAAGAAGCAAATCTGCTCATCCTCACATTTCACAAATATCTCACGACCACGATAAAATAACACTTTGCTGTCCGCTCTAGGTACAGCCTCCGGATGGTATTCATTGTGAAATCTGTGTTTTCCTATGTCCTGTATCATTTTCTCTGCTTCTTTCCCACCATTTTGACGCTCACTGTCCGATTATACCATTTTCCGTGAAAGATGTATACTATAAAATATGTGAAAAAATGGAGATCGAGCAGGGAGAC
>JAJBVE010000224.1 GCA_020859995.1 Clostridiales bacterium
GTATTTGCAATACTTCATTCATCTGCCGGGTATCGACAAAGGTTTGCACGGCATCCGGCATACCGCCAACAACTGTATACTGCAGCAGGAGCTGCACCTGGAGCAATTTTTTCAAGCGACTTTTCAATAGAAAGGCAAACTTTTTCAAACGACTTTTCAATAAAAGCACAAATTTTTTTAAACGACTTTTTGACGAAAGTACAAAATTTTGCACCAGTTATTAGGCTGCGAGGGCGCATATGCAACCACGCAAACGAGCAGGAGGCGAAAAGGCGGCCTCCTGCTCGTGAATATCCCATAGCAGATTATTAAGGGAGTACCTGCTCAAAATCCTTTGATTTTACTGGCTTTCCGCTTCCTGAGGTTTTTTAATTGACCACGAATCTGACCACTGACGATGACTGTATCCTCTTAGTTCCGGCCGCGGTTCACAAAGGTTTTCAGCTTGTTCACTTCCGCTTTCTTTGCTGACATGGAAGGATGGACATACAGCTGGAGTGTAATGTTTACATTAGAATGGCCCAGATTTTCGCTGAGGATTTTCGTATTGACACCGTTTTCCACACAATTCGTGGCATAGGTATGGCGGAGATTATGAAAATTGTGATGCGCTACGCCGGCTCTTTTTTCAAACCGCGCGTAACGATCACGGCATACGCGCGGTTCCATGAATTTTTCGGTACCTGTAACCACATATTCAGATGCTGCACCAGCACGTTCTTTGAGAAATGGTACAATTTCAGACGGGAGCGGAATCGTTCGGATCGAGCACAATGTCTTAGGCTTATCGATTACTACACGGGTTTTGGGGCCGGATTCATCATCCATATTGGAAATGCGGTATACCGTTTTATTGACCGAGATGGTTTCTTCATTCCAGTCGAAATCTCCCCACTGCAGACCGCAAAGTTCTCCTTCGCGGATTCCTGTATTCAGGCAAAGAAGCACACCCAGACTGAAATTTGTGTCTTCACTTAACGCCTCCGCTTCAATATATTCCTGTTCCTGCTTCGTCAGGATTATTATTGGAGGCTGTTTTATACTGACCGGCATGGAATCCGGCACTGCATCAATGATGTTGTGGGATTTTGCGTACCGGAGAACCCGGTTCAGAGTACCTTTGATTTCAGAAATCGTTTTTTCAGAGAGGGCTTCCCCGGCTTTGAGGCCGCCATGCTCTTTTTTGCTCAGCAAAAACGCGTCAATCCGGTCTGTATCCACCTCTTTGACAGCAAGCTTGCCAAAGTCTGGAAGGAGATGTTTCTCAACCATGAAAGAATAATTCGCGTAAGTGGATTTTTTTACGGAAAGCTTTTTTGCTGCCAGCCATTCATTGGCGACAGCAGAAAAAAGCGGAGGGGATTCCTGCGCCTCCGGAATATTGTCCGTGATATTATCCGTGAACGCGTGTCTTTTTTCATAAGCGTCAGGAACCGTATCTTTTGCGGCCGATTCTATTGAAGAAATGGAAGCCGGAGATACCGGATCTGGCTTTGGCATCGCATTCAAGTTTAACAGGAACTCTTTCTTCAGAGCTTTCGCTCCCTGATAGGAGGAACTGTATAAATATTTGTAGTTTGTTTTACCATCCACTGGCAGCCCGCAGATCACCCGCGCCTCCCATCGTCCATCGTTTCTCTTGCGGATGTTTTCGCCGCGTCGTCCCATACTCTTTACCTCTTTTCTGTATTTGTGGTCATGATAAAAAAAGCGGCCAAATTCTGACCACGAATTTGACCACTTGCGAAAAGCTTTCTTTTAATTGTTATGCTCATATGCAATAAAATATTGTGCGGCAAGGAAGCAAAAATCCGGTAAATTCCGCTTCATATCTTGACAGACAGAGCATTGTGAGGTAGAATTCATGCGTGTTAAGGGATTATACAGCTTTTTTCTTTTGGAAAAAACTACTCCCTTAATAATCTGCTAAGGGATAACCCTTTCCCTCAGGAAAACAATATCACGAATTACAAATTCCGGTCTTCCGCAGCATGTCGCGCCGCCGCTGCTGCCGTTGCCGGATGTCATAGTGAGACTCCAAAATGCGCTTTCATGAAGGGCAGAATGGCGGAGCTATACGCTATGGATGCATATGAGAAGCAGTAAGCAAGAATTTTTATATAAGAAGGGCCTGACAGAAAGCGGTTCATAGCACTGTCCGAAGGCTTTCTTTTTTATGTTTATGCGTTCCATTATCGAAGATTAGGGCTTATCCCGACCGAAAGACGAGGATACTGCTCCGGCGAAGGGCGGTTAAGGTATTATATCCCGTGCGAAGAGCGAGGATGCCGCCCCAGCGAGGGTTTTGCGGCTAAAGCCGCGCAGTTCCAATTGCCCCAGATTAGAAAAACGGATCACGATAAAACATTCGAACGGGGAGGTGAGGATGTTGGAAGTAGCGCTGTTTGAGCACAATCAATCGGCATATGACGCTGCGGTAGAGATGATGAAACAGACTGGAAAAGCAGCGATCATACATCCCACAGGAACCGGAAAGTCTTTCATCGGATTCCGGCTCTGCGCGGATCAGATGACGGAAACGTCCTCCGCTTCGCATTTGACTGACACGGCGAACAAGCGTGTTCTCTGGCTTTCCCCGTCAGAATATATCTTTAAAACGCAGCTGGAGAACCTGAAAGCGGCGACCAGCGGGGAAATTCCGCGGAACATTGTTTTCTGCACCTACGCGAAACTCATGTGGATGAGTGAAGCGGAAATGGCGAACATCTGCGCGGACGGCGCTTCGGAGATTTCTTCTGAGTCAAATCAGCCAGTTCCGTCAAGTCAGTTGGCACAGTCAGATCAGTTGGTTCAATCAGATCAGCCGGCACAGTCAGAACAGCCAGCTCCGTCAAGTCAGTTGGCACAGTCAGACCAGTTGGCTCTGTCAGCTCAACCGGCTCCGTCGAATCAACCAGGTCAGGCGGAAAAAGGGAAAAAAGCTGCCGCCCCATCCTACATCATCCTGGACGAGTTCCACCGCTGCGGCGCGCAGCAATGGGGGCAGGGGGTGCGGAAGCTGCTCTCTGTATTTCCAGACACGCCGATTCTGGGTCTATCCGCGACGAACATCCGCTATCTGGATAACCAGAGAGATATGGCGGACGAGCTTTTTGATGGAAATATCGCGTCGGAAATGACCCTTGGCGAGGCGATCGTCCGGGGCATTTTGAATCCGCCGAAGTATGTGCTTTCCGTCTATTCCTGCCAGCAAAGTCTGGCGAAATACGAGCAGCGCGTCAAATCGACGAAAAGCAGGATCGTCCGGGAAACCTGCGAGAAGTATCTGGAAGACCTGAAGCGCGCTCTGGAGATGTCAGAGGGACTGGATGAAATTTTTGACAAACACATGCCGGACCGGACGGGAAAATACATCGTGTTCTGCTCCAGCAAGGAGCACATGGACGAAATGATGGGGCATCTGGAGTGGTTCGCGAAGGTCGATCCGCACCCGCATGTTTATTCCCTTTATACGCTGGAGCCAGGGGCCGAGCAGGCGTTTGACGACTTCCGCGCGGACAATGACACCTCTCATTTGCGTCTCCTTTATTGCATCGATGCTTTGAATGAGGGGATTCATGTGGAAGACATCAGCGGCGTCATTCTGCTGCGGCCGACCATATCCCCGATTATATATAAACAGCAGATCGGCCGGGCGCTTTCCGCCAGTAAAAAAAACGACGCGGTCGTGTTCGATATCGTACAAAATCTGAACTGCCTGGAAAGCTGGTCTTCGATAGAAGACGAAATGCAGCTGGTTGCTTCTTACTATAGGGACCTTGGAGAGGGCAGTCATATTGTAAACGAACATTTCCGTATCATCGACGAGGTGAGGGACTGCCGGGAACTGTTCAATAGGCTGAACGAAACCTTATCCGCCTCCTGGGATATGATGTTTGGTCTGGCGGAGACTTATTACAGAGAATATGGAGACCTGGAGGTGCCGGCTTATTATTCCACGGAGGATGGCTACCGTCTCGGCTCCTGGATCGTCACGCAGAGAAGAGTCCGCAAAGGGGAAGTCCGTGGCAGCCTTACAGAAGAACGGATCAGGAAACTGGATTCCATCGGTATGGAATGGAATTCCTTTCAAGATCGTCTCTGGGAGAAAAACTATTCGGCGGCGAAAGCCTATTACGAGACCCACGGAGACTTGAATGTAAAAAGCGATTATGTGACGGAGAATGGCGTAAAGCTTGGCTGCTGGCTTGGCAGCATCCGCACCTGCGAAAAGGCAGGCATAAGGCAGAAATATCTGACCCCTGAACGGATAAAGATGTTGGATGACCTGGGAATGATCTGGGGCAAGACCGACTATTTCTGGGAGCGAAATTACGAAGCCGCCGCCGCTTACTACAGGGAGCATGGGGACCTGGATGTCCCATCCGCCTATGTGGACGCGGATGGAATAAAACTGGGCAGCTGGATATACCGGCTGCGGAAAGAACGAAAAAAACACGGAGAAACCCGGATCGGCAAAAAGCTTCAGACGGACAGAGAACTCCAGAGAGATCAGAGATTCCAGGCGGACGCAGAGAGCCAGACAGCCAGAGAGACCCTGACGGAAGAACAGATCAGCCGTCTTGACGCGATCGGGATGGTCTGGACCAAAGCAAACGATTCCAAATGGGAGAAGGGCTACCAGGCAGCGAAAGAATATGCCGCCAGGCACGGCGATCTCCTCGTCCCGGCCAGATATACCGTGGAAGACGGATATTCCCTGGGACGCTGGATCTGCAGGCAGAGGCTGGATTACCAGTCAGATAAAATATCCGCCGCACGGAAGAAAAAACTGGAAGCCATCGGCATGGTGTGGCAGGCCGATTCCTGGGAGAGCCGGCTGGAACTGGTAAAAAAATGGTACAGAGAAACCGGAAGCCTCGCAATCAGCCAGAATACGGTAGTAGACGGAGTCTGGATCGGCAAATGGCTGGCCTTCCAGAGGAAAGCACTGCAGGATGGGAAACTAAGCCAGAGACAGGCGGAGCTTTTGGCGGAACTGCCTGCCGACGACCCGGTAAAAGCCTCCGCTCGCTGGAAAGAGATGTACCAGACCGCGAAAGAATACGCGCAAGCCCATGGAAGTCTGGCAGGCGTCCCCGCGGATTACCGCGGCAAAAGCGGCACCAGCCTGTACAACTGGATCCTAAACCAGCGGCATATAAGAAAGACAGGAAAGATGAGTGAAGAAAAGATCCGGCTCCTTGACAAGATCGGATTTATCTGGGACGCACAGGCGGGGCGCGCCTGCTAGAAGTCAGGCCGCCCCATAAAATGGCAAGAGGAAGGTAAGAAAGAGCCCCAAAAAGGCCCCAAAAGCATGGCTCTTCCCTGATTCGGCAGGCGGCATGACCTTTGACCATGAAAATGTGGCGGAGTTTTCGCCGCTGGCTTCAGAATCATGGGATTTATGATTTAAAAGTACTAGAAAATTACGACATTGTATCAAATTTAGATACTATCAGAGGAATTGATGCCGTAGAGGAAGGGTAATCTGCGAGTTTATGTACCTGAAAAATCCAAGCAGCTTCATAAAGCATATAGATTTTATGATACTGGATCTCGTCTGCTTCCTTATTTCCATCTGGCTGGCTTACCTGATTCATATCAACCAGTGGGAAATATGGGAGTCGCAGCTATATCGAAGCCTGATTATCATCATCGCTTTGAGCCATATTTGTGTATCCGCGTTTGACAACAATTACAAAGACATACTGAGACGAGGCTATTTAAAAGAATTCACAGCGGTAATGAAACATGTGGCAACCGTCATCGCCATAATGCTGATCTTCCATTTTTTCCTGAAAGCGATGGACTCGTTGTCCAGAATGGTCGTAGCCTATACGGCGATCATTTCCCTGCTGATGATCTGGCTGGAGCGCACGCTGTGGAAAAAGATCATCCATTACCGGCTGGCCAAAAACCCGCGGCTATTGCTGCTCGTGACAGATCAGGCAGGGGCCGAACGCATCCTGGAACAATTTCAGGATCAGATGCTTGACTTTCAGGTAAACGGCATCGCCCTGATCGGCAAAAAACCCGGACAGACTCAAAGAAATAAACGGAATCCCTGTGGTCGCGAACCTGGAAACCCTGACGGATTACCTGCTGAAATCCGCGACAGACGAAATTCTTTTCAGCATCCCGTCAAACGTGAAAATACCTCAGAACCTGGTGCGCGACTGCAGCATGATGGGAATCACCATTCATCTGGAAATACGCTCCGCCGACGAACTGGCGGGAGCCAGGTACGAAGAAAATATCGGCGGCATATCCGTGATGACCAGTTATCTGAAATTAATCACAGTCGGACAGGCCTTCCTGAAACGCGCCATGGATATCGCCGGCGGCATCGTAGGACTGCTGATCACCGGAGTCTTCTTTCTGTTTGTGGCGCCTGCCATTTATCTTTCAGATCCAGGCCCCATTTTCTTTGGACAGGATCGAGTCGGGAAAAACGGCAGAATCTTCAAACTCTACAAATTCCGCAGCATGTATCAGGACGCGGAAGAGCGCAAAGCGGAGCTAATGGAAAAAAACGAAATGAAAGGCCAGATGTTCAAGATCGAAAACGATCCCCGCATCATCGGCAGCGGCCCCGACGGCACCAAACACGGCCTCGGACATCTCCTGCGCGCCAGCAGTATCGACGAACTCCCGCAATTCTGGAATGTACTGAAGGGCGACATGTCCCTGGTCGGCACCAGGCCGCCCCTCATCAGCGAAGTAAGCATGTACAACTCCTACCACAGAGCCCGCCTTTCCATAAAGCCGGGAATCACCGGCCTGTGGCAGGTAAGCGGACGGAGCGATATCGATGATTTCGAAGACGTCGTAAAGCTCGATACGCAGTACATACAGAACTGGAGCCTGGGGTTGGATGTAAAGATATTGGTGAAGACCGTGGCGGTGGTATTTATGCGGAAGGGGTCGAGGTAGGGGCAGACCAGCATTAGAATACTGGCAAACTGATAACTGTTTGAAAAATCGAGAGGAGTTATTGATAGATGAAAACTGAAAAGAAGGCTCCCCTCAAGGTGGCAATGCTGGGACACAAAACGGTTCCGGCAATGGACAGCAGCAGAGGTGGCATCGAAGTCGTGGTAGAGGAGCTGGCACACAAGACTGGTTGAGATGGGCTGCGAAGTCACCTGCTACAACCGGACAGGCTGTGACAATGGAGGACTGACGGAGTACAAGGGAGTAAAGCTGAAAACTGTATTACCCGGAAAAATGAGCAAAAAGCCCGGAAAATGGGCGTTTTGGCCGATATTAAGGAGGGTAGAGCTGCCGCAGCGGATGGAGAAGTTCCTCTGGCGCGGGCTGTGGAAATGTGTATGAGCAATGAAATCAAAGTTGGAAGTTCTGTACATACGATTATGACGGTATATCTGCAAGAGGAACAAGGTAATAGGAACCAGAAAATCTGGAGGAATGAATCATGGAATCAGTGACCATATCTCAAGAATATAAACGTTGGATACATAAAGCGACTGTTGATCAGGATATTGTAAACGAACTGAAGAATATGGGAGAAGTCGAAATCGAAGATGCCTTTTATCGAGACTTGACTTTCGGTACAGGCGGTCTGCGCGGTGTGATTGGTGCAGGTACTAACCGTATGAATATCTACACAGTAGCAAAGGCATCTCAGGGACTTTCCGATTATGTGAAGAAGAACTTCCCAGAAGACGAGAGGAAGATTGCGGTAAGTTTCGATTCCCGCATCAAATCTGACCTGTTTGCGCAGGTTGCGTCAGGTGTGTTCGCGGCGAACGGTATTCAGGTTTCTATCTATAAGGAATTGATGCCGACCCCATGCCTTTCTTATGCGGTGAGAACATTGGGCTGTGTAGCTGGCATCATGGTGACGGCCTCCCATAATCCGTCTAAGTATAACGGATATAAGGTTTATGGAGCAGATGGCTGCCAAATTACTACAGAGGCGGCAGCTGATATTCTGGCTGAAATCGAGAAGCTGGATATTTTTGATGATGTTAATAATGAAACATTTGAACAGGGCATCGAGGAAGGAAAGATTTTCTATATTTCTGATGATGTCTATACATCGTTTGTGGAGGAAGTAAAGAAGCAGTCTGTCCTTTACGGAGACGAGATTAACAAAGACGTTTCTATCGTTTACTCTCCTCTGAATGGTACTGGCTTGAAGCCGGTGCTGAGGACATTAAAGGAGAGCGGATATACCAACATTACAGTGGTAAAAGAGCAGGAGAAACCTGACGGGCACTTCCCGACATGTCCTTATCCTAATCCGGAAATTAAGGAAGCAATGGCACTTGGTATGGAGTATGCCGCAAAGTGCAATGCGGATCTTCTACTTGCCACAGACCCAGACTGTGATCGTGTAGGCATTGCTGTGAAGAATGATGCGGGGGAGTATGTTCTGCTCTCTGGTAATGAGACGGGAATGCTTTTGCTGGATTACATTTGCTCACAGCGAATTAAACATGGAAAAATGCCGGACGATCCTGTTCTGGTAAAGACCATCGTTACCATTGATATGGCAGATCGGATTGCTGCAAAGTATGGAGTGAGAACAGTTAATGTTCTGACTGGCTTTAAGTTTATCGGTGAGCAGATAGGATTTTTAGAGAAGCAAGGGAAAGAGGACTCCTATGTCTTTGGTTTTGAGGAAAGCTATGGTTATCTGTCCGGTGGCTACGTCAGAGACAAAGACGCGGTTGACGGTGCGTTCCTGATTTGCGAGATGTTCACTTATTACAAGAAAAGGGGCATTTCCCTGCTGGATAAGCTGAATGAGTTGTATGAGGAGTTCGGTTACTGTCTCAACACACTCCATTCCTTCACTTTTGAGGGTTCTGCAGGTATTGAAAAAATGCAAAAAATCATGGCAAAGTTCCATGAAGGAGTGGACGAGATAGGTCCGAAAAAAGTGTTGACTACGCTAGATTACAGCAAAGGGCTTGATAGATTGCCGAAGTCGGATGTTCTGAAGTATCTGCTGGATGATAACTGCTCTGTAGTAGTACGCCCCAGCGGAACGGAACCGAAGTTGAAGACATATATATCCATCAGTGCCAAAGATAAAGAAACTGCGACTGAGATAGAACAAAAGGTTGTAGAAGCATTGAAGGTTTATTTTCCGGTCTTAAACACTTTTGGAATAGAAAAAGAGCAGAATTCCTTGATTTTTCA